>CAYGKE010000073.1:0-2335 GCA_964350465.1 uncultured Hyphomonas sp.
CGGTCGGATGGTTTTCCGAGCGCAATAATGCGTGTATCACGGGGACTGAGATGATCAGAAATGCGCTTAATTACGCCGTCCTTCCCGGCAGCATCGCGCCCTTCGAAGATCACCAGTATACGATGACCATGCATGATCGCGCGGCGTTGGATCTTAACCAGTTCAACCTGCAGCGCACGCAACCGGCGTTTATAATCCTTCTTGGAAATGCCGGTTGCGGCGGGATCTTTATTTGGCATTTGCGCGAGCCCTTTCATCATTGGCCGGAGAGACTTGCCTTATGGCCGGACGAGCTTGCTCTGACGGATAAAGATAGTCCCTCGTCAATGGTGCGGCATCCTGTTTTCTTCCCAGCTGAATTTGGAAGACATTATGAAAACCATGGCGAAATGAGAGTTCGCTGCAGACAAGATAAAAGTCCCACATCCGCACAAAACGCGCATCATAAAGCACTTCAGCCTCATCGCTTCGGCTCAGAAAACGCTTCCGCCAAGCTTTCAGCGTTTCAGCATAGTGCAAGCGCAGGATCTCAATATCCAGAACCACAAGTCCGGCTTTCTCGATCACCGGCACGATTTCCGAGAGTGCTGGAATATAGCCCCCTGGAAAGATATGACGAGCGATCCACGGATTGGTCGCCCCTGGTCCAGGTGAGCGCCCAATCGTATGAATGAGCGCTGTGCCATTCTCGCCGAGCCGGGCAGCAATCTGATCGAAATACTCGCGGTAGTGGGGCACGCCGAGATGTTCGAACATGCCAACCTAGACGATCTTGTCGTACTCGCCGGTCAAGTTGCGATAGTCTTTAAGTTCGAAATCGACGCGGTCGCTGAGCCCTGCGGAGTCGGCACGCTCCTGAGCCAGGCAGTGTTGTTCACAAGATAAAGTCACACCGTGAACGCAAACATCCTCGCGTTTGGCCAGATGCATGGCAAGCCCGCCCCACCCGCACCCGATATCAAGCACACGGTCTCCGGGCTTCAAAAAAAGTTTGCGAGCGATGTGATCCTTCTTGTACTGCTGGGCATCGTCCAGGGGTGTCTGCGGCTCTGGAAAATACGCGCAAGAGTATTGCATGTCGTCATCGAGAAAGAGGCGGTATAGATCGTTTCCGATATCGTAGTGGTGCGCCACATTGCGTGCGGATCGTTTTTGTGGATTGAACTGCGCAACCGCCCGAAACGTCTTTCTAAGGAAGGATGGCAGCGCTGCGCTCGCGCCGCCTTTAGACAGCATGTTCACCCAGAACAGATCCAGCAAATCATACAGATCGCCGGTTTCCAGGATCAGTCCCTCTTCCATATAGGCCTCGCCGATCTGTAATTCCGGATCAAGCAGGATACGGCGAAGCCAGGATTCCGATTTAACGACTATGCGAACCGGATCTTCGCAGTGCTGACCAAAAATGGCTGTCTTGCCATCTGGAAATACAACCTCGAGCCGTCCCTGGTGAATAGAATGCTTAAGCCGATTTCTGGCGATTGTGCTCCATAGACTCATCAGCGACGTCCTTCTGGTTCGGCGGCAACGCTGCGTAGCGCGGCGTGCTCGCTATTGGATCTGATACGGATAAGACGCCCCTGCCCCTGAACCATTACACTTTGGCGGTCTGCCCCCCGTCTGAAATCCGCGGAAGCGTTACCCAGAAATGAGGGTGAACCATCTTTTCGATTTCTCACGATTGGTGTGATGCGTCGTGATCCACGAGCTGTATCCACGCGCTCTCTCACGCCGGCACAATATAGACCCTATTGCGCCATACTGGCAGTTCAGAAGCCATCGTGCCCCACACCGCACAAAACTTTCAAAGCGTCCTAATTCGAAAGGCAAGCCTCATTCCATCAAACGGCAATTCTTTTAACCGGCCTGAATGGAATTGAGGTCAGGACCACACGCCCGTTTTAAACGCTGTGCGTCCTCTTCAGACCAATTAGGAAGGGAGTCGCATAAAGCTCTAAACTGGGCTCGCGTTCGCTTTTGGCCAGACCAGCATTCGTTCGGTACTGGCGGCATCGGATCATCGCATTGAGCGCAATGGGCCGCCACCACGGCAAACACTTCCACAGCTTTGGAATAGGCAAAATCGGACAATGCAACTCGCTCCGGACGTTCGGGCATTGGAAATCGGCAAACCGCCACAATCGGACCGCTGTCGACCGAAGGCATCATTTCATGGGCTGTGACCCCATATGTGTCCGCGCCTTCCCAGATAGCAAAACTATCAGCATGGGAGCCGGGAAATTCTGGCGGTGCCGGGTGGATATTGTATGGGGTCAGTTTAAGCTTGGACAGCAAAGTTCGAGGCACAATAATATCGGTTAAAAATGAGATCAGT
>CAYGKE010000073.1:2345-12900 GCA_964350465.1 uncultured Hyphomonas sp.
GGCCAAATCCTCTGCGTTATAAGCTGCAAGAATTTGCAACTTCCGATTCCGCTCCAACAAGAATTCCTCAAAGAAGGGAACTTCGCGTGCGCCGGTCAATAGAATAATTGATCTCGTCATCGTTCAAATCCGGTTTCAAACCCTTCCCGGCGGGTCTTTTGATCAAATAGCGCGCGGGCTTACGCAAAGGCTCAGCAGTCTATCCTGCAAAATTTCCTCTATTCCTCTTAATGAAAGGTTTAGTCTATGATCATCGCCCCAATAGATTGGCGCACAGCGCATTCGCGAATTTAGGCATTTGACGCGTGTGCAGCGCGTCGACATGAACACAAAATTTAATAATAACAGCGCGCTCGGGACTCCGTCGGCGTTGAGTCTATACAATTTCTATCTCAAATATGCTCGCTCGTAACATTGGACCGTTATCCGCTCCATACCAGGTGACCTGAGCCCCTTCAGTCCCTCATTCATTTCGAGAGTCTAGCCCTTTCATAGTCCATAGTTTGAGATGTGGCGAGCGCGTTGGGAGCGGAGCCCCCACCAAGCTCGAGCGACCGGCGCGCTGACGGCGCGATCAGAGTCGCCTAGCCAACCGTTTATTGTGAATATTTTTTGATTTTAAAAGAGAAAAATTGGAGCGGGCGAAGCGATCGAAGAGATCGCTCCGTAAAAAGATCTGAAATTCTGCTCGGATTTAAGGGAGATGAACTCTGTATGCGTATCATGGTTCACAAGCCCAACAGTCTGGAACGACATTCAATTATGACCTCCGACCTAAGCCTTTCAGAGCGCCGCAAACGCGTCATTGAAGCCGCGCTGATCGAGTCACACCAGGATATGTTTCGGTTTTTGAAGCGAAAATTGCGCAATGACGCAGACGCCAAGGATGTGCTGCAGGAATTCTATGTGAAAGCCCTGACCCGTTTCGATGACCTCAAGGACGAAGACAGGCTTAGAGGCTGGTTATCTCAGATTCTTCGTTCCACGATCGCCGATCATTTTCGTGCGAAAACGCGTACGGACAAGGCGTTGGGAACCTACGCCGCAGAGGCCGTCCTCTTGTTCGACGAGGATGAAATCGACTTCGTCATCTGTGCCTGCCTCTACAAAATGCTGCCGACACTCAACCCTGCCTATGCGGATCTGATCTGGCGAGCTGACCTTATCGGTGAAGACCGAACGGCTATCGCGCACGATCTCGGCTTGTCGGAAAATGCGCTGCGGGTGAAACTTCACCGCGCGCGTAAAGCGATGCGTGAACGCCTCGAACAAACCTGTTTGACGTGCATCGAACACGGGTATTTTCAATGCGCCTGTCCAGGTGCTGACGACATGCGAAAACGCGTTCAATCAGCTGCCTTGCCGGAACTGCCTAGCAAGGTTGCCCCCTGACACGCGATCAAAGCGTTCAGTGTAACGCCGATCCGTTTCGCGCGTCCTTGTTTGTAACGGCCAAATAGAAGGCCTTTTAACTGTGCTGGCTGAGCAAGACCCCCGCCAGTTGGAGGAGACGACCATGTCAGACAATCTAAGCGCAACTACCATAACACCTCACAATGCAGATAAAACGTGTGCTGGTCGGGCAAATGCTAGCCTCACTCAGGTGCGCGGATTTCGCGACGCCATGTTCTATAATGCATTTGGCTGGCCATATGACCGTCCGAGCCTGCTGGTTGTCGCGGTCGGCGAGGCGGTCAAACGATGAGCGGCCACATCCACTCTCAGGGCGAAAGTCATCGTGTCCTAACCCTCAACTCTGGGTCATCAAGCCTGAAGATTGCGCTTTTTCGGATCGCCGACGACGTCGTCAAGACAATGTCCGGCGTAGTGACTGGCATAGGCACATCAGAGGCGAGAACAGTGGCGCAGACCGCTTATGGCGAGCTGCTGTGGGATGAACGCGTCAGCTGCATCAACCATGCGGTTGCTCTGGAGACTTTCTTTCAGTTGATGACCATGCATGTTGATCTTGGCGGCATTTCTGCTGTGGGACACCGGGTTGTACATGGTGGTCCGCACTACACCCAAGCCCAACGCCTGACGCCTAGAATCGAGGCGGACCTACGAAAACTGATCCCATTGGCGCCGCTGCACATGCCTGCCAACCTAGACGGCGTCGTTGCAGCGCGTCGGCGTTTACCCAATGCGCTGCAATATGCCTGTTTCGACACAAGCTTTCATGCGGACATGCCAATTGCGGCCCAACGCACAGGACTACCACCAGGCATGGAGGACCCAATGGTTCGTCGTTTTGGCTTCCATGGACTCTCCTACGCATTCATTGTCGAAGATCTCACCGCGCGCGCCGGCGCCGCCGCGTCCAGGCAACGTTTGCTCGTCGCGCACCTTGGCGCAGGCGCGAGTATGGCCGCCATCGAGAATGGCCGAACCGTAGACACAAGCATGGGGTTCTCAGCGCTATCGGGATTACCTATGACGACCCGAAGTGGAGATGTTGATCCCGGGCTAATCTTATACCTGATCCTGGAAAAACACCTGGCCCCGTCAGTCTTGCAAGACCAGCTTTATTACGGCGCAGGCTTACTTGGGCTTTCGGGTCTGACCGGCGATGTTAAAACTCTGCTCAAAACAGATGACCCGCGCGCCAGCGACGCACTTGAGCAATTTGCCTATCAAGCGCGCAAGCACGCCGGCGCTTTGATCGCCGCAATGGGCGGTGTCGATCGGATCATTTTCACCGGAGGTGTTGGCGAACACGTTCCGTCGATTCGCGCCGCCATATGCGAGCCGCTTGGCGACCTCTACGGAATCGAATTTGACGCCAATGCCAATGATTTGGGCGAAGCGTGCATTTCAAAGCCGGATAGTTCTGTGATTGTCGAAACGGTGCACACCGACGAAGCCACGATCATCGCCCGGGACGGACGGGCCATGCTTCAAACCGCCCCTGTACAGATTAGTCAGGCAGTCTCATGATCTACATTTTAGGTTACGCTGTCCTGAATGCTACGGCAGGCTCAAGCCCGCCCATAAAAGGTGCCGCGCTCACGCCGGCCCATATCCCATCCTGACCCGGTGCATCCCTCCCCCCATGAACCCCGGCGCCGGTTGTCAGGGTACGCCGTCTCTCGCGAACGCTTTCGTGAGGGGCGGCGACCTTGCGCACGTACTACTCTCCAAGGAGCTGAATGTGAGCACACCTGATTGTAATACTGGTGAGAAAACCGTGCTGCTTGTCGGCATTGCTAACACATGCAGTCTCGCCTGGGCGCCGACGACGCGCATTCAGGATGCAAACCCGCACTTTGCGATCACCTCGCAGGCCAAGACAGCCAAATCACATGGTGAGCCCTTCGCGCGACAAATAAATGCCAGCCATTCCCTCCGATTGAATGCCAAAAAGCCACCAAATGCAGCCGCGACCAAATCCCTGCTCCGACGAACGCTTGAGGTCAGAAAATCCAGAAAGATGGCCCTGTTTCCCGCCAACAGTTTGACCAGCAAAATACCGCATGTCGTTGGGGTGGATTGTATGAAGGATGGACAAAAATCATGACCGTCGAAGATCCTGTTTGCCGCAAGACAATCGCCCTAGAAGACGCTTGTGCGTCCGAGCAGCATGCCGGATGGGCCTACTTCTTTTGCGCCACCGGCTGTCACTTAGCCTTCAAACTAGACCCTCATCGATATGCCAACCCCAGCGTCCCGACTGCCATCAACGCGCAGAGTGCGGCCTCCCACCAGTCCCGCAAAGCCTGACTTAGCAAATAAAGACTTTTCCCATGGACCACTCCGCTCACACCCATCGCCCCAGCCCAGCCTCTCCCGCCGACCACAAGCGCGCGGATGGAGCCCCCCATGAAGGCCACAACCATGAAGGCATGATTGCCGATTATCGTCGGCGGTTCTGGGTTGTACTGGTAGCAACCGTCCCCATCCTGGCTTTAGCGCCGATGATCCAGAGCTGGCTTGGCTTACAAGAGGCATTGCAGTTTCCCGGCGACAGCTATGTTCTGGCAGGTCTTTCAAGCCTTGTTTTTTTCTATGGCGGTTGGCCATTCCTAAAAGGCTTCGTGCGAGAGATCACTGCCCGCGATATCGGCATGATGACCTTAATCTCGGTCGCGATCACCGCCGCTTACGCCTATTCCATCGGCATGGTCGCAATCGGAAGCGATGAGACCTTTTTCTGGGAACTCGCAACGCTGATCGCTGTGATGCTGCTTGGTCACTGGATTGAGATGAAATCTGTGCTTGGCGCGGGCCGAGCTTTGGAAAAACTGGCCAGCCTAATGCCGGACGAGGCCCACCTTGTGGCCGATGACGGCACTGTCACCGACGTGTCGGTATCGACGCTGATAGGCGGCGAGCATTTGCTGATCAAACCAGGCGAGAAAGTTCCCGCCGACGGCATCATCACCAGAGGCGAGTCGTCTTTGAATGAGTCCATGCTGACCGGCGAGTCTAAGCCAATTTTTAAGAGCGTGGACGCTGAAGTCATCGGTGGATCGATCAATGGCGAAGGTTCGCTGACAATCCGGGTCGACAAAACCGGTGATGAGACATTCCTGTCGAGCGTCATCAAGCTCGTAAAGGACGCGCAAGCCAGTAAATCCAAAACTCAGGATCTCGCCAACACAGCAGCTAAGTGGCTAACATTCATAGCGCTCGGTGGCGGGCTATCGACTGTACTTTTCTGGACGCTATTCACCGATCAGGGATTTGCCTTCGCCATGGCACGCGCAGTCACCGTGATGGTCATTGCCTGCCCGCACGCGCTTGGTTTGGCCGTACCGCTTGTTGTCGCGCGGTCGACCGCCATCGCGGCCACCAATGGATTGCTCATTCGGGATCGAACGGCATTTGAAGAAGCCCGAAATATCAATGCGATTATCTTCGACAAAACTGGCACGCTCACCAAAGGCGAGTTCGGGATCACCGACACGTTGGTTTTTGATACCACATTCTCAGACGACGACATTGTCACCTATGCTGCGTCGATTGAGGCGCATTCAGAACACCCTATCGCCCAAGGCATCGTACGCGATGCGCCTCAAGCATGGGGCGTCGACAAGTTCAAGGCGATCCCGGGCAAGGGCGCGGAAGGCGTGGTCAAAAACCGCGACGTAAAAGTCGTCAGCCCAGGCTATTTGAGGGATCAGGGCCTTGAAATGGATGATCCTCGATTCGAAACCATGAGCGCTCAGGGCAAGACGGTCGTCTTCGTGCTTATCGATGACAAGCTCGCAGGAGCGATCGCGTTAGCTGATATCATTCGTGAAGAATCCGCAAAAGCCATCCTGATGCTTCAAGCCATGGGCATTCAGTGCATCATGCTCACTGGCGATAATCAGCAGGTCGCAGAGTGGGTTGGCCAGGAAATCGGTCTTGATGAAGTTATCGCCGAAGTTCTTCCCGAACAAAAAGCGGCCAAGGTTCGTGAGATTCAATCTCGCGGCCTGTTCGTGGCAATGACGGGTGACGGGGTCAACGATGCACCGGCACTCGCCCAGGCGAATGTCGGGATCGCAATCGGGGCTGGCACAGATGTCGCGATTGAGAGCGCCGACATCATTCTTGTCCGTTCCAGCCCGTCAGATGTCGTGGCGATCATTGAGCTCGCCCGCGCGACATACAGCAAAATGATGCAGAACCTTACCTGGGCAACCGGCTACAACACGTTCGCTATTCCTGCGGCGGCAGGCCTGTTTTTCCCTTGGGGCATCATCCTGACGCCTGCGCTCGGTGCGGTATTTATGTCGGCCAGCACCGTGATCTGCGCGATCAACGCCCAACTTCTCAAGCTGTCGCGATCTCGGGTGTCGATATGACGATGCGCAGGACTGTTCAAGGGTTTGGGATTGTAACGCTCTGGCTGAGAGCTCTCAGTATCGGGGCCCTGGCGCTAATCGTTCTGGATCATATGGGACATTTAAGCCGGCAAGACTGGCTGCTAATCAGTTTCATTTTTTTGGCCCAGCTCATTGGTTTGAGGCCTTCGAGCCGGAGCCGCGTAGCAAAGACATCACCTCCAGACCGCGGCCCCCGTCCGTTCTGATTTCACCTTAGGAGCGATCACTATGCACGACCATTCTAATCATGATGACCATCGGCCAAAGGGCGGCCGATTTTGGCTTCCCATTTTGGTTTTCGCAGGTGCGATTGGCTTTCTGTTACTCTATGAACATCGCGCTCATATTCCAGGAGATGCGGTCTTCCTTGTCAGCTTCCTACTCCTATGCGGCGGCATGCACTTCTTCATGCACGGCTCAATGGGCGGTCATGGAGGTCACGGAAATCAAAGCCCCTCCGAACTTGATGACGATGATGACTGGAGGACAAAACAATGAGTGAAAATATGGCCCATTCCGAATATGGTCTCTGGTTTCTGGTAATCCTGAACTCTGCCATCTTCATCATCTTTGCATTCAGTTTCGCCAAACCGTCCAAATCAAAAGATTGGACATCATTTGGCGCATTCAGTGGCTTCGTAATCGCTCTCTTTACCGAAATGTACGGGTTCCCACTTTCGATTTACTTCCTCTCGCCGTGGCTTGAATCTCAATTTCCTGATGTCAATTGGTTTGCCCATGATTCCGGGCATTTCTGGGAGATGATTTTCGGTTGGAAAGGCAATCCACATTTTGGCCCGTTCCACTTCGCAAGCCTTGGCTTCATTTTGCTGGGCTTTAGTGTTCTGTCATGGGGATGGCCGATCCTGCACGGCGCACTTCGCAGCGGCAAACTCGCCAAAACCGGCATTTACGCCCGTATGCGACACCCGCAATATGCCGGGTTCGTGTTGATCATGTTCGGCTTCCTGCTGCAGTGGCCAACGATACTGACGCTGATCATGTTCCCTATTCTCGTGTACATGTATATCCGCCTTGCTTTGAAAGAGGAAAAGGACGCCGAAGCTATGTTTGGTGACGAATATCGCGCCTACGCTGCGGTTACACCGCGCTTCTGGCCGCGTTGGGGACGCATGGAGAACACCGCACAATCTCAGTCCAAAGATCTACGACCTTAGCCATCTTAACCTGCGATCTGTCAAAGCCGGCAGGTCGCAGAACAGGCGACCACCAAACGTTTGGATCTCAAATAACGCAGACTTATCCAGCCTGAAGGAGGTAAAATGCAACATAAAAGCTTTGGCCTCGTTCTCGCAGGTGGCGGCGCGCGCGGAATGGCTCATGTCGGAGCGCTAAGGGCGCTGAATAATCTTGGATATTTCCCAAGCGTTATTGCCGGGGTATCGATCGGCGCCCTCGTCGCGGCGACCTATTCGCTGAACTCAAACTGGTATCGTGATCTTCTTGAAATGGATGTCTCAGGGGTTCCAATTCTACCCGACTTTAAAGCGCGAGGTGTGACCAAAAAAGTCAAAAATTTTGCATTGGCTGGCCGCGAGTTGCGGTCACTGGCCTTTGGTTGGGGCATCGGAGAGCATACAGTCAGTTGGGGTCGCTCGGTGATTGAAGATCTGACGCTTGGCAAAAACCTTGAACAGGGCCGCGTTCAAACGCTTATCACTGCGACTGATATTTTGACTGGTGAAAGGGTCATCAAGGAAAAGGGAAATGCCGTCGATGCGGTTTACGCCAGCTCAGCACTGGCCGGTATCCTACCGCCTTTCAGAGAAGGCCCGCACATACTCATCGATGGCGGCTATTCAGACAGTTCGCCGGTGGACATTGTCAGAAACGCAGGTGTTGATTGCGTCATCATTATCGATCCCGGGCAACGCCTTGACGATTACTCTCCCAGAAATGGTCTAGATGTCTTCCTACGGTCTGTAGAAATTACGCACAACGCCTTTTCGAGGTCGCGCTATGAACACGCTGATCTGGTTTTGACCCCTGACTATGAAGCGAAGGTCGGTCTGTTCGACTTTAAGCACAAAAGGCACTGCATCGCTGCTGGTGCAAACACAGTCAAACGCGCCTCGGCCGAATTGAAAGGGCGTCTCATGCCGGTTCACGCGCGCAGTCCGGCAATGTCCCCCGAATGAGCGGTCGGCCATCGACCCGGCACCCATCGCACCAATGACGGCCAAGAAAGGTCCGCTAATGAAACATGCGTCCAACTCTATCACCTCTGACGCGAACCGCGCTCCTGCCCGCAATTGGGTCGCAATATTGGCCAGATATCGGCGCCCCTCGACAGCTTTAAGCCTGTTTGAACTGGCCGTTACGCTGGGACCAGTTTTGCTCCTCTGGGCCGCAGCGGTCTGGTCGACCAGCATTAGCTATTGGCTAACTGTTTTGATCAGCGCTGCGGCGTCAGGCTTTTTGGTCCGCCTTTTTATGATCCAGCATGATTGTTCGCATGGCGCATTCTTCAAATCGAAACGCGCTAATGATTGGACAGGGCGTATCATCGGCGTTTTGACCCTAACGCCTTATGATCTCTGGAAGCGGTCGCATCTTATACATCATAGCACCCACGGAAACCTCGACCGCCGCGGCATCGGGGATATCATGACGCTGACAGTTGAGGAGTATAATTCCCGTTCGTTTGCGGGCCGCCTCGCTTACCGGCTCTATCGCAATCCGTTCGTCTTGTTCGGGGTGGGGCCAATTTTCATATTTCTCTTCCACCACCGCCTGCCGGTAGGATATTTGCGCGCTGGCTTCAAATACTGGCTCAGCGCAATGGCTACAAATATTGCGGTGGCAGCAATTCTAATAGGAGGCATTGTCGCGGTGGGCTGGCTCCCATTCCTGATAACGTATCTACTCATTACAATGCTCGCCGCGATCGTCGGCATTTGGCTATTCTACGTGCAGCACCAGTTCGAACACACCGTCTGGGAGACGAATGAAACCTGGCAGCTTCATGAAGCTGCGCTCTATGGCAGCTCCTATTACGACCTGCCCCAGCCTTTGCGATGGCTGACAGCGAATATTGGCATCCATCATGTCCACCATCTCAATAGCCGGGTGCCCTTCTATCGGCTAAATCAAATACTGAGAGACCATCCTCCCCTCGCCAGGATTGGTCGCATGACCTTGGCGGACAGCTTTAAAACGACACGGCTAAAACTCTGGGATACGCGCAAGAGACGGATGGTCACGTTCCAGGCAGCGCGAGCCGCTGCTCATCAAGTTTTAAAATGACGATGAAGACAGATATCACAATTGTTGGTGTAGGTCCGTCAGGCCTAGTCTGCGCAATTTTTCTGGCAAACCTCAGACTCAACTTGCGCGATAGAATCAAGTTCTGCGTATTTCACAAACGGCGAGGCATTCAGCAGCTGAATAATTTCGTCGAGCGTCAAAAGCTGATTTCGATCATCTCTGCGCGGATCATAAATCAGTAACGCCTCACCGGAATATGAGACACGGTCCAATACCAATCCGCCAAACTCCGGCTTATCTTGCGTCCAAATGAGAAATGCCTGAGCAGCGCGGTCTCGATCAGGTCTGTAAAGCGCAAGAATGCCCGATAACACATCGTCCGGTTCGAACCTGACAATGAACGTGTAGGATCTGACGGCGGTAGTTTTAGTGTCGACGGCAGGTCCAGCCAAAAGGTTTGCGCGGTGTAGCTGGCCTTGAACCAAGGCGGGTTCGCCGCTGTTGCGGTCTGCGCCGAGAAAGCTCAAGCCGACCATGGCAAACAGACCGAGCACCAGAAAGGTAATACAGTTTGAGCTAGCTGAACCGTGTTTCATCTTCATCGCCAACTGCTCCCGAGCATTACAGCTCGGCGCCTTAAATTGAAATCGTCACCAAATCGTCGGTAAGATATACATAGTCTGGAACCGGCAGATTGAGCGGCGCCGGTCCCTTCCTGATCCGTCCGGAAATGTCATAGTGTGAGCCATGGCAGGGGCAGTACCACCCGCCATAGTCTCCGACCGCGCCCTGATTGGGTCCGACAGGCACACAGCCAAGATGCGTGCAGACACCTGACGTAATAAGTATAGCAGGGTTTAGCGTACCATCAGGGCGAGGTCTCAGACGCGCATTGTCGGTTTCGGGATCGGGCAGTCGATCGATGCTTACGGCATTGGCCGTCGCAATCTCCGCTTCAGTCCGCCGACGAACGAAAAACGGTTTGCCGCCAATCAGAAGCCGGATTTCACCACCGACTGGTATTTTTGAAATGTCCACATCCAACGAACTCGACGCGCGCGTGTCGCTGGCGGGGTTCATCTGATCAATTAGCGGCCAGACCGCAAGTCCTGCTCCAACGGAAGCGGTTGCTGTCGTAGCAATAAAGATAAAATCACGTCGCTCTATATCTGTGGGAACAGTGTCTGACACGAAATATACTCCCTAGGTTTTCATCATTGTAGCGGACGCCGGGCACGACATGTCCGTCACAGGTGGTTCTGAAGCACGTGATGTCTGCGATGAATATCTTGCCGCGCCTCATAAGGGCTTGGGGGACGTATGAGGCGCGGCAAGGTCAGAAGCGAGACCAAGCGAGAGGGGTGCCTAATCTCGTTCTGTTTCATTGCTCGACGACGCGAACAATTTCTGGTCTGGGCCCTCGCAAGGGGGTGGGGGGGGGTGGGGGGGATTTGAGATAAACCACTACCACGGGTGAAGGATACAGCGCCCGCCTACGCGGACTTTGAGGGTTT
>CAYGKE010000074.1:0-12420 GCA_964350465.1 uncultured Hyphomonas sp.
CCTCATTCGCATGGCTCGCAGTGAAGGCGCAGCGGTGCTGGGTGCGACGCATAATATGAGCCTTATCAAACATATGGACCGTGTCCTGACGCTCGAGGACGGGAAACTCACAGACTTTCGGCAAAGCTAAGCCTTGTGCCCCTTTTGTTCCGGGCTGTGATCTGCTAGACAAAGTGCGTGTTGGGAGAAATCGGGCCTGTGAGCGAAACACCTTTTGTCCATCTTGCGGTGCGCACCAGCTTCTCCCTGCTGGAAAGCATGATCACCACCAAGAAGCTGACGTCCTGGTGCGTGGACCAGGAAATGCCAGCTGTCGCGGTGACGGATCGCAATAACCTGTTTGGCGCACTGGAACTGTCTGAAAGCCTTGCCGGGGCAGGCGTTCAACCCATCATGGCATGCTGTTTCGACGTCACTGATGGTGCCCATCAGGAAACGATTTCCCGGATTTCTCTCTACGCCCAGAATGAGACTGGGTATCGCCGCCTCATGGCGCTTTCGTCTTTTGCCTATCTCGATGCCGAGAACGGCGTGCCGCGCATTCATCAGGACTATCTTGAGGAACAGGCGGACGGCTTGATTCTGTTGACGGGCGGAGCCGAGGGCGATGTCGCAAGGGCATTGTTGCGCGGCCGAACAGACGATGCCCGTGCCTTGTTGCAGGCCTACGCAGATAACTATCCCGGTCGGTGCTATGTCGAGATCACGCGCCATGGCAAGCCAGATGAACGGGCCTGCGAAGCGGGGTTGCTGGCGCTTGCTTACGAGCTTGGCCTGCCCATCGTCGCGACCCATGATGCGCGCTTCCTGAAACCAGAAGATGCGTCTGCGCACGATGCGCTTATGTGTATCGCCAATAGCGCCTATCTCGGTCAGGATGACCGTCCGCAAGTGGCCCCAAGCCAATACCTCAAATCCCCCGAAGAAATGCGGATGCTATTTGCTGATCTGCCGGAGGCGCTCGCGGCAACGGCAGAGATCGCCCAGCGCTGCGCCATACGGGCCCAAAAGCACGCCCCGATACTGCCCGGTTTTGGCGATGGCAGTCGTTCCGAGATCGAGGAATTGCGGATACAGGCCAAAGCGGGTCTTGAGGACCGGTTGGCGGAAGTGCCGAAACTCTATGCCGACAAACAGGTTTATTATGACCGGCTCGACTATGAGCTCGGGGTGATTGAGGGCATGGGCTTCCCGGGCTACTTCCTGATCGTTGCCGATTTCATCAAATGGGCAAAGGATCAGGAAATTCCGGTGGGCCCAGGGCGGGGGTCAGGTGCTGGCTCTCTGGTTGCCTGGTCCTTGACGATTACCGATCTCGATCCACTGCGCTTTGATTTGCTATTCGAGCGCTTCCTGAACCCGGAACGTGTATCGATGCCGGATTTCGATATCGATTTCTGTCAGGAAAGACGCGGCGAGGTCATTCGATATGTCCGTGACAAGTATGGCGCTGAATCGGTTGCGATGATCATCACGTTCGGAACGTTGCAGGCCAAGGCTGTGGTGCGTGATGTCGGCCGGGTCATGCAAATGCCTTATGGTCAGGTCGACCGGCTCGCCAAGCTGATCCCGTTCAATCCGGCCAAACCGCCCAAGCTTTCCGAGGCGATTGCTGACGAACCCAAATTTGACGACGAAATCGACAAGGACCCGCGCGTTCGTGATCTGCTCGATACCGCGCTGGCGCTAGAAGGCCTTTACCGCAATGCCGGGACCCATGCTGCGGGCGTGGTCATTGGTGATCGACCATTGACGGAATTGGTGCCGCTCTTCAAGGACCCGCGCGGCGACCTTCCAGCGACCCAGTTCAATATGAAATGGGCCGAAGCGGGCGGTCTTGTGAAGTTTGACTTCCTTGGCTTGAAAACGCTGACCGTGATCGACAAGGCCCTTCGCTTGATTCGCCGAGACGGCGGCGATGTTGGACCGGAATGGGCGACGTTGGACGATCCAGAAGCTTACGCGTTGATGGCGTCGGGCAATACACTCGGCGTGTTCCAGCTCGAAGGCACGGGTATGCGCGACACGCTGCGCAAGGTTCGACCGGGCAATATTGAGGATGTCATTGCGATCATCTCGCTCTACCGTCCCGGCCCGATGGACAATATCCCAGTCTATGTTGCGGGTAAGGACGATCCGGCCACCATTCGCTATCAGCATCCCGACCTGCAGCCGATCCTGGAGGCCACTTATGGCGTGCCGGTCTACCAGGAACAGGTCATGCGAATGGCGCAGGAGATTGCCGGCTATTCACTCGGTGAAGCCGACCTGCTGCGGCGCGCCATGGGCAAGAAGAAGCTTGAAGAGATGGTCGCGCAACGCCGCCGTTTCCTTGATGGCGCCGCTGAATTGAAGGGTATTCCCGAGCCGCTTGCGAACGATATCTTCGATACGATGGAAAAATTTGCCGGCTATGGTTTCAACAAATCACATGCTGCGGCCTACGCTCTGATCGGCTATCACACCGCCTATCTGAAATGCCATTTCCCGGTCGCCTTCATGGCGGCTTCGATGAGTCTGGATCTCCACAATACCGATAAACTGGCGGCTTTCTTCCAGGAGACCAAGCGGCTCAAGATCCCGGTTATTGCGCCCGATGTGAACGCGTCTACGGCTGATTTCGATGTGCGCGGCGATGCGATTGTCTATGCGCTCGGCGCGCTGAAGGGCGTTGGTTTGGAGGCGATGCGTCACCTCGAGCAGATCCGCGAGGCGGGTGGCCAATTTAGCGACCTGCACGACTTGGCCGACCGCGTTGATCCGCGCCAGGTCAACAAGAAAGCCTTCGAGCAGCTCGCCAAGGCCGGGGCCTTCGACACGCTGGAACCTAATCGCGCCTGCGCGCTTGCGGCGGGTCCTATTCTGTCAGCGGCGAGCGCGGCATCCGCCGAAGATCGAGCAGGCGGGCAAGGCGGCCTGTTTGGCGATTCCGAGCCGGCCATGCGGGCCGCGCTGCCGACCGTTTCTGCGTGGAATATGCAGGACAAACTGGACCATGAGTTTGCTGCGATCGGGTTCTATTTCAGCGGCCACCCGCTTGATGATGTGCTGGATGGGCTGGAACGGGACCGGGTCACACTGGCTATGAGTGTTGCGGATACAGCGGAAGATGGAAAACCGCTCGAACTGATCGGTGTGGTTCGCCAGAAGATCGAAAAACCAGCACGTAATGGCGGAAAGTTCGCATTTGTTACGCTTTCAGATCCAACCGGTGAGATTGAACTGATGGTGATGCCCGAACTGCTGATGGAGGAGCGCGACCTGTTGGAACCGGGAAAGGCGGTTGCCATAGTTGCTGAAGTCCGCCGCCGGGACGAGGAAATCCGGTTGTCGGCGCGCCGCGTTCAACCGATAGAGAAGGCCCGGCTTGGCAAGAAGGCCGCAGCGCTTTCGGTCCGGCTTGAGCCAGGTGCGGACCTTTCTGGCCTTGCCGCCATTGCCGCGCGCCTGAAAAGCGCGCCGGGGCCAGATCGGGGTGAGATTTATATCCGCCTGCCGATTGAAGAAGGCCGAACTGCTATCCTGAGACTACCAGATACGTATGCCACCGGACTGGAGGCGCTTCGTGCGCTAAAGACGGCGCCCGGGGTTGCCCGCGTAGATCATCTCGCCGCCTAGCAATTACGGGCTTCAGCGAGGGTATTGCAGGGCGCGTCAAAGCCTGTATAAGCCCGCTCATAAACCCCCGATGCGTGGACGATCCGGTGTCGGTTTCTCAAGTGAGAGCCGATTATGTCCATGCCGGTCAACCGGATGAGGAAAACAGACTATGGCTTTGCCTGAATTTACCATGCGCCAATTGCTTGAAGCTGGCGTTCACTTTGGTCACCAAACACATCGCTGGAACCCCAAGATGAAGCCATTCATCTATGGCGCGCGTTCCGGCATTCACATTCTCGACCTGTCGAAATCTGTTCCACTGCTGCACCAGGCGCTGGTCAAGGTCCGCGATACGGTTGCCAAGGGTGGCCGGGTTCTCTTCGTCGGCACCAAGCGGCAGGCGAGTGAGCCGGTTGCAGAAGCCGCCCAACGCTGTGCTCAATACTATATGAACCATCGCTGGCTCGGCGGTACGCTGACCAACTGGTCAACCGTCTCCAAGTCAATCAAGCGTCTGCGCGAACTTGAAGGGATTTTGGAAGGCAAGGAAGAGTCCGGCCTGACCAAGAAAGAATTGCTCAATCTGGAGCGTGAGCGTGACAAGCTCGATAAGGCACTTGGCGGTATTGCCAATATGGGCGGCCTGCCTGACCTGATCTTTGTGATCGACACCAATAAGGAAGCGATTGCGATCAAGGAAGCTCGCAAACTGGGTATTCCGGTCGTTGCTGTTGTTGATACCAATTGCGACCCGGAATCTGCAGACCTGCCATTCCCCGGCAATGATGATGCCGCCCGCGCGATCTCGCTTTACTGTAATCTGGTTGCGGACGCGGTTCTCGATGGTTTGGCTGAGTCCTCTGCCGATCTCGGCATTGATCTGGGCGAGGCAGAAGACATTGAAGGGCTTGTAGAAGCAGACCTTGCAGCTGCTGATGCGGCGAGCGAAGCGCCAGCAACCGAGGAAGCGGCAACTGAGGAAGTTGCAGCCGAGGAGGCACCTGCCGAAGAAGCTCCAGTTGAGGCCGAGACGCCCAAGAAGGCAACGGCGAAAAAAGCCCCTGCCAAAAAGGCCAAGAAGCCTGCGAAGGCAAAAACGGCCTCCGAAGAGAAAACCAAAGCTTAAACGCACAGTTTAAATAGAAGGAACGACACGATGGCTCAGATCACGGCTGCCCTCGTTAAGGGTCTGCGCGATAAAACCGGCGCAGGCATGATGGACGCAAAGAAAGCGCTGGTAGAAAGCGACGGAGACATGGAAGCAGCTGTCGATTGGCTGCGCGCCAAGGGCCTCTCCAAAGCCGCCAAGAAATCCGGGCGTACCGCTGCTGATGGCCTTGTTGCCGCAGCGCTGTCGGATGATGGCAAGACGGGTGTCCTGGTTGAGCTTAACGCTGAAACAGATTTCGTTGCCCGCAATGAGTCATTCCAGAACACGCTGAGAGATATTTCTGCCACCGCGCTGGCCACCGATGGCACAGTCGAAGCCGTTGCAGGTGCAGCGTCACCTGATGGCGATGGCACTGTGACTGATCTGATCAAGCGCATGGTCGCAACGATTGGTGAGAACATGACCTTGCGCCGTTCGGTCAAGCTGAGCGCGGATTCAGTCGCGTCCTATATCCACAGTGCTGAAGCGCCCGGCATGGGCAAGATCGGCGTTCTGGTCGGTCTCAACGGTTCTGGCGACCTGGCTGAAGCTGGCCGCAAAGTTGCGATGCATGTCGCCGCGACGGCGCCGGCTGCAGCAACAGTTGCTGATCTGGACCAGACACTGGTCGAGCGTGAGCGTCAGGTCCTGACCGAGCAGGCGCGTGAAAGCGGCAAACCTGACAATGTCATTGAGAAAATGATCGAGGGGCGGCTCAAGAAGTTCTACAAGGAGGTCGTTCTGGTTGAGCAAGCTTTTGTCATGAACCCAGACCAGAGCGTCGGTAAATTCCTTGACGAAGCCGGCGCTGAACTTGTTGGCTTCGAACTCTTCAAGCTCGGCGACGGGATTGAAAAGGAAGAAGACGATTTCGCAGCTGAAGTTGCATCTATGACAGGCAACTAAAGCTCGCTAGAGAATTGATATCCCGGCGACCCATGACAGGTGGCCGGGAATCTTTTATGTGCTGGTCGAACAAAGGGAGAGTCGCGCCATGCCCGCAGATACCGATACCGCTGACGGGCTTAAATACAGGCGCGTGCTTCTGAAAATTTCCGGCGAGGCCCTGATGGGGTCTCGCGACTATGGCGTCGACATGCCGACCTGCCTGAAATTTGCCGAGGAAATTGCGGCCGCGCGCGAGGGCGGGGCGGAAATCTGTCTGGTCATCGGCGGCGGAAACATCTTTCGCGGCCTGGCCGGCGCTGCCCATGGCATGGAGCGCTCACAAGCCGATTCCATGGGCATGCTGGCGACCATCATGAATGCTCTCGCCATGCAGAGTGCGCTCGAAAGTATCGGCGTTCAAACGCGCGTGCAGTCCGGCATTCGCATGGACGAAATTTGCGAACCTTTCATTCGCCGCCGGGCCATCCGGCATATGGAAAAAGGTCGTGTCGTGATTTTTGCTGCCGGAACTGGCAATCCGTACTTCACGACGGATACGGGAGCTGCCCTGCGCGCCGCTGAAATGCATTGCGAAGCGATGCTCAAGGGCACGCAGGTCGACGGCGTTTATTCGGCTGACCCCAAGACCAACCCGGACGCGACGCGTTTCGACACCCTGACTTACCAGGACATGCTGGAGCGCAATTTTAAAGTCATGGACGCTGCCGCCGTGACCCTGATGCGTGACACCAATATCCCGATTGTTGTTTTTTCCTTGCATAACAAGGGTGCTTTGCAGGATGTTTTGTCAGGACGTGGGCCGTGCACCGTAATTTCGGGGAAATGAGGACCTGAAGATGAGCTATGACAAGAAAGACACCGAGCGCCGAATGGAGGGCGCGATCACATCGCTGCAAAGCGAACTGATGGGCCTGCGAACCGGTCGCGCTTCGATCAACCTGCTCGATACGGTTATGGTCGATGCCTATGGTTCCAAGATGCCGATGAGTCAGGTCGGCTCAGTGTCGGTCATGGATGCCCGTATGCTGGCAGTGAACATCTGGGACAAGACTATTGTAGGGGCGGCAGACAAGGCGATCCGGGAAGCCGGGCTCGGGCTCAACCCGGTTGTCGATGGCCAGAACCTGCGCATTCCGATCCCACCGCTCAACGAAGAGCGCCGGGTCGAGCTGACCAAGGTTGCCGGCAAATATGCTGAGGCCGGCCGCGTGGCGGTCCGCAATGTTCGCCGTGACAGTATGGACGCCCTGAAGAAGATGGAAAAAGACGGCGAGCTCAGCGAAGATCAATTACGCGGTCTCTCGGACGAGGTGCAGAAACTGACCGATGCGTATGTTGCCAAGGTCGATGCGGCGCTGAAAGCCAAAGAAGCGGAGATCATGCAAGTTTGACCTCGCCCGCCCCGCAAACCGGAGCCGGGGGAGGTGACAGCCCTGCTGATAACCACCCCGAACACATTGCCATCATCATGGATGGCAATGGACGCTGGGCTAAGGCGCGGGGCCTTCCAAGGTCAGCCGGACACGAACGCGGCGTCGATGCATTGCGCAAAACCGTCGAGGCGGCGCAGCACCTGAATCTGAAATATATGACAGTGTATTCTTTCTCGACGGAGAACTGGCGGCGCCCGGTTTCAGAAGTGAATGCGCTGTTCAGTCTCCTGAAAGCCTATGTAAAACGGGATCTTGGCCGCCTGACCAATGAGGGCGTGCGTGTTCGTATTCTCGGAACACGGGCTGGTCTGCCGGAGGATATTCTGGAGCTTGTCGAGCTTGCAGAACAGCAGACCAAGGACAACTCGGCGTTCAATCTCTGTATTGCCTTCAATTATGGCGGGCGCGAAGAGATTGTTCGCGCGGCGCAAAAAGTTATCGCTGCGGCGCAATCGGGCGCCCTCAATCCAGACAGTTTGAACGAAGCCAAATTCTCTGCGTTTCTTGATACTGCAGGTATTCCTGATCCTGAAATCATTATCCGAACCAGCGGCGAATCTCGTCTGTCCAATTTTCTGATCTGGCAGGCGGCCTATTCGGAAATCATCCTTATGGACGTCCTTTGGCCAGACTTTCGCGGCGAGCATCTTCGTGAAGCGCTGGAGCAATATCAGCGCCGGGAGCGCCGTTTTGGCGGCCTCGCCTCTGGGGCGGCTTGATTTATGGCCAGCGATAGGTCGGCGCCGCAGCGTAGCAATGAGCTTGCGCTTCGATTGATGTCAGCGGCCGTGCTGATCCCATTCGGCCTTTATGTCGTCTGGGCGGGCGGCGTGGCGCTCGCACTTGGTTGCGCCTTGTTTGCCGCTTTGATGGCCTATGAGTGGGTGCGCATGACGGCCTCACCTCTGCTCAAAATCATGGTGCCGCTAGCGATTATTCCGCCAGTTATTGCTGGTATTGCCGGTGCTCTGGCGGGCGTGGCGGCTTTGGGGCTGTGCGCAGTTGCGGCTGCACAACTGCATCCTTTGGCACGCGAGCGCCTGATGTCGGGGTTTGCGATTCTCTATACGTCGGGTATGCCGCTTGCGCTGTTCCTGCTGCGCGATGGGCCGTGGGCAGGGCAGACCATTGCCTT
The DNA here is from genome assembly GCA_964350465.1 of uncultured Hyphomonas sp. Lineage (GTDB taxonomy): Bacteria > Pseudomonadota > Alphaproteobacteria > Caulobacterales > Hyphomonadaceae > Henriciella. The sequence goes on from CAYGKE010000074.1 coordinate 8,228, forward strand.
ACTGGTCATGGCCATTGTCTGGGCCTCGGATTCTGCGGCCTATTTTGCCGGACGAGGGTTTGGCGGGCCGCCGCTATCACCTGAATCACCGTCAAAAACCTGGACTGGGTCAGTCGGCGCCGTCGCCTGCTGTATTCTGTGCGGTGTTATCGCAGCCCGGATTACGGGCGGAAATGCGACCGTCTGGGCGATCAGTGGTGGCATGATATCGGTGCTGTCCCAGTCCGGCGATCTGTTTGAAAGCGCTTTGAAGCGGCGCTATGGCGTCAAGGATGCAAGCGGACTCGTGCCGGGGCATGGCGGTGTTATGGACCGCGTGGATGGTCTTGGTATGGTTTGTGTCCTATCGGTTGTGGTCCTGTTTTTGTCTCCGGACTTGGTCCGGGCTTTGGGAATTGCCGTATGAGCGCGCCTCGCCGCCTGTCCATTATTGGTTCAACCGGTTCAATCGGCACCTCCGCATTGTCCGTGGTGGAGCATGCCAATGGGCAATCGTCCCAGCCTGTCTTTGCAATTGAGGCCCTGGCAGCAGGGCGCAATGTCGAGCTATTAGCTGAGCAGGCGATTGCTTTTGGCGCGCGCCTGGCGGTTATCGCAGATGAGGCTCTACTCCCCGATCTTCGGACGCGACTGTCGGGCACTGATATCGAGGCCGCAGGCGGGGATACGGCCATTATCGAAGCGGCGCAGCGCCCGGTTGACCGCGTTTTGGCGGCAATTGTCGGGATTGCAGGCCTGCCATCGACACTCGCTGCGGTTCAGTCGGGCAATAGCGTGGCGCTCGCCAATAAGGAAAGCATGGTTTGCGCCGGACCGCTGCTCAAGCGTGAGGCCGCTTCGAATAGCATTCACATTGTCCCCACCGATTCTGAGCACAATGCCATGTTCCAGGTATGGGAACGACGAGAGGACGTTAGCCGCCTGTTGCTGACCGCCTCGGGCGGCCCGTTCCGGGACCTTCCCTTCGTCAAGTTTGCGCATATCACGCCCAGAGACGCGCTGGCCCATCCGCGCTGGGACATGGGCGACAAGATCTCGATCGATAGCGCAACCCTGTTCAATAAGGGCTTGGAGCTGATCGAGGCGGCTTACCTGTTTGATGTGCCAGAAGATCAAATCGAGGTTGTCGTCCACCCGCAATCCATCATCCATTCTCTGGTGGCCTACCGCGATGGCTCGGTTCTGGCGCAGATGGGTGAGCCGGACATGCGCACCCCGATTGCCCATGCCCTGACATGGCCAGAGCGGCGCCAGCCGACGCCGGTGAAACCGCTTGATCTGGTCGCGCTGTCGCGGCTTGACTTCGAAGCCCTTGATCGCAAACGATTTCCCGCCGTCGACCTGTGCAGACAGGCATTGCGCCAGGGGTGCGGTGCCCCGACTGTATTAAATTGCGCTAATGAAGGCGCCGTCGCTGCTTTTCTTGCGGGCCAATGTCGATTCGTCGACATAAGCTGGATCGTAGAAAGGGCTATGGATCGGTTCATTTCCGGTCCAATGTCTGGTCAGTCATGCGATAGCCTTGAGGCTATTTTGGCGATAGAGACTGAGGCGAAGGCTATAACCGGCATGATGCTTGCGCAGGCAGGCACGCGTCGTGAGGGAGTGTAGAGTTTGACCGCGATCCTTAGCCAGGGCCCGATTTTCCTATTGTCGCTCGCGCTGATGCTCGGCGTGGTGGTGATTATCCACGAACTTGGACACTATCTTGCGGGCCGGATGTTCGGCGCTGCCGTTGAATCCTTCTCGGTTGGTTTTGGCAAACCGATCTATGAGCGGACCGACAAGCGCAACACAAGATGGCGGATCAATTGGATCCCCCTGGGCGGCTTTGTGAAATTCGTTGGCGAAAGCCAGATGGCCGGAGATGTTGGCAAAATCGAAGAGGGGCCGATCGGCAAGCCCTATAAGGATATTGGGGTCGGTGCCCGCTCAATTGTTGCGCTTGCAGGGCCTGTCGCGAACTTTTTGCTGGCCGTTGTGCTTTATGCGCTGATTTTCGGGTTCAATGGCAGCTACGAGTCTAAAATTCAGGTTGTCAGCCTTGTCGAAGGCGGCCCAGCTGCAGAAGCTGGCCTTCGGCCGGGCGATATTCTGGTTGATATTGATGACAAGGAAGTCCTGACCGCGGCTGATCTTATCCTCTCTGTGGTTATGTCCAGCAATCGGCCGCTTGAGTTTACCATCGACCGGGACGGACAAAGCGTTGACCTGATTGTGACACCAGAGCGCCAGATGCGGGAAAATGAACTCGGTCAGGTTGTTCCACAGGGCACAATCGGGATTGCGATGCAGCCGATCCGCGATGCCACGACCGAAATCCGTTACAATCCGGTCGAGGCGCTTGCAAAGGGTGTGACACAGACCGGCGATGTGCTTGTTATGACGACCGATATGCTTGGCCGCATCGTAACCGGCAAAGAACCCCTTGGCCTACTCAGTGGGCCGGTCGCAATTGGCGATGCTGGTCGGCGCATCGTCAATCAGACGATGGAAAATGAAGAAATTCCGCTGATGACGCGGTTACAGGTTTTACTCTGGCGCATGATCGGTATTTGCGCCGCTGTGTCAGTAGGTATCGGGTTTTTCAACCTGTTGCCGCTCCCGGTTCTCGATGGTGGCCACCTTGTTTTCAACGCCTATGAGGCGGTGACAGGCAAGATAATGCCGGAAAAGGTGCAGGAAGTGGCATTGATGGCTGGGCTTGGTCTGCTATTGACCATGTTCGTCTTCATCACCTGGGGTGACATACTGGAAACAGGCCTGTTTAACCGGGCAGCGGGCTGATAGAGGCTTGCGAAGGAGGATCGAGAGTTCCATGCGTTCTGTATTTGCTGCTGCCTTAATGGCATCAACAGGACTGGCTGCGTCCAGTTTAGCGCTTGTCCCTGCCGCATCTGCGCAGGCGGGCGAAACGATCCGTTCGATTATCGTCGAGGGCAATCAGCGGATCGAAGACCGCACCGTACAATCCTATCTTTTGGTGGAGCCTGGTGACACGTTCGATCCGTCGCGCATCGACCTGTCCCTGAAAACGCTCTTTGCAACCGGCCTGTTTGCCGACGCATCATTTGAGAAAGTCGGACCTGACCTGCTTGTCCGCGTCGTTGAAAACCCGATTATCAACCGCGTCATATTTGAGGGCAACAGCGCTATCGATGACGATAAGATGCGTGAAGAAATTCAGGCTGCGCCGCGTGGTATCTTTACTGCGGCACGGGTGCAGGCTGACGTTCAGCGGATTCTGGACCTCTATCGCAAGTCAGGGCGGTTCTCAGCTACCGTAGAGCCGCAATATAAACCACTTGACCAGAACCGTGTGGATCTCGTGTTCATCGTCACCGAGGGCCCTGTGACCGGCGTTCGGGCGATCAACTTTATCGGCAATGATGAGTTTTCGGACCGCCGCCTACGCAGCGAGGTTGTCACCAAACAATCGCGCTGGTGGCGGTTTTTCAGCTCGAACGACAATTATGATCCAAGCCGTTTGGAATATGACCGCGAATTGCTGCGGGAATTCTACCAGAACCGTGGCTATTATGATTTCCGGGTCGTGTCGGCCGTTGCTGACCTGACGCCAGACCGTGAAGACTTCTACATCACCTACACGATTGAAGAAGGCGAACAGTACGATTTCGGTGAGATCAATGTCGAAACGGCGCTCGACAAGCTCAATCCTGAATTTCTGAAACGGGTCGTCCCCTTCAAGGAGGGAGACCAGTTCCGCGCGGACCTGATTGAGAACACAATCGATTCACTGACCTATACGGCGGGGATTGGCGGTTACGCTTTTGTTGATGTCACGCCGCGGCTGGAAGCCGACCCTGAGACCAGAAAGGTCAACGTCACGTTCGCGATCGATGAAGGCCCTCGCGTCTATATCGAGCGGATCAATATTGTCGGCAATACCCAGACTCTGGATCGGGTCATCAGGCGCGAGTTACGGGTTGTTGAAGGGGATGCTTTCAACCGCGTTCTGCTTGACCGTTCGCGCAATCGTGTCCGGGCGCTGGGTTATTTTTCCGAAGTGGAAATCACTGAGACACCTGGGTCGAAGCCTGACCGGACAGAGGTAGAAATCTCCGTCGCTGAACAGCCAACCGGCGAACTTTCATTTGCGGCTGGTTTTTCATCGGTCGACTCTTTTCTTCTGGATGTCAGCGTGTCCCAGCGCAATTTGCGCGGCCGGGGCC
>CAYGKE010000075.1:0-6150 GCA_964350465.1 uncultured Hyphomonas sp.
AGATCATGGGGTCCAGACAGGCTCAATCAGGGGTCAATCGAGGCTCAGTATAGGGCCAGTCCGGCAGGGGGAGGATAGATTTGGTGATAAGCCCGCCATCGCAAGCACGAAACGTTGGATTTAGCAGTCAGCACTTGTGCCAAGTTGCCGACCAAACTACACTTGTAGCAAAGCGAGGGAAATCATGATCCGGACAATATTTGCAATTGCGTGCCTCGGCCTTGCATCGGCCTGCGCGTCTTCATTGCCCACACAAAACCATACCGATGCACCTGCCGAGACATTCGATCTGATCGCAGAGGCCAAAGACGGCATTCAGATCTATGGTACAGCGTCATTTTCTGACCTGCCGACATCCTCACCTTTGATCGTCCTGTTTCATCAGGGTGGCTCCAATGTACGCGGCGAATATCAGTCCATTATCCCGTGGCTGAACGAGAATGGCTACCGCGTCGCGGCATGGGACCTGCGGGCGGGTGGCGATACTTATGGCTCCAGCAATCGCACTGCCGACGCCATGCTGCCTGAAAAGGCCGGGTCTTATTGCGACGCCTACCCGGATATGGAGGCGGCGCTTGAGGCGTCCGCAAATTATGTACCGGCACAGCGGATGATTGTCTGGGGAAGTTCCTATTCCGCCGCGCTGGTGTTCCATCTGGTTGCCGATCACCCGGAGCAGATCAGCCACATCCTTGCTTTCTCGCCTGCCTCCGGCGGACCGATGATTGATTGCCGCGCACGGGATCGGCTGTCAGAATTAACGAGTCCGGCTTTCGTGCTGAAGCCAGCGTCTGAAATGGAGCGCGAGACCTCGCAGGAGCAAAGATCAATATTTGAGACCGCCGGAGTTGATTTCCTTGTTGTCAGCCAAGGCGTACACGGGTCATCGCTGCTGGTTGACGAGCGCACGGGCGCCGACATGTCTGAGGCCCGCAGCGCAGTGCTGGAGTGGCTGGCTAGGAACGAATAGGAAAGACAAGCGGAGGCAGTCATTTTTCCGATGTCCGCTCCCGGCGTCGGAGGGGACGAGAGCAGAAAGTCGGCCCGTTTGAGCCTCATCCTGAGTGAAGTCGAAGGGTGAGGCGGGCGTCTGGGAAGCACGGCCCTTTATCCTTCGACTTCGCTCAGGATGAGGGCCTATAGAGCTGAGGTCCGCCTCTGACCCAAAACGGCAGCAATGAGTGCCCGCCTGATTGGCGATTGTTGTAGCGCCCCTTGATCCTGCGGGCCTGACGGTCCATGTGCTGGCGCCATGAAGATACTTGTTGTCGGATCGGGCGGCCGCGAACACGCGCTGGCCTGGAAAATCAAACAATCGCCCCTGGTGGACGAAGTGTTCTGTGCGCCCGGCAATCCCGGTATGGACGCCATCGGCCCTTGCTTTGAGGTTGACCCAACCGACCTGACCAAGATGCAGGAACTGGTCCTGCAGATCGCGCCGGACCTGATTGTGATCGGCCCGGAAGCGCCGCTCGCGGCTGGTCTTTCGGATGCCTTGCGCGCGCGCGGCTTTGACGTGTTCGGGCCGAGCGAAAAAGCCGCGCAGTTGGAAAGCTCGAAAGGTTTCTCCAAGGACCTGATGGCGAAATATGACGTGCCGACAGCCGCCTACGGGCGGTTTTCTGACCTGACCGAAGCGCTCGATTTCCTTGAGACAATGCAGGCGCCTTACGTGATCAAGGCGGATGGTCTCGCCGCCGGCAAAGGGGTCGTGATTTGCAGCACGCTGGAAGAGGCCGAGAACGAAGTCGAGGCGATGATGACGGGCAAATTCGGCGATGCCTCGACCGAAATCGTCATCGAGGAATTCATGGACGGCGAAGAAGCCTCCATTTTCGTCCTGACCGACGGTGAAGGGGCGATATATTTGCCACCCGCACAGGATCACAAGCGCGCCTATGATGGTGATACCGGGCCGAACACAGGCGGCATGGGGGCCTATGCGCCTGCGCCGGTTGTGACACCGCGGGTGATGGAGCTGGTCCAGACTTTGATTGTCGAGCCGCTTCTGTCGGGTATGGCCGAGGACGATATGCCGTATCAGGGCGTGCTCTATGTCGGGATCATGGTGACCCCGAGCGGGCCACGTGTGGTCGAGTTCAATGCCCGCTTTGGCGATCCGGAATGTCAGGTGCTGATGGCTGGGCTGCCGGGCGACATCGTACCGGCGCTACTGGTCTGCGCCACCGGCGGACTGGTCCATGGTCATGCCGAGATTAGCGAGATGCTGGGCCTGCGCGATTTCAAGCCAGCGGCGACCGTGGTGATCGCCAGCGAGGGTTATCCTGGCAGCTATGCCAAAGGGTCGGTCATCAAGGGGCTGGACGCCGCCGAAGCGACCGGGGCGACTGTGTTTCAGGCCGGCACCGACAAGGACAGTGAAGGGGCGCTGATCGCTGTTGGCGGCCGGGTGCTTCGTGTCACCGCGCAGGGCGATGACCTGAAATCGGCGATTGCGACCGCCTATGCGGGCGTAGCGGCCGTTGACTGGCCGCAGGGCTTCTATCGCAAGGACATTGGCTGGCGAGCGCTCAGCTAATGGCTGAACGTGATCTGGATACGCTGCTGAGGACGTTGAGGGTGAAACGCCGCGAGGGCGTCTGGCAGTTTGAAAGCCGCCCCTATTTGCTGACGCCGGCACAGATGCTTGAGACGTATGACCCAGCGGATATCGCTATGCTGTTTCGCGAGGGCGAGGGGGTCACACTGGTGCGCCGCGCGGGTGAGACCACGGCGCCGGATAATCGCTGGATATGGCTGGAACTTTCGGTTTATTCCGATCTTCAGGCGGTTGGATTCCTGGCTGCGGTCGCAGCGGCGCTGGCAAAAGCCGGTGTGCCGTGCAATGCCGTCGCAGCCTTCCACCATGATCATATTTTCGTACCAGAAGGCATAGCGGACACCGCGATCGGCGCTCTTGACGGCCTGTCGCAGGCAAGCTGACCCGGCGTCCGGGATTTACTGCGGTTGCGAAGGGACTATTGTGGTTGGGATTAGTGACAGGGGTCGATCATGGTGCATGGCGGAGACGCGCAGGAGCTGTTTACGGGCACAAAGCCGGTCGCAGAAGCGCATCAGTTTGACGAAGACAGGCTCGCGGCCTGGATGCAGGACAATGTCGAGGGTTATGAAGGCCCGCTAACGGTGCGCCAATTCAAGGGCGGGCAGTCCAATCCGACCTATCAACTGATCACGCCAGCCAAGAAATATGTCATGCGGCGCAAGCCGCCAGGCAAGCTGTTGCCATCTGCGCATGCGGTAGATCGCGAATACCGGGTGATTTCAGCGCTCTATCCGCTGGGGTTTCCTGTCGCCCGTCCGTATGGCCTGTGCGAGGATGAAAGCGTCGCCGGGACCATGTTCTATGTCATGGACATGGTCGAGGGGCGTATCCTCTGGGATGGCACGCTGCCGGATTGTGAGCCGTCCGAGCGCCGGGCTATCTATGAGGCCAAGGTCAAGACGTTTGCCGAGCTGCACAATGTCGACTGGCGCGCGGCAGGCCTTGAGGGCTTTGGCAAGGAAGGCGAATATGTCGCCCGGCAGATCCATCGCTGGACCAAGCAATATCAATTGTCCGAAACCAAGACGATTGAAGACATGAACAAGCTGATTGACTGGCTGCCAAAGAATATTCCAGAGGGCGATACGACAACAATTGTGCATGGCGATTATCGCCTCGACAATATGATCCTGCACCCGACCCAGCCGAAGGTGATTGCGGTTCTCGACTGGGAGCTTTGCACCCTCGGCGACCCGCTGGCTGACTTCAGCTACCATCTGATGAACTGGCGGATGCCGAGCGCTGATCCGACACGCGACGCGTTGATCGATATTGATGATCTGAAAGCCTACGGCATCCCGACCGAACAAGAATATGTCGATCTATACTGTCAGCATACAGGCCGCGATGGCTTGCCAGAACTGGACTATTATTTCGCCTATAATGCCTTCAGGTTGGCCGGAATTTGTCAGGGCATTGTCGGGCGCGTGCGTGATGGTACGGCTGCAAGTGCTGAGGCGGCGACCATGGAGGCGCGTGTCGCGCCTCTGGCAGCTTTTGCGGCACACTGCGCGCGCAAGGCGGGAATGGAAGGCTAGGGTCTAGTCAACGCATTGAGCTTCAGCATAGTCGGACTCGAAAATGTAGGTCTTGGCCCCAATTGGCCGTGAGATTGACCTGTAATATCGATTATTCGGATCGTCCCAGCTTTGCGTGAACTCTCCAAGGATCGTGATCCGGTCACCCAGCCAGCGGGTCAGGTGATCTGCATCAAGAATGCCCCAGTAATTCTTTGGGTCCACACGGCAATCATGTCCAAGAGCGTCGGCGAGCATTTCTTCACTGATTTCATGGATATAATCTTCCGCCACATCCTGACCTTCAAGATGTCCCGAAACATGGTTGCGCCCGCTATCGTGCATGGTAAAGCCAAAATCATAGCCGAGTTGGGCAAGCATCTTGGCTGAGGTTGATGGAACTGCATCCTGACGAAGCCAACCCCACCATGTCGAGTAATCCAGCATCGTGATCCCATGCACGGCGATATGCGCGCTTTGATGGATAGCAACCTTGTCGAGCGCCGGCAGAATAATCATTGCGCAAGCTGACATGCAGGGGCCAGCAATCACGGCGGGCTCTGCCCGGCGGTCGAGAATGGTGCTCATCAAGCGCGCTGTCGCAACATTGCCGCCGGGACTGGTAATGATCACTTGGCTGGCAGGGGGCAGGTCGTTGAGCTTGAGGAATTGTTCAGGAAAGATCGCTGCATTATAGCAGAGCACGTCTGTGTCAGGGATCATTGCAACACCGTCTTGACTGAGGCATGTGTCCACCAGCTTGTCGAGCGAATGGACGTCTGAGAACGGCTGAGCTGTGGCCGGAACAGAATGGAAGATGCCAATAAATGCAGTAAACAGTGCTGCGGACGCGGCGATAAGTGTATGTTTTGGCTTGAATACTTCAGGCATTAATTTGATTGATCCTTGCAAAATTGGGTTTGAAAGCGCAACATTAGCGAGGGTATTGGGCGAGGTGGAGGCGGCAGAAGCTGCCTTTTGTTGGTTACTATGTGTGAAACAGCACAAAAACACGTCAAGAGTGAGGTCAAGACAGGACGTCACATTGTGGGCCTGTTCAAGCGTCCAGATCGGTTGGCGGCAGCTCTTTGTGCGGCGGGCACCTGCCTGATGTTCGTCGGATGCGAAGCCTCCTCAGCGTCCGAAGCCCAGTCCCGGCCGCAATGCGTGGAGATACCCGACGGTGAATATGCGTTCTATGACGGGTTATTCCGGCCGGTTGTGGAACCCGTCAAACCCATGCCCAGCACCAGCGCTCAAGACCAGGCAAAGATAGACCTTGAAAAGGTCTTCGGGCAGCTGGGATATGAGTGGATGACCCTGCAAATGCGTGACGACGTTGCTTTGCTGTCCGGTTTCGCCCCTAGCCATGATAATAAGAAACGCGGATTTGCAGCGGGCGTTGCGCTCATTCGCACAGATGATGTGCTCAATCGAACTGTCCGAGTGATCGTTGATGGCATTACTGTGCCAGACGGCGCAGGAGGCGAAGCAGAAGTTACAGTTGATCCGGTCGAGTCCTATGAATTTGTGGCCTGCCAGTCCGACTTGAGCGATATATTCATTGGTAGCAGTGTCACCTTTTCCGCTGAAGGAATCCGGTTGAACCGGGAGAGCCGCGCGCTGCTGGATGATGCAGCGATGGTGGCGCTGCGCTGCGCTGACCTTGATATTGATATTTCTGGCCGCGCCCAGACGTCAGCCAGCGCTGAATTTGACACGGTCCTGTCGGCAGCACGCGCTGAAGCGGTTCGGCGTTATCTTGAAGACCAGGGCATTGCGTCCGAGCGGATGTCTGTGATTAGCTATGGCGAGACAGCGCCGCCTGCAGATGATGTTGCCGTTTTGACATCCACCAGCCAGCACAGCGTGTCTTTGCGCTTCGCCAAACGCTGATCAGGCCTGGTCGGCTAGCGCCGTTGTTTTCAGCAATTCATCAAAATAGGCAATTGTCGAGACAAGGCCGTCACGCAATTGCACGCTTGGTTGCCAGTTCAAGTGCGCCTTGGCCTTGGTGATGTCCGGTTGGCGCTTCTGCGGATCATCCTGGGGCAGGGGACGGTGTACAAG
>CAYGKE010000075.1:6160-12068 GCA_964350465.1 uncultured Hyphomonas sp.
GTACAAGCTCCGACTTTGATCCGGTGAGATCGAGAACAGTCTCTGCCAGTTCGCGAATGGTGAACTCGCCAGGGTTACCGAGGTTAAACGGTCCGACATCGGTTCCATCGCTTTCCATCAGGGCGATCAGGCCCGATAGCAGATCATCGACATAGCAGAAGCTGCGGGTCTGCTCGCCATTGCCATAGAGGGTGATTGGCTCACCTTTCAGCGCCTGCACAATGAAGTTTGAGACGACGCGGCCATCATTGGGATGCATACGCGGACCATAGGTATTGAACACACGCGCTACCCGAATATCGAGATTGTGCTGACGATAATAGTCGAAGAACAGGGTCTCGGCGCAGCGTTTGCCTTCATCATAGCAGGAGCGCGGGCCGATTGGATTGACATTGCCCCAATAATCCTCGCGCTGTGGGTGTACCGCCGGGTCACCGTACACTTCGCTGGTCGAGGCCTGAAGGATGCGAGCGCGTGTGCGTTTGGCGAGGCCCAACACGTTGATGGCGCCGTGGACACTGGTCTTGGTCGTTTGCACCGGGTCGAACTGGTAATGGATCGGGCTTGCCGGGCAGGCGAGATTGTAGATCTGGTCAACCTCGACGAAGAGCGGGAAGGTCACGTCATGGCGCAGCAGTTCGAAGCGCGGATGCCCAAGCAGGTGGGCGACATTCGAGCGTGTGCCAGTAAAGAAATTATCGACACAGAGAACCTCATATCCGCGCTTGAGAAGCGCGTCGCAGAGATGCGAGCCGATAAAGCCGGCACCGCCGGTGACAAGGACGCGGTTGATCAGGTGCATGAGAGTTCCATCATCGCCGATATTGTTACTGGCTAGGGTACTATGTCAGGGCGACAGTTCGCTCAAGCACAACACTGCGCGTTATAGGGGAAGGACAGTTCTGGAGCGTAACTAAGAAGCACCGCTCGAGGAGTGAGTCTTTTGCCATAGCCTTAGAAACGGTATGTCTCGAAACACCAGTGCTTGACGTTGTTCCAGATTAATCCCTATGGTCGGTGACAACGAAAGACAAATCCGGACGAAGCGGAAAAGTCAGGGGTAGACCAGTGAAGACTTACACGACCCATTCGATCTCTCGGCGAGCCGCACTCCGCGGAGGCATGGCATTAGCTGCGCTACCAACCATGGCTGCCGCACTTTCTGCCTGCTCACCGCAGGCGCGCCAAGAGATAAGTCCCTATTCAGACGTGATCGCAAATTTGAGCGACCGGATTATTCCCGAAACCGACACGCCTGGAGCTGTCACTGCTGGCGTTCCCGGCTATGTCGAAGCCGTTGTTGCAAGTTTCCTGAGCGATGCTGAGCGAGCAGACTTTGTTGCGGGCCTCGAGGCTTTGGACGGGCTCGCGCATGCGCAGGGTGCGACAAGTTTTGTTACAGCGGATGCTGAGATCCAGGCGAACATTCTTCAAACTTTGGATGACCGCGTCGATGTTGAAGAGCTGGAGATTGCCCGCATGAGCGCGCTGGCGACATGGCGATCGCTGCGGAGGATGGTGATCTTTGGCTATTACACGTCCGAAACCGCGACGCAGGAACTCGCCTATGAGGAAATCCCTGGCCGCTATGTGGGATGCATTCCATTTGATCAAGTTGGCAGAGCCTGGCTCGACCGCGGCGTATAGTTAAAGAGAGCGATACTTCCTATGGCGAATGATACCCAATTCGATGTGATCGTTGTTGGCTCTGGAATGTCCGGCGGCTGGGCGGCCAAGGACTTCTGCGAAAAGGGCATGAAGACGCTTGTCCTTGAACGCGGCAAGCAGACTGAACACAGTGTGGATTATGTCGGTGAGAATATGGAACCCTGGGACATGCCGTTGCGGGATCTGGTGAACCCGAAGCTCGCTGAATCCAATTATCCGGTCCAAAGTACCTGCTATGCCTTCCGGGAATCGACGCGCAACTTCTTTATTGATGACAAGGAGAACCCTTACTCGGTCGAAGATGGCAAGTCCTTTGCCTGGCTTCGCGGGGACCAGGTGGGCGGGAAGTCACTTATGTGGGCGCGCCAGAGCTATCGCTGGAGCGATACTGACTTCGAGGCCAACAAGAAGGACGGCCACGGCAATGACTGGCCGATCCGCTATGCCGATCTTGAGCCATGGTATGAGCGTGTCGAGCGGTTTGTCGGGATAAGCGGTTCTGTCGAAAACCTGCCGCAACTCCCGGACAGTATATTCCAGCCACCTATGGAGATGACCTGCGTCGAGAAGGAGGTCAAAAGAAACCTCGAGTCCGCGTATGATGATCGAAAGATGATTATCGGCCGGGCGGCGCACTTAACCGAACCAACCGAAGAACAATTATCGCTTGGCCGAGGCAGCTGCCAGTTCCGCAACCAATGCGAACGCGGGTGTTCTTTCGGAGCCTATTACTCAAGTGTCTCAGGATCGCTGCCTGCTGCAAGACGGACCGGCAACCTGACGCTGGTCACAGATAATGCCGTTGAGCGCATAATCTATGACGCTGAAACCGGTCGGGCGACCGGGGTGCAAACAGTCAATCGCAAAACGAAAGAACGCGCAGAATATTCCGCGCGCGTAATCTTCCTGTGCGCCTCGACGATTGCGACAAACCAGATTCTTCTGAATTCAACATCCGAGACTTTCCAAAACGGGTTTGCAAACTCCAGCGGCGTGCTTGGCAAATATCTCATGGATCACCATCACCGCGTTGGCGCGAGCGGTAGGTTCCCAGGCTTTGAGGATCGTTATTTCGCTGGGCGCCGTCCGAACGGTATCTATGTTCCGCGCTTCCGTAACAACCAGAATGAAACCAACGGCAACTATCTTCGCGGCTATGGCTATCAAGGCGGCAGCAGTCGGTCTTCCTGGACTCGCGCGCTTGAGGGCAATGAGTATGGTGAGAGCCTGAAGAATGAACTCAGACAGCCAGGTGACTGGTCCTTCTATCTTGGCGGGTTCGGCGAAATGTTACCGCGAGAAAGCAACCAGGTACGTCTGCATCCCAACAAGACCGACGCGAATGGCATACCACTTGTGCATATGGATATCGAGCTTTCAGATAATGAATGGGCAATGCGAGAAGACATGATGTCTAGCGCAGCTGAGATGCTGGAGGTGAGTGGTTGCGTCGATATCGTAGCGTTCAATAATGAGCCCGTGCCAGGGCTTTGTATCCATGAAGTAGGCGGCGCGCGAATGGGACGGGATCCAGGCGACTCGGTGCTTAATGCGTACAATCAGTGCCATGATGTACCGAACGTTTTTGCCACTGATGGCTCAGCCTTCGCGTCTGTCGCGTGTCAGAATCCGTCACTCACATTTATGGCATTGACGGCCCGCGCCGTTGACTATGCGGCCGAGAATATGAAGCTGGGGAGGCTTTAGTGGATATGGGCTACGATATGGACAGGCGGCACTTTCTGGGCACAGGCCTCTTTGGTGCTGCAGCAATGCTTTCAGCCTGTAATGGGCCTCAGCAGGAGAATTCCGCAACTGTAGACAGCGCGGAATATAAGCGTCCTTACGAAGAGTTGGGCGTTCAGCTTTACACTGTCAGAACGCTTTTTGGGCCCGACTTTCGTGGCACGCTGAAACAGATCGCAGATATCGGATACAAAGATCTGGAGTTCGCAGGTTTCTATGATCATGACCCTAGCGACGTAAAAGCCTATATGGACGAGTTGGGTCTGGTCAGTCATTCTGGGCACGTTCAGCTCGCCGACATGCGCAGCAATTTCGAACAGTTGCTCGAAACCGCAGACCTGATGGGGCAAACCAATCTGATCATTCCATGGCTTGCGCCAGAAGAACGCACGGTTGATGGCTATAAACGGATCGCGGAACTGTTGAATACACGCGGCGAGGCGGCGAAGTCAGCCGGCAAGCGAGTTGCCTATCACAATCATGAGTTTGAGTTTGAAACAATCGATGGGCAGGTGCCTTACGATATCCTGCTGAACGAGACAGAGCCTGATTTGGTCAAAATGGAAATTGACCTGTTCTGGGCACACCTGGCCGGCGTCGATGTTATTGATTATTTCAACAAGTCACCGGGGCGTTTCATTGCCTGCCATATCAAGGATGCGTCTGCCGCCGGTGAGATGGTATCGGTTGGAAGCGGCGTAATTGATTTTGAGCGCATATTCTCACATGCTGAGCTTGCTGGCCTTGAACGCTATATTGTTGAGCATGACCAACCCGCAGACCCGATTGCTTCGATCACGGCAAGCTACAAGCATTTGACCGCTTAGATTGCAGCCTTAATTTTTTGCGCGACCTGTGGATCCACGAAGGATGAGTTCGTGCGGCAGGATTGTCGGCTCAAGGTCGAACGTGCCGTTTGAGCCAAATGAGCTGATCAGGTGTGTAATGGCAATCTCGCCAAGTTCCTGTAGCGGTTGATGCACCGTGGTAAGGGCAGGCAGCATTTTGTCTGCGAGTTCGGAATCGTCGAAACCGGCCACTGACAGATCTTCCGGGACGCGCGCGCCGCTCTTAAGGGCTGCCATAATGATGCCAGCTCCCATATCATCATTTGCGGCAAAAACGGCTGTCGGCGGTGTTGGCAGCGATAGGAAATATTCGCCCGCCTCGAATCCCGATTCGAAATCAAACGCCCCCGGGCGGACAAGTTCTGGATCGAAGTCCAGATCACCTCGTTGCAACGCATTCTTATATCCTGAAAATCGCTCTTCAGTTGCGGGCTGGTCTTCCAACCCTCTAACAAATCCAATCTTGCGGTGGCCGAGGGAGATCAGATGGTCGGTAATTTCCTCCGCCGCTAACTGGTCATTGATCTGTACCAGTGTGCCGTCATTTTCGATATTGATAGGCCCAATCCGAGTGACTCTAATACCAAGTTCTCGCAGAGCCTTGGCAATGTTCGGGTCATTGGCGTAAGGCGCAACAAGCAGCACGCCATCGGGCTGCTGTGTGCTGGTCACTTTTTGGAATACTGTTTTAATCTGCTCGACAGACTTGCCGAGCAGCAGCTCAGGTAATGACAATGAGAGCTGATAGCCAAGTTCCTGGCATGCCAGCACAGCGCCAAACTGGATGGCGTTGACATAACTGCTGCGTGCGGTGTGGCAGAGCAGGTGAATGTTGTACGACTTGTTGCCACGAAGGCTGCGGGCTGACCGACTAGGAATATAGCCGAGCAGTTCCACCGCTGCGCGGACTTTCTGGCGAACTGATTCTTGAACATGCGGCTCGTTATTCAGGACGCGAGAGACCGTTTTGATCGAAACACCAGCCTGTAGCGCAACGTCTTTCATCTTTGGTATCGTATCGGCCACCTGTGATCCTTCTGCTGTCTATGGTTTTCACGCCGATAGTTCATCGACAATTCTTGCGTGAACCTTTTTGTTCACAGGCAATTTCATGATTACGAATGCCGATAGAATGAGCAATACTGCTGGCGTCAAGGACAGAAATTTTCCCAAATTTTCAGCAACTTCGAGTGTTTGAAGCTCCATTGTGGAGTCATACCCGACATAAGTTAGCATGGTTCCAACCATTAGAGCGGTGACGGAACCAGATGTCTTTTGAATTAGCAGAACCGTCCCGAAAACGGGGCCTTCGGCGCGGCTGCCCGATTTGTGCTGCCCATATTCTACGGTGTCTGGAATAATTGCCCATACGAGGATGGCGAACGCGCCTGAGCCAATACCGATGAGAACGACCTGCAACGGAACCTCGGAAACTAATATGGGCCCAAAGAAGAACAGATGAAGCATCGACAAGCTGCTCCACATGCATGCGATATACCAGACGCGTTTCTTGCCAATGTTGCGGATGATAAAAGTCCAAAGCGGCAGGGCAAACAGGGTGGCAAGCGCATAGGCCGTCATGACGACCTCTTTCTGCGCAAAGATCGTCTGATTGGCCTCTAGGTAGAAGGCGAGCGGTATCAGGA
>CAYGKE010000076.1:0-12058 GCA_964350465.1 uncultured Hyphomonas sp.
GCTCTGGACCGAGCCGACGCATCTGTGAGCGCCCGAAGCGCCGAACAAAAGCTGGCAAGAAGCGCAGCCATCCCAGATGTTACAGTTTCTGCAGGCTTTCGCCGGTTCGAAGAGACTGGTGACGAGGCCCTGATCGCGGGTGTCAGTGTGCCCTTACCCCTCTTTGATCGCGGACGAGACACCGCGCGCGCGTCCGCGCTTAGAGGCGAGGTTGCGTCGCTTAATCGAGCTGCAACGCAGCAACAGCTCCTGGCTCGACAACGAGCCGCCATATCTGCTCGTCGCGCTGCACAGACACGCCTCGACATTACACGCGAAACGGCATTGCCAGCCGCAGAAGCGGCCTATGAAGCTGCTGTCAGCGGTTATCAGATCGGTCGGTTTGATCTGACCACTACGCTTAACGCTCGCACAGCATTGCTGGATGCACGCCTCGCCGTGATCGATGCCGAGCTTGCTTTGCAAAGTGAAGATTTGCGCCTGCGCGCCCTAATCAGCGCAGCCCCCTTCAATGGAGAATCAAAATGACGCCTCGCAATTTTCTTTTGCCGGCGGTCTTTGCGCTCGTTCTGCTTGCCGCTTGCGGCAATGCCAATGACGCAACGCCGCTCGCCTCTAATATAGCAGACGCTGATCTCGGCCACGATGATCATGACGACGACGATCAGGATGACCACGAAGAACATCCTGATGACGATGATCATGAAGATGAGGAAGGTTCCGATCATGTCGAAATGAGCCCGGCCGCGGCTGCCGAAGCCGGGATCGTGGTATCACGCGCTCAGCTCGGGTCCGTGCGCCAGTTTCTCACTATGCCAGCTGAACTGCGTTATGACGCTGATCGTGTCGCCGCCGTCTCGCCGCAAGTGAGCGGACGGGTGACACGCCTGACAGCCGGCGAAGGCGATACTGTTGCGAGAGGCGCAACGCTCGCCATTTTGTCCAGCCGTGAACTGGCGGATCTGAAGGCGGAGTTTCTCACGGCTGTGTCAGCTGAGGACCTCGCGCGGCAAGCACTGGAGCGCGAAGAGACGCTCTTTGCGGACCAGATTACATCCGAGGCTGATCTGCAAGCCGCTCGCGCCGCGCTAACGGCAGCCCGGGCTAACCGAGAAGGCACCGAAAACAAGCTTCATGCTGTTGGCGTTTCTGACAGAGAGCTTGAGAGCCTCGCGGAAGCTGCGGATGGCTCTTTTGCCAACATACGGTTGGCCGCACCAATCGGCGGCATCATCGCTCAGCGAACTGCCAGACTCGGCGCAACCGTGTCAGCTGATGATCCAGGCGAGCCTGCGCTCTTCACCATCGTCGATGACAGCGTTCTTTGGGCAGATATCGCTGTCTACAAACAGGACGCGGGATCCGTGCAGGCGGGAAGCGCCGTCACTTTACGCTCAGATGCCGGAACAAAACTCGCTGAAGGCGAGGTATTGGTCGTACTTCCGGGAATTGATGAAAGCTCAAGAACAGCCACCGCCCGTATGGTCGTCGAAAACCCCGACCGACGAATGCGCCCAGGACAATTCGTAACGGCAGACATCATTACCGGAGAGGACGCTCCAGCGCTGCAGACCCCCTCCGCAGCGATTGTTGAGGTCGAAGGCCGCACAAGTGTTTTTGTACCCACCGATGACGGCTTTGAGCCACGCCCTGTCGTGCCGGGCCCTGAGTTCTCAGGACAAACCGTCATTCTCTCAGGGTTGAACGAAGGCGAGCGATACGTGTCGGAAGGCGCGTTCACGCTAAAAGCTCAACTCGAAAAAGACGCCTTTGGCGACGATCACGATCACTAGGAGGCGATTAAAATGCAAGATCTTATGCACCGCCTTGCTGGCGGCCGACTGCTCGCCGCGATTGCGGCTCTGGCTCTAACGATTGGTGGTCTGTTTGCCTTTCGTGGGCTTCCCGTAGACGCGTTCCCCGACCCGTCTCCCTCACTGGTCCAGGTCTTCACAGAAACGGAAGGCCTCTCACCGGAAGAAGTTGAACGCTATGTGACCTTCCCGGTGGAGACCGCAATGTCCGGTCTACCGAATGTGGAAGAAATCCGGTCAGTGTCCAATTTCGGCCTGTCCATCGTGAACATCTATTTTGAAGATGGCACGGATGTCTATTTCGCCCGTCAGGTGGTCGGCGAACGCTTGCCGGAAGCCTCAGAAGGCATCCCGGAAGGCTTTGGTACCCCAAAGATGGGACCAATCTCCACGGGCCTCGGCATCATTATGTATTTCCGCCTTGTTGATGATACGGGCAAATACAATCTGACCGAGCTTCGCGAGGTCGCAGACTGGATGATAAAATATCCTCTTCAGTCCGTTGAAGGTGTGACTGAAGTGCTCGCACTGGGCGGCTTTGAAAAGCAGTATCAAGTACGTCTCAATCCTGATCTGCTAATCGCTTATGATCTGCAGGTCGCTGACGTGATCGGCGCCTTGGAAAGCGCCAACCGCACAGCGGGCGCCCAATTCATAGAAGTGGGCGCTGAGCAATACACCGTCCGCGGTGTTGGTCTCGCTCGCTCAATATCTGATCTTGCGGAAACCCCGGTCAAAACAAGTGACGGACGCACGGTCCGCGTAAGTGATCTCGGCTCTCTGGAAATCGGTGGCGGCGCTCGTCAGGGGCTGGCGACCGCAAATGGCGAAGGCGAGACCGTCGCCGGTTTGGTCTTGAAGCTCTATGGCACGAACACATCGGAGGTGATTGAACGCACTCATGCTCGGTTTGATGAGATTAACGCGTCTCTGCCAGACGGCGTTCGTGCGGTGCCCTATTATGATCAGGGCACTTTGGTCGAACGAGCGGCCGCGACCGTAACCACCGCGCTCTGGCAAGGCGCTCTGCTCGTCGCAGTCATTGTCTTTATCTTCCTAGGAGGATGGCGGCCCAGCCTTGTCGTTGTCATGTCGATCCCATTTTCGGTTGGGTTCGCTTTCATCGCCATGAGCGTGCTTGGCATCAGCGCAAATCTTATGTCTCTTGGCGGCGTCGCCATCGCGATTGGCATGATGGTAGATGGCGCGATTGTTATCGCAGAGAACGCCGATCGCGGATTCCGTGAGCGTCGTAACGGTGAGACCGACAGGGACGTCGTCGCCCGCGCCACGGCTGAGGTGATCGCGCCGTTGATCGCTGCGGTGGCGGTCGTGATCATTGTCTTCCTGCCGCTCTTTTCGCTGCAGGGCGTCGAAGGTAAGACGTTCCGGCCACTTGCTGCCTCCGCAGCGCTAGCCATGACAGGTTCGCTGCTCTACGCCGCCTTGATTGCACCAGCCATGGCCTATGGCTTGATCAGACCACCAAAACGAGTGGCTTCAGGCGACGGCAAAATCGCAGAACTGGTCAAACCACTGGCCGCGTTCTTCGTCCGCATGCGTCTCGCGGCCGTTGCGCTTGCGATCGGCCTGCTTTTGGTCGGCGGGCTGGCAGGCTCGCGGCTCGGATCGGAGTTTACCCCTGCACTTGAAGAAGGTGATATTCTCCTGCGCGTCTCGATGGCGCCGTCGATCTCGCTGACCGAAGGCCGGGAGACGTCGACGCGATTGGAAAAACGGCTTCTCAATCGCTTCCCTGAAATCGACTCGATTGTCAGCCGAATTGGACGCGGCGAAGTCGGCGCCCATGCCGATCCGGTCAACAGTATTGAGGCATTTGTTGCACTCAAACCCCGCTCAGAATGGCGGGCTGGTCTCGCGCCTGATGATTTGCGGGCAGCGATATCCGAGGACCTGGAGAGTTTTCCAGGCGTTCGGGTCAATATCGGTCAGCCGATTGCTATGTCCGTCGATGAACTTCTAACCGGGACCAAAGCTCAGCTTGCCGTTAAAATATTCGGGCCGGATGCTGACGTGCTGCTGAAAGGCTCACAGGATTTGCAATCCATCCTGCAAGGCGTGGAAGGCGCTAGCGATGTTCAGGCTGATCAAATAACGGGGGCGCCTCAACTTGTCGTTTCTGTCGATCGCACGGCGCTTGGCCGATATGGTCTCACCGTGGAGGACGCGCTCGATACATTACGCGCGGCCGTCGGCGGCGCCGAAGCTGGAGCGTTATTTGAAGGCGTGCGGCAATTCCCGGTCGTGGTCCGGTTCGAGGAAAACCGCCGCGACAGCGCCGAGGCGATTGGTAGATTAATCCTGAAGAGCGACAGCGGCGCGCAAATACCCTTATCCAGTGTAGCCAACATCAGCGATGTTATTGGTCCCAGGCAGATTACCAGGGAGAATGGCGAGCGGTTCATCGCTGTGCAGCTGAATGTGCGAGGACGTGACATTGGCTCCTTCGTAGCTGATGCACAGACGGCGACCGAGGCGCTCAACATTCCGCCCGGATACAGGGTCGAATGGGGTGGCCAGTTTGAGCTACAACAACAAGCCAATGCCCGTTTCGCAGTGGTCATTCCGATTACACTCGGAATCGTTTTGCTCATCCTGTTGATGGCATTCGGACGTTTGAAATCGGCGATACTGATACTGCTTAACATCCCTCTCGCGCTGACCGGCGGCGCGTTGGCGCTCTGGCTGACTGGCCTGCCAGTATCGGTGCCTGCGACCGTCGGATTCATCGCGCTGTTCGGGATCGCCCTTGGCAACGGTATGGTGCTTGTGAGCTTCATGGACGATTTCGCCCGCGAAGGTCGCGACCGCGATGAGCTCGCCATTGAGGCGGCGGGATTGAGGGCAAGGCCGGTCCTCATGACGGCGCTTACCACCGCGCTAGGGTTAGCACCGTTGCTTTTCGCCAGCGGCGTAGGGGCAGAAGTCCAGCGACCGCTTGCGACCGTGGTGATGGGCGGGCTCGTCTCATCAACCGTGCTCACGCTCTTGGTCTTGCCGGCGCTCCATCGCTGGTTCGCTCCGAAACCAGAAAGCCATCATTCGCTCCTGGAGACTGTGCACGGTGCACACACGGAAGCGGAGTAAATCACTCAATCGCATGGGCAGCTAATGGCTGCCCATGCGCCATTTTTTGGGAGTTCGCATGACAGACCAACACAACGAACATAATCACGATGCCCATTCGGACGGCTCGACCGGGCATGCCCATGACGATTTGGTTTCACGATTGATCGGACCGCGCGCCGAAATCATTTTCGCAGGATTAGCGGGCGTGTGCCTTCTCACAGGTTGGCTCGGCCCGAAAATCGGAGTGCTCCCAGACCTGATCGGGTTTGGTCTTCTTCTCGCTGCCTATTTCTTTGGAGGCTATTTTGCGCTTCGCGAAGCGCTTGAAAAAGCATTCAGTCGACAATTCCAAATTGACTTCCTTATGCTGGTGGCAGCGACCGGCGCCGCAATTCTTGGCGAATGGGCTGAGGGCGCCTTCCTCCTGTTTCTTTTTGCGGTCGGACACGCCCTTGAAAACTACGCCATGAGCCGCGCCCGCAATGCGATTTCGGCACTGGCTGACCTTGCACCGGATGAAGCGCTGGTGCGACGAGGCGCCTCCACCGAGACTGTGCCGATCGAACAGCTCCAAATTGGCGATGTCGTTGTCGTTCGGTCAAATGAACGACTGCCTGCAGACGGTTTTGTGATCAAAGGCACAAGCGCGGTCAATCAGGCGCCGATTACGGGAGAAAGTTCACCTGTAGATAAACAACCAGTGGCCGACATTAAGGCAGCAACTCGCAACCCTGATAGTCTCAAAAGTGAAGCACGTGTTTTTGCCGGATCTATAAATGGCTCAGGCAGCCTTGATGTTCAGGTTACAAGACTATCTGGAGAGACAACGCTCGCCCGCGTCGTTGCCTTGGTGAGTGACGCAGAAACTCGGCAATCTACGACGCAAAGCTTCACCAAGAAGTTTGAGCGCATCTTCGTGCCATTCGTGATCGCGCTCGCAATTGTTACCTCGATGGCCTTTCTCGTTCTCGATGAATCGGCGAGTGACAGCTTTTATCGCGCCATGGCCGTTCTCGTTGCAGCCAGCCCCTGCGCGCTTGCGATTGCCACGCCTAGCGCCATTCTTTCAGGCGTGGCGCGCGCCGCGCGAGGAGGCGTACTGATTAAAGGGGGCGCGCCACTGGAAGCTCTCGGACGGCTCGACGCAATTGCATTCGACAAGACTGGCACGCTGACTGAAGGCGAGCCGCGTATTGTCGACGTCATTCCTTATGGCGACGTATCGGAAGAACGTCTGTTGACGGTCGCTGCAGCTGTTGAAGCCCTCAGCGATCATCCGTTGGCAGAAGCGATCGTTCGGGACGCACAAGACCGACTACCCTCAATGCCGCCAGTGGCCGACAAATTTGCTAGCATTACGGGACGCGGCGTGTCGGCAGAATTTGAAGGTCAGACCGTTTATATCGGCAAGGCAGCATTGTTTTCTGAGATTGATGGGCCATCCCTACCAGGCGATCTGGCCCGGAACGTCGCGTCCCTATCAAACAATGGCCGCACGACCATGATCATCAGGCAAGGACCTGAGTATCTAGGGGTTATTGGATTAATGGATACGCCGCGAAAAGCGGCAAAACCTGTCATTGCCCGGCTTCGAGAGCTGGGAATCTCCCGCATGATGATGATTTCGGGGGACAATCAGAATGTCGCAGATGCCGTCGCCAGAGATGTTGGCCTGGATGAAGCATTTGGTGACCTTATGCCTAACGACAAAGTCGATAAAATCAGATCGCTCAAAGCAGAGTCGGGCGTCGCCATGGTCGGGGATGGCGTCAATGATGCGCCCGCTATGGCGACTGCGACTGTGGGTATAGCCATGGGGGCCGCGGGATCGGACGTCGCTCTGGAAACAGCCGATATTGCCTTAATGGCTGATGATCTTGAGACCTTACCGTTTACGGTCGGCTTGAGCCGCTCGACGAGCCGCATTATTCGGCAAAATCTCTGGGCTAGTCTGGGCATCGTCGCGGTTTTGATTCCGGCAACGCTTTTCGGTCTTGGCATCGGACCCGCTGTTCTCATTCACGAAGGTTCGACCCTGATTGTGGTGTTCAATGCTCTGCGTTTGCTCGCCTTTAAGGACCGCAGTTTTGGCGACACCTGAGACCTTCAGACGCTGCAACAGTTTTGAGGCTGCTCTGGGGCAAGTCGCAATCGAGAAGGTCTTCCATTTTCTGATGATGTATCGAATGCATCACACGCAGTGACGGTCTCATCGCGCCATTCGGGCTCGACGGCACGGTTATAGATGAGGATTGAGACGCTTGAGCACTCGATAAGCCATGGCATGATGCTTGCGTCTCTCTAACCATCTAGGTTGGGAGGCGAAATTGGAAAACGTTGAATTTGAGGCAGGAATCGATGCCTACAATTACACTTGGTCGCTATCAGAAAGCCGCTGGGCCTGGGAATTCCTACGCCGCAACGACGCGTTCAGAAAGATCGCGGCCCAGCACGACGCGAGTGATATTTCGACCCGCAAAGCCTGCCACGACATAACCATTGTCAGACCTAAATTCGATCAGACTGAAGCCCAGCGCTGGGGCCTGGTCTGCATGCCCGATCCTGATCAAAATGGATTTGATGCAAATGTCTTCTGGAGCAGCGCGCTCTACCCGCGCGCCATCAGCATTCATGTCTCACAGCGCAGCGATGACGAAGTAGACGACATCTTCACCCAGTCTGTGCGTAACTGCACAATCGTTCATCTCACCGACCTCGCCGGCCGCGAGCACCTCCTGATCAAAGGCAATGGCCGTGTGGTGCAGGTCGAATGTACGGGGCTCTCTTTGCTCAGCTTTGAACCGGTTCGGATGAAACTCATCATCGATACGCTTGGCGACTTTGATCAAACACTCGCCGCGATTGAACGTGGCAAAGAGCTTTACGATAACAACCTCCAAAATGGCGAGCCCGTCTGGACAAAAAGTTCTATGTCATTGCGCAATGCCCTGATTGCCCTCGACTGCCATGATGCGGGCCTCTCCTATCTGGAGACGGCCGTCTATATCTATGGCGAGGCCCGCGCCCAAGAAGCCTGGAGCGGAACAAGTCGCGCCATGAAAGACGAAATCAAACGCGCCCTCGCCCGCGGTAAAGAGCTGCGCGACGGCGCCTACACAACCCTCCTCAATCCAGAATCCAAAAAACGCCAGACACGCGGCGGCAGTTTCGCGCCTTATGATATCGGCGCAAACCCACTTGGAGTATGATCATGGGCCTACAAACCTCGATCGAAGCCAAGATCAAGCTCTCAGACTACAATTATGCCTGGCCGCTGTCGCGCAGCCGCTGGGCTTGGGAATTCTTGCGCCGCAATCCTGACTTTCGAAATGCTGCGTCGGTCTATGCCGGCAAGAACATCTCCGACCGCATGGTTTGCAACGGCATTGTCGTGTTTCGCGCCGCCGGTGACCAAAGCGTCGCCGAAGAATGGGGCCTCTCCTTCCTCCCCAACATCGATCAAAATGGCTTTGACGCCATGGTGTTCTGGTCAGGCACGCAATACCCGCGCACCGTTACCGTTCAGGTCACACCGCGTGCTATCCACGAAATTGATGAGATCTTTGCCCAGTCTCTGCGCTATGGCCGGATTATACACCTAACCGACACCGCAGGGCGTGAGCATTTACTTGTCAAAGGCAATGGCCGCGTTGTCCAAGTGGGTTGTAGCGGACTGTCACTCCTCAGTCTCGAACCTGTCCGCGTAAAGCTAACTATCGATACAATCAGCAATTTTGATGAAGCCATCGCCGTCATCAATCGCACCAAGGGCTTGTTTGCAGAAGACTTCTCAAAGGACGCACCGGAGTGGACCCGGGAAACGACAGCATTCCGCAACGCGCTGGTCGCGCTAGACTGCCACGCAGCGGGCCTCTCACACTTTGACACGGCCTGCGTAATCTATGGACACCAAGCGGCTGAGCAGGCTTGGGCAGAGACCGGTCGCGCCATGAAAGATGAGATGAAACGCGCGCTGACGCGCGGGCGGGAGCTCAGAGATGGCGGCTATCGGCAGCTCCTCAAGCCCGAACGCGTTTGAGTGAATCTCAATTGCGCAAGTTGGATTGTGACCGGGGATCAGGTCACTTCGTTCCTTTAGACCTGCAATTCGTACGTCGAACGCTATTTCTGAAATGACAGCATATCGCGCAAAAAGCCTTACTATTGAGAAACTCACGACTTTAGAGGTGTCTGAGTGGGAGAGGTCAGCGGTTCACGAACATTGTGCTTAAGCAACGTCATATTGGCCGCGGCACCTACATGGGCCGGTAAAAGTAATATGTTGAGTGGCTTGAAGTCCTCTCGCTTCAAGGTGCGTCAAACGATCAGTTTACTTAGATCCAATCTCAATCTAAGTGAGGAAGATGCGCCAATTGTGGATAGCTCTGTTTTGCGTCGCGTTTGCGATGTCGGGTTCGTTGATGACAACGGCCCATACAATGGCGCATGCACAATCGGTAGTAAGTGTAGAAGTCGATGTGGCTGATGACCATCACCATGACAATCAGGCGCATAACGACGACCACCAAGATGGTGATCCTGCAGAGCATCACAAGCACACTGGCCATACCGGTGACCATGGTGCCGAATTACACTTCACGGCACTTGGGGCTTCGCCACTTGCATCCGAGTTAACATCTCCTGTCGATATGCTGAAATCGGTGTATCGAGAATCGCAATATCCCGCACCTTTGCTGCCCCCTGATCCGGACCCTGACCGCGTCTGACCCTGAGCGTCGCTGGCTAGCCGAATGGCGTGCCAGCCAATTGTTCTTGGTCAGGAGTACTAGGTTAAATGTCATTGAAATTTTTAGGTCTCGCACTCGCGATGACCATGCCTGTCGCTCATGCACAGGCACAAACCGATCCGTGCAGCGCGGCCACTGCCGCTGGTGAAACTGTCTCGCTTGCAAACGCAACCCAACTCGCTTTCGCGGCCGATCTTCGACCGGAGCTAGCCACAGCGGAAGTTCGCGCGGCAAGGACCGAACGCGCAATTGCAGCGCTGCGGCCCGCCGATACGGTGTCGCTCGAAATTGAGGACTTCCCGGGCACGGGTCTCGCCAGCAATATAGACAGTCTGCAAATCACTGGGAGTTTCTCACGCGTCTGGGAGCGTGGCGGAAAGCGCGAGGCACGAGAAGCTTTCGCCAGTGCCGCTGTCGATGTGGCTGAGACACGCTTCGCTGCTGCCAAATATGATATCCAGGAGGAAGTAGAAATCCTGTATGCCGAAGCAGCTCTTGCTGACCGCAGAGTAGCTCTGGCCTGCGACCGGGTCAGCCTCTACCGCGATCTTGAGGTCGCAGTACAAAAACGTGTTGATGCGGGCCGGGACCCGCTTCTTGCAGGTGCCAGAGCATCGTCAGATCGCCTGCAGGCAGAAGCCGATGCCCGCCGCTATGGGACACAAGCGAGCAATCTGCGAGCAGCCCTTGGAGCTTACTGGCTGGCCGAGAGCGACTTTCAGATCGACCCCGGCTTCCTAGGGACCCGCCAGGACCCAAGCCAGATCGATATCTCCGCTCTACATGTGCCGGAGCTCGACCGACTAGAAGCAGAGCGCTTGCGATCCGCAGCTCAAATTGAGCTTGAACGAAGCCAGGCCATCCCCGACGTGACGTGGAGTGTTGGTGCCCGGAAAATCGGCATCGAGGATGATCTTGCGGTCGTTGGGGGCTTTTCCATTCCGCTTGGGTCCGCCAACCGAAGCCAAGCCAGCGTTGCGAGAGCACGGGCAAACCAGCGCCGAATTGGCGTGCAGCGCGATACACTTCAGCAGCAACTACTTCGCCGTGCAGTAGGCCACCAACGCACCGCGATCAGTGCTCTGGACCAAATCGAAACGATTGACGCTATCCTTCTTCCTGCGGCGACTGGCGCTGTAGAACTGGCGCGAGACGGGTATGCGCGTGGAGCCTTCTCTTACCTTGATGTCGCCGATGCTCAGCGCACTGTTGCTGCCTTGCGTGAAGAGCATCTCAGCCATCTCAGAACCTATATTTTAAACAAAGCCGCATTGGCCCGTCTGGCAAACGCTACCGACCGGCCGGTCACACGCACGGAGATTTCCGAATGACGAACCTTTCAAAGCGACTTGGCACGCCAATGGCGGCCATATTTTTGGTCAGCCTGCTTGGGGCCTGCGGCGACGCGTCAACCAACGCTGCGGCAAGTCAGAGCGTCAATTTAGATTTAGCGGCTGCGGAAGAAGATTATGCTAGGGGTCCAAATGGAGGACGTCTGCTTGAAGACGGTCCCTTCGCGCTTGAAATGACGATCTTCGAGACTGGTGTACCGCCGCAGTACCGCATCTATCCGTACAAGAATGGCGAGCCGATCAATCCGGCATCCATGGACCTGACCGTCAGGTTGCATCGGCTTGGTGATATCGTCGACACGTTCAACTTCACGCCGCGCCAAGACTATCTCATGGGCGATGGCGTGGTCACCGAGCCTCACTCGTTTGAAGTGGAAACTGAAGCGCGTTACGAGGGTAAGACTTATTCGTGGCGCTACGACTCATTTGAAGGTCGCACGACCATACCTGATGAGGTGGCCGCCGAGGCTGGCGTCGCTGTCGAGGAGGCTGGCCCAGCCACCGTGCAGGATGTCCTGACACTCTCCGGCGAAGTCACACTTGCGCCCTCAGCAACATCGTCAGTCAGAGCAACCTATCCCGGACCGGTCCGATCGGTCAGCGCGAATGTCGGCGATGCTGTGCGGCGCGGTCAGCCGCTCGCGCGGATCGAATCATCCAGCAGCTTGCAGGAATACACCGTCACCGCGCCCAAATCAGGAACCATCCTTGAGCGTCACACAAATGCTGGAGATGTTGCCGGCAGTGATCCGCTCTTTGTAATCGCCGACTTTAGCCAGATGGAAGCCTATCTGCACGTTTTTCCGCGAGATGCAGCAAGAGTTCGAACGGGTCAGGCCGTTCGGCTTGGCGTGGCTGGAGGCGACATGAACGTTGAAACGACAATCTCGCGTTTCCTGCCAATGGCTGGAGCGAGTTCGCAGACACGCGTTGCGGTTGCCAAGGTCCCCGCCGACTCAGGGCTTCAACCCGGAATGCGCGTGATGGGAGAAATTGTGAGCGCCGAAAAAGAAGTGCCGCTGGGGGTGAGCGAGAGGGGCCTGCTGGGGGGTGG
>CAYGKE010000077.1:0-2093 GCA_964350465.1 uncultured Hyphomonas sp.
TCCTATCAGGAGCTCGACTGGCGATCAGTCCGCCCGATTACCCATGCTTCCGGCGTCAACGCAAACATTGCCGCAGCTGATTATGGTCGATATTGAATGCGTGATGAAAGAAATTTTGCACTGTAGTCTGTGTCATGGAGCTCTTACGAAAGCTGTCGATGTTGATCGCCGATTAAACAGCGATGGCGAGATCGATGCCACGATTTTTTCCGCAAATCCTCTTCAACCTGGACTCGCGCTACGGACAGATGAGTGTGTTCGTTTACGAGGGGCAGATGGACAACTGCATTACTTAATTTGGGTTCACCTCGAAGACTCTTTGGTCATCGACGTGGAATCTGTCGTACCCGGCTCAGTTGGTTGTTGCGGATTAGATGGATTGGATGGCCCCAATAGGCGATGCGAGTGCGGCAATATCGTCGGGACCGAGTATAGCGATTGTTGGCAAACGCATCGCTTCGTGCCGTCTCCTGAAATGACATACTGGAAGACAGACAGTCGGTCAGACTAGTCCTGTTCGCATCTACTTTCGGTGGCGAAGCGTAGGAT
The DNA here is from genome assembly GCA_964350465.1 of uncultured Hyphomonas sp. Lineage (GTDB taxonomy): Bacteria > Pseudomonadota > Alphaproteobacteria > Caulobacterales > Hyphomonadaceae > Henriciella. The sequence continues at coordinate 550 of CAYGKE010000077.1, forward strand.
TGTGTTAAATCTGACGGAATCGCCTAGCCAGTTTGCATCTGACGTCATTCCCACCCAATTATCGTGAATGACGTCATTGAAACGGCTTTCAATCGTGGTTCTCGGTTTCTCGGTTGGATTCCTATTGATGTGGAATTGGCGCGGGTGGAATTGGTACCCATTGGCCACCTCAATAGTCTTCGGCCTATGGTGCGCTGTGTTATGTGGGGTGGTTTGGGGTATAAAGTATCCAACGAACAAGTCTGCTCGCCGTATCGGAATGTTACTCCTCGTCATCACAATGATCGTGTATTCGCTTTACGCTTTCAGCATTATACGGATTTCGAGCTGTGCGATTACCACGCAAGGCTTAGAGTGCATGAGCAAATATTTCTAACTCTAACTCGGTTGAACGGCTTTTTCTAATGTCCGCTTCCTCACTCAAAGCAGACGCAAGGCACCTCTAAAGTCGCTTTTCAATTTTGCGGTGTCGATAGGTTCATCGCCCATCTGCTTTCGCATTTTGGCGTCGCGCGGAAAATCGTGTACATTTTGCGTGCTGATGGATTGCGAAAGGACAGAAAGCATGTCGCGTTTCACTTCACTTTCAATCGCAGCCCTTGCCGTGGCCGCTACGATCCACAGCGCCCAGGCCGAACCGATTATCCGCGATGCAGGCCTGTTTGAAACCGTGCCGATTGAGGGGGTCAGTCTGGACACACCGCCGCAGGAAGCCTTCGATCTACTGTTCGCCAATGGCTATCAGGCAGGCCCAATCACGACCTATGAAGACTGGGGCAAGGGTTCGCTCAATCTGGTGCGCGGTAATTATGGTGCGCCTGAGGGCTATTCCTCGATCACACTGGGCCGCGCGGATGGACAATTGGCGCTGATTTCCCAGTCGCTGAACAAGCCCGGCATAGATGTGGGAATGGAAATCGGCGCCGTGCAATCGCATTTCGGTGTCGCTGCAGACGAGACAGATTGCAAAGTAAACGCGGCTGGCACGGGTGGCAGTTGTCAGGTCCGGGATGCCGAAGACCCAGAAGCGGTGACCATGAAGTTCACGATGACGGCGCAGTCGATGATGATCCTGCGCTCTGTCTCAAAGCCACAGGAATTGATCAAAACACTGGAATGATGACGCCTTAGCCAGCCGCCAGCCAGGGCACGATGATAAAGTGGGCGAGCACGGTCAGGACCACCGCGCCGATGGTTGCCCAGATGGCTTTCTTGCGCAGCATCGGATCACGCGGCGCGGCCTCTTCAGTGCCTTCGGCGACGTCTCCGTCTTCCCACTGCCCGCGCACACCGATCGGCAGGACGCAGAAAAAGCTCAGCCACCAGGAAATGATAAAGACAACGATCGCTCCAACCGGGTCCATCAATGGTCCCCTTCCTTGGGGGTCTCCATCAGCTCAATAAGACAGCCATGTGTATTCTTGGGGTGGATGAAGATGACCGGCGTGCCATGCGCGCCAATGCGGGGCGCGCCGAGAACGGTGGCGCCGCGTTTTTCCATTTCCTCGACCGCCTCGTCTATGTCCTCGACCTCAAAACAGATA
>CAYGKE010000077.1:2103-11953 GCA_964350465.1 uncultured Hyphomonas sp.
TTGGTCAGGAATTTGGTGATCGCCGTTTTGTCATGTAGCGGCTCGATCAGCTCGATCTGGCTATTGGGCAGGTTGACGAAGCAGACCTTGAGGCCGCGCTCAGGCATGTCAAAGGGCTCGGTAATGTCCGTTGCGCCATAGAGCGTGCGATAGTCTTCAATCGCCGCCTCGATGTCGGGGACAGCGACGCCGACATGATTAAGCGGCCCGATCCTGAAATCCTGTCCCATTGCGGTCTCCCTAGACGCGTAGAATACTTACATCGATCATTGGCTTGCGGCCAAATGTCTGTTCGCTCGCCTTGCGCACTGACCTTACCAAGGTGCGCTCAACCTCGTCATCGTCAAGGCGCTTGCGACGTTTGAGCCCAGATAGCGCTTCGTCGGCGGCATCGTCGAGGATCATCAGCGACTCGTCAGCGGCGCGGCCATCGGCTTCGGACAGGCCGCGCGCCATGACCAGCGGTCCGTCGACAATATCGCCCTCTTCGTCAATCGCGACACTGACCGAAACATGGCCCCATTTTGACAGGCCGAGCCGCTCTCGCAGGCCCTCACTGCCAGCAGGCACAAGATGGCTGCCATCGAGGTGGAGGCGGCCATTCGGAACATTGTCGATGACTTTGGCATCGCCCGGTGCGAGGCGGATCAGGTCGCCATTGCGCGGGGTGACGGCCTGGCCGATCTGAAGGCTCTTGGCATAGGCGGCGTGCTCGACAATGTGGCGGCGCTCACCGTGCACCGGCACAGAGATCGCCGGGCGCACCCATTGATACATCCGGCGCAGTTCATCACGCGCCGGGTGGCCGGAAACGTGGATCGGCTTGTCGCTCATCCGGTCGGTGATGATGCGCACGCCCTTTTCAGCGAGCGCGTTCTGCATGTCATAGATGCCCTTCTCATTGCCTGGAATGACCCGGCTGGAGAAGATCACGGTATCGCCTTCGCCAAGCGATATATGGCGATGATCGCCGCGCGAGATACGGCCGAGTGCGGCGCGGTCCTCGCCCTGCGACCCGGTGCAGAGGATCAGGATATTATCATCCGGCAGGCTGCCGACCGCGTCTTCATTGATAAAGTCAGGCAGGTCCCGGATAACCCCGGTGGCAACCGCTGCATCGGTAATCTTGTGCATGCTGCGCCCGGCCAGGCAGACACTGCGGCCAGCCTCACGCGCCGCCTCGATCACGGTTGCGACCCGCGCGACATTCGAGGCAAACGTGGTGACGGCGACGCGGCCCGACAGGGTCTTGATCAGCTCTTTCAGGTTCTCGCGCACTGTGCCTTCAGAGCCGCTTTCGCCCTCGACAAAGACATTCGTACTGTCGCAAACCATGGCCAGAACGCCCTCGTCGCCGAGCTTGGTTAGCGCTTCAATATCGGTTGGACCGCCAAGTTGAGGGTCAGGATCAATCTTCCAGTCGCCGGTGTGCAGAATAGTGCCGAGCGGCGTGCGCAGCGCCAGAGCGTTCGGTTCAGGGATCGAGTGGGTCAGCGTGATATAGCGTACCCCGAACGGTCCGGCTTCAACCTCGCCGCCTAGCGGGATGACGTTAACGTCAACGTGCTTCAGGCCGCGCTCCGCCAGCTTTCCGGCGACAAGATGCGCCGTGAACGGCGTCGCATACATCGGGATCTTGCGGCGAAAGCGCGGATAAAGCAGCGCGACGGCGCCGATGTGATCCTCGTGCGCGTGGGTCAGGAAGATCGCGTCGATATTGTCCGCTTCGTCTTCCAGAAAACTCGGGTCCGGAGTGATCAGGTCGATCCCCGGTGTGGTGTCATCGCCAAATGTGACGCCGAGATCAATCAGGATCCAGCGCCGGTCGTGTGCGGGGCCATAGCCATACGCATTCAGGTTCATGCCGATCTCGCCGCATCCGCCCAAAGGCAGGAAGACGAGCTCAGCGTCGTTTTTCTTATTCATTCATTTTCCTTATGCCTGCGTCGCAGGGCCATCTCGGCGACCTACCCGCAAGAGTTCATTCTATCAAATTGCGGCGGTAGACCTCCAGAAGGCCATCCTCCATCAAGCTGGGCTCGAAATGCTCAATCATCTCGCTAGCCCCCTCGAACAATGATGCCACCCCCCCGGTTGCAATCACGCTCATAGGCGCCCCGTATTCCTCTTTCACCCGTCTGGCAAGCCCGTCAATCAGGCTGACATAGCCCCAGAAGACGCCGGATTGCATCGCCGAGACAGTATCCTGTCCGATGACCTGATCCGGTTTCTGGATCGCAATGCGCGGCAGCTGGGCGGCTGCATCATGCAGGGCGCGCATCGAAAGATTGATGCCGGGCGAGATGATCCCGCCCTCAAATCCGCCATCCGGACCAATGATATCAAAGGTTGTCGCTGTACCGCTATCGATCACCAGAAGCGCGCCCTGATATTTCAAGTGCGCCCCGATCGCAGCGACCAGACGGTCTGCGCCAACCTGTTCAGGTCTTGTAATGCGGATCGGGACGCCAAGCTCGACACCCGGATCGCCGACAAAGAGCGGCTCCGTCTCGAAATAGCGCCGCGACAGGTTGCGGAAATTAAACTTCGCCTGCGGCACAACCGAGGACACGATACAGGCGGTGATATCTGACAGTTTGCGCCCATCATTGGCCATCAGCGTACCGAGCCAGACAGCATAATCATCTGCCGTGCGTGTTGCATCGGTCGCGCTGCGCCAGTGAGCGACCCATTCCTGCCCATCATTCAGCGCAAAGGCCGTGTTGGTGTTGCCGATATCAATTACCAGGATCATTCGCTCACCTGCCTTACAAGTTCCACTTCGCCTGCCCTTATGATGCGGGTTTGCCGGTCCGGCAATCGCAGGATCATACCGCCATCCTCTGCCAGCCCCTCAAATAGGCCGGTGATGCGGCTGCCTTCGGCGCCTGCCGTGACGCTTTGGCCGAGGCCTTCTGCGACACTCTCCCAGTCGCGAAGCAAGCTGGCAAAGCCCGCGCGGGCCTGCTCACAGCGCGCAGCAAAGTGCGATTGCAGCGCATCAAGGACATGTGACGGCTCAATAGCAGCGGGCGCACCAAGCCTGACGAGGCTGGTCGTCGCTTGATCGGCAATATCTGGCGCCGTCTGAACATTCACGCCAATCCCCACCGCGAGCCAGAGTGTACCATTCTGAATACCGGATTCGACCAGAATGCCGGATAATTTCGCGCCATCAACGCGCACATCATTTGGCCATTTCAGTTTCAAATCAGCGCCCGGAACGAGCGAGCTGCACGCATCACGAACCGCCAGTCCCGCCGCAAACGGGATCCGCGCCGCATGGCCCTGGCCGCCCGGTTCGGCAAAAAGCGCGGTTGCGAAGAGATTACCGGGCGGCGACTGCCATGTCCGGCCAAGACGGCCGCGCCCTAGAGTCTGTGCGCGGGCGGCGATCCAAACCGGACTGAGATCACCGGACTTTGCCCGGCGTTTGGCTTCCTCGCTGGTGCTGTCGATCTCGTCGTACCAGTAAACCGGTGCGCCAGATATCACGGCAGCAGGCTCGCGGCCGCTGTCCCGGCAAACTCTGTCAAAGGACCAGCAAAGATGAACAGCCCGACGCTCGCAATGGCCGACAGGAACACCGTTGCGGTGACCATGGAATCGACCGGTTCGAACTGCTCGACCGGATCTTTGACCCACATGATCAGGATAAGGCGGAGATAGTATCCAAAAGCGATCACCGAGCTGAGCACGAGAATGATGATGAGTGGCAACAAGCCCGCCTGAAGCCCCGCTTCAAACACGCTCAGTTTGCCAATGAAGCCAAAGGCCAGTGGGAAGCCCGAAACCGAAATGATCAGCAGTGTCAACGCCATCGCCAAAGCCGGGCGACGACGGATCAGGCCGGACAATTCGTCAATTTCCTCAACCATACCGCCATCACGGCGCATCGCCAGAACACCGCCAAACAGACCAAGTGAGGCAATGACATAGGCCGTCATGAAGATCAAAAGCCCGGACGCGCCGACCTCTGCCCCCGCTGCCAATGCGACCAGCGCATAGCCCATATTGGCAATTGAAGAATAGCCGAGCAGTCGCTTCAAATTGGTCTGCATGAGCGCGCCGAAGGCGCCGATCAGCATCGAGGCCGCGGCGATAATACCGATGATCAATTGCCAGTTCTCAAACGCCTGCACCTGCGGGAAGGCGGTAAACATGATCACCGCGAAAACCACCATACTGGCCATCTTCGGTGCGGTCGCAAAGAACGCGACTACTGGACTTGGCGAGCCCTCATAGACGTCCGGGGTCCAGACATGCATCGGCGCGGCGGAGACTTTGAAGGCGAGGCCTGTAATCATCAGAACCATGCCAAACAGGAAGCCCATTTGCGGTTCAGCCTCGGCAATCACTTCATAGCTCGTACTGCCGGCGAAGCCGTAGACGAGGGAAATGCCGTAGAGCAACAGACCGGACGCCAATGCGCCGAGCACGAAATATTTCAGCCCTGCCTCAGCCGACCGCGAACTGTCACGGTGGAAGGAGGCCAGCACATAGGATGACAGGCTGAGCATCTCAATGCCGAGATAGAGCACCATGACATTGGCGGCTGAAAGGATCGTGCCCATACCCAGCGCCGCAAAGATGATCAGCAGGCCATACTCGTAGCGGTCCGTCTCATGACGGCGCAGGAAGCCTTCCGCCATTAACAAGGCAATACCGCCAGACACAAAGGCGACGATTTTGGCAAAATTTACAAATGGTCCGGTCTCGACCAAGCCGTCGAAAGCGCGGCCACCGTCCCAGTAGTATCCGGTGAGAGCTGCGGCTGCAAACAGGACCACGGCGCCATACTTGAAGGAGAGGCCGTTAAACCCGTCCTTGATCAGAGCGCCGATCAGAACGCCAACCAAGCCAGCCCCGGCGAGCAATAGTTCTGGCGCCATGGCGACGAAGACCGCTTCATAATCAAACATCGGCCTAGCCTCCCGCCATGATCTGCAAGACGCGCAGGCTGGATTCGCGCGTAATATCGAAGACAAGGCCCGGCACCACACCGAGCAGGATCGTCCCGATCGCCAGCGGCACGATGGTGATCAATTCCTTGGTGTTCATGTCGGAGATATTTTCCAGCTCAGGATTGGTAACCGGGCCGAACACGGTGCGACGGTAAAGCGTCAGCATGTAAACAGCGGAGAAAATCACCCCGAGCGCTGCGCCGGCGGCCGCCCAGGTATTGGCCTGAAACGCGCCAACCATGGTCAGGATTTCCCCGACAAAGCCACTGGTGCCAGGAAGCCCGACATTCGCCATCGTGAACAGCATGAAGAAACTGGCATAGATCGGCATCTTGCTGACCAGACCGCCATAAGCGGAAATCTCTCTCGTATGCATGCGGTCATAGACAACACCGACAATCAGGAAGAGCGCGCCGGAGATCAGACCGTGGCTGAGCATCTGGAACACCGCGCCCTGTACGCCAATCTCGGTGAACGAGAATATGCCGAGTGTGACAAAGCCCATATGGGCAACCGAGGAATAGGCGATCAGCTTCTTCATATCGGTCTGGCGCCACGCCACCAGAGAGGCATAGATGATGGCTACGACGGACAGCACGAAGACAAAGGGCTGGAACATCATGCTGGCATCAGGGAACATCGGTAAACTGAAGCGTAGCAAGCCATAGCCGCCCATCTTCAACAGCACCGCCGCCAGGATGACCGAACCGGCTGTCGGCGCCTGAACGTGCGCATCGGGCAGCCAGGTATGGACCGGCCACATTGGCAGCTTGACCGCGAAACTGGCAAAGAAAGCGAGCCATAGCCAGGTCTGCGCGCCCTTGTCGAAGGCGAAGGTTTCCAGCTGCATGATGTCGGATGTGCCAGCGGTCAGGTACATATAGACGACCGCCGCCAGCATGAAGAGCGAGCCCAGCAGCGTGTAGAGGAAGAACTTGAACGAGGCGTAGATGCGGTCAGCGCCGCCCCAGACGCCGATAATGATGAACATCGGGATCAGGCCAGCCTCGAAGAAGACATAGAAGACGACCAGGTCCATGGCGCAGAAAACGCCAATCATGAAGGTTTCCAGCACCAGAAACGCCACGACATATTCGGTCAGGCGATGCTTGATCGAGCCAATACTGGCGATCAGCGCGATCGGTGTCAGGAAAGTGGTCAGAAGGATCAGCAGGATCGACATGCCGTCGACGCCAAGCTTGTAACTGATACCGCCATACCACGGCATCTCTTCGACAAGCTGATAGCCATTTTCGCCAACCTGGAAGCCAAGTAGCATGACAATGGAGACCAGGAAGGTCGCCACAGAGAAAATCAGGCCCGCGTAAAGCACCCGATTATCCTCCGCTTCTTCACCCGTCTCGCTATGGGTCAGCGCCCGCACAAGCAGGATCAAGACTGCACCCGCAAGCGGCAGGAACGTCACCGCAGAAAGAATTGGAAATTCCATCAGCCTGCGCCTCCGCTGCGCCAGAACAGGATCGCGCCAAAGATCAGCGCGGCGCCGATGATCACGAAGGCATAATGGTAGAGATAGCCTGTGTGCATCGCTGACAGGCGGCGCGAGCCCCACTTCACCGCCGAGGTCACACCATCCGGGCCGAAGCCATCAATGATCTTCTTGTCCCCGGTTTTCCAGAACGTGTCGCCAAGCCAGCGTGCACCTTTGACCAAGGTCGCATCGTAAATCTCGTCAAAGTACCATTTGTTGGCGAACAGGCTGTGCAGCGGGCCGCCACTCGCGGCCAGACGTGCACCGAAGCCGCGATTGAACAGGTAGGTGAAGACCGCGAGCAGGAAGCCGATAATGGTCACGACGAGCGGGGCCCAGAACACCCAGGCATATTGCGCATCCTTCTTCATCGTATCGATGTCATGGATGACATGATTATCGGCGGCGCGGTAAATCGCTTCGCCCCAGAACGCCTCGCCATGATGGAACATCGGGTCATAGAACCACCACCCCGCGAACATCGCGCCGATGCACAGCACGAAAAGCGGCACCAGCATAACAAAGGGCGACTCATGCGGATCACCGCCATGGTGATGATCGTCATGACCATGATCGTCGTGCGCATGCTCATCATGGTGATCAGCCTCGGCGCGCGGGCCATGGAAGGTCATGAAGATCAGGCGCCAGGAATAGAAGCTTGTCAGCAGCGCAGCGGTAATCCCGATCCAGAACGCAAACTGCGCATAGGACACACCTGCGAGCCCGGCCGAGAAGGCACTTTCGATAATCGCATCCTTGGAGAAGAAGCCAGAGAAGCCCCAGACATGCGGCATGCCGAGACCGATAATTGCGACCGTACCGATCAGCATCGCAACATAGGTGAACTTCTGATATTTCCACGCGCCGCCCATCTTGCGCATGTCCTGCTCGTGATGATGTCCGTGAATGACCGACCCGGCACCGAGGAAAAGCAGCGCCTTGAAGAAAGCGTGCGTGAACAGGTGGAACATCGCCGCCTCATAGGCGCCAACCCCTGCGGCAAAGAACATGTAGCCGAGCTGCGAACAGGTTGAATAGGCAATCACCCGCTTGATATCGTTCTGCGCCATGCCGACAGTGGCGGCATAGATCGCCGTGACCGCGCCGATCAAGGTGATCATGCCGGCGGCATAAGGCGCATACTCGTATATCGGCGACATCAGGCAGACGAGGTAGACACCCGCCGTCACCATCGTGGCGGCGTGGATGAGGGCTGACACCGGGGTCGGACCCTCCATCGCATCCGGCAGCCAGACATGCAGGAAGAACTGAGCCGATTTCCCCATCGCGCCGATGAAGAGCAGAACACCGATCAGTTCCAGCGCCGGAACATTCCAGGCCAGGAACGGTACAACCAGGTCGCGCACAGCGCCAGCTTCCGCGAGCGCCAATGGCACAACCTCGGCGTTCGATTTGACTGCCTCAAAGACTGGCGCGAACTCGACCGTACCGAAGACAAGGAAGACCGCCATAATACCGAGCGCGAGCCCGAAATCGCCAACGCGGTTGGTGACAAAGGCCTTGATCGCCGCGTCGTTCGGGGCGTCCTTGGTGTACCAAAATCCGATCAGCAAATAGGAGGCGAGCCCGACGCCTTCCCAGCCAAAGAAGAGCTGGATGAAATTGTCCGCTGTCACCAGCATCAGCATCGTAAAGGTGAAGAGCGACAGGTAGCTGAAGAAACGCGCGCGGTGCGGGTCGTCCGCCATATAGCCCCAAGAATAGAGGTGTACGAGACCAGAAACACTGGTGATGACGGCCATCATGACGATTGACAGAGCATCCACCCGGATCGCCCAATCAGCATGGAATTGTCCAACATCAATCCATGTCAGCAAGGGCAGGACGGTCGCAGCGACATGGTTTGCCGCGTCTTCAACGCCTGCCGTATGGACCGCATCCGGCCCGCCAAACGTATAATTGACCAGCTGAATAACCGACAGGATGCCAGCCAGCCCAACCGTGCCTGTGGTGACGATCATGGCGCCGCGATCACCAATGACCTTTTGCAGCAGCCCAGCAATCAGAGCAGCCAGGCCTGGTCCAAGCACGATGAAATAGATGGCGTTCTCAGGAAGCATATCTCTCGCCTACCCTTTCATCAGATCTGCGCTCTCGACCGAAATATCCCCGCGATTGCGGAAATAGACGACGAGAATGGCGAGGCCAACGGCAGCTTCAGCGGCTGCGACAGTCAGCACCAGCATGGCAAAGATCTGACCTTCGATGTTACCCGAATAGACCGAAAAGGCGACCAGGTTGATATTTACAGAGAGCAGGATCAGCTCAATCGCCATCAGGATAACGATGATATTCTTGCGGTTCACGAAGATGCCAACCACGCCGATCGTGAACAGGATCGCGGAGACGCCAAGGAAGTGATTGATGGTAAGCTCGCCCATGACCTAAAGCCCCCGTCCCGGTTCGACCGATACAGCCTCGGTCGCATCCTTGCGGCGGCGGCTTGTCTGCGCAGCAATGTTTTGGCGTTTGATGCCGGGGCGCTCACGCAGCGTCAGCACGATGGCACCGATCATCGCGACCAGCAGGATCAGACCAGCGAGCTGGAAGAGCAGGAAATAGTCCGTGTACATGACCTGACCGATCGCCTCGGCATTGGTCGCTGCGCCCGGCGTCGGGTTAAACTCGGCGCGGCCGCCGGTTTCGCGCGCAAAACCGGCCAGAGCGATCTCCGCAATGAAGGCGAGGCCAACCAGCGCAGCAAATGGCCAATAGCGGAGCGAGCCCTGTTTCAGCTCGACGAAATCGACATCCAGCATCATCACGACAAACAGGAACAACACCGCCACAGCGCCGACATAGACGACGACCAGAAGCATGGCGAGAAACTCGGCCCCGATCAGGACCAGCATGCCCGCCGATGTGAAGAAGGCCAGAATCAGCCACAGCACCGAATGCACCGGGTTGCGCGCCATGATCACAGCCAGGGCCGACACGGTTACAATCACCGCAAACATGTAAAAGGCGATCAGTTCCACTGTTTCAGCCCCTCATCCTCTCCAGCAGGCAAGCCTGCTCCAATCCGTTTCGCCCTAGCGGTAGGGCGCATCCAGTTCCAAATTCTTCGCGATCAGACGCTCCCAGCGATCTCCGTTCGCCAGAAGTTTTTCCTTGTCATAGTAAAGTTCTTCGCGCGTCTCGGTCGCAAACTCGAAATTCGGTCCCTCAACAATCGCATCCACAGGGCAGGCTTCCTGACAAAAACCGCAATAAATGCATTTGACCATATCAATGTCGTAGCGCGTGGTCCGGCGTGATCCGTCTTCGCGCGGCTCGGCCTCAATCGTGATAGCTTGCGCTGGGCAGATCGCCTCGCACAGCTTGCAGGCGATGCAGCGCTCTTCGCCATTCGGGTAGCGGCGCAGCGCGTGCA
>CAYGKE010000078.1:0-11941 GCA_964350465.1 uncultured Hyphomonas sp.
ATCCGATAATGCCATGCCGGGCAGTATTAGGCCGGTGAACACCAGGTCGGATTGGGGGGGGAATGTCTGGTTTGGTCAGGAGGCGGCATTGCCAAGGCAATAACTTCACTCGGTTGATGAACTGCTCTACTTGAGTCAAATATGAAATGAGGGTTGGGGCATGAAGCGCGCGCTTATAATCATTATGATATTGGTCGGCGCTTGCGCTTCGCAATTGCAAGACCAGCAGCCCAATCCCACACTAGAAGCGGTAACCGTCACGTTCAAAGTTGAGGGTTCTTCCCTGATTGCGAACTGGGAACTTCCGTCCCCCGTCTCCGCTTTTGAGTTTTTCCCTGAGGCTATGCCCAACAGTCAGCGGCTTGAGGAATGGTCCTGGAATCAGGACGTATGGGATTTCGACGGTCAACAAGTCTCAAGACTGGATGGAGCCGTATTCGACAAGTTTTCATTCGAACTCAATCCTGCGACCAAATTCTATGATCGCAAGTACGTACCTGTTGAAAGAGTTGGTGACCGTGGGTGGGCAATCTCATCGCAGGCGTTTGCGCCTAATGGTGCATCGCATCGATTGAGGTTTTCGGGGCTCGATGAAACCTTCACAATCTATGCGAATGGCAGGCAGAAGAGCCTTGACGCTGAATTGGACGGCGAAAATTCTGGAGTCGTTTATATCGGCCCTTCGGACCAAGTAGTATCTGGCGCAGCGACAATGATTGCCGGAAACAATATACCGGATTGGCTTGTTTCGAAGGTATCAGATGATCTCGAGAAAGCTTCGGCCAAAATCGCGAAGCGACTGAATAAAGCGCCTCAGACGCCGCCAACGGTCACACTCTCGTACGAAGCCAACTGGGGCTCCAAATCATACAAAGGCGGCGTGCTTAAAGATGTCATCACTCTCCATCTTCGCGGCTTTGACCTTAGCCAACCGGATCAACACTTCCAGGACTTCGTGACGAACCTGATCATTCATGAAGCCGTTCATGTCTGGAACGGCACAATGTTCAAATCTATGGAGAACTCGGAACAGTCATGGCTGCACGAGGGGGCGGCAGAATACATAGCGAACCGCCTGTGGATGAACGACGACGAATTTCGGGCCGCAGCTACGAGCGCGCTCAATAGCTGTCGAATGTCCTTAGGTTCAGACTCAATCATGTTGACGGAGACGGCTAGCCGCGGACGCACACCCTACAATTGTGGGCATTTGGTGCATCTGATCGCTGAACAGGCGTCGCTGAAAAACGCTGACGCCGATGTTTTTAACCTTTGGAGAGTCGTCTTTGACCGCGCTGAATTAAATGAACGCCAATACGATAGCGAGATGTTTCTTAGTGTGGTTGATGAAATCGCTGGCACACCGGCAACTCGTCCGATCAGCCGACTCGTCGATGGGCTTTCCGGCGAGCAAATACCAGATTTTCTGGCGGAGCTGAAGAACATTGGGATAAGTGTTCAACCTCTGAGCAAAAATGCGCCGGGCGCGGACTCCTTCGATTTGTCCGGAATAGTGCTCCGAAAACTATTACTGGGTCTTTGCGTCGGAGGGCATGGCTATTGGGGAATGGAGGATCATTTCAAGCTGAACACAGAAGATAGATGTGGTGCAGAACTGACTGGTGAACCTGAGGTGACGCATTTGAATGGCCACTCTCTGATCGAGACGCCGGTCGCTGTGTATTTTGCTGCGATGGAGGCATGCGAGGCCGACGCAGAAATAGTGTTCACCACGCGCGGTGGCACTGAGTTGCAGGGTATTGCGTGCACCGAGCCGCTCAAGGCATTACCGGACTTGTTTGAGATCACTTCTATAGAATACCTGCGACCGCTTTGACGCCACAAGCAGCATCAGGGTCGGCATTTTTCGGACCGGGATATCGGCAAGCAAGCGGCGTTGGCGCGCGGCGGTCAGGTGTCAATCGCCTGAAAAGTAACATGAAAACCCTGAAATCGCGGAGTGGGCGCCCGGGGCTGTGTGTTCAATGGGGCTGCGTACCTGTCTGACCGTTTGGGACGAGACTGAGCGGGCCGTGGACGCGAAGGCCGAACTGGACCGGGACTTGCACATATTGTTCATCAGCAACCCTATATTGAGTGCATATGAGCTTCCGCCTGCACCTCCTGGCTTTTAGCGCGAATTTTGTTGCCCTTGCGGCGGCAGCTGAACCGGTGCGCGTGGTCAGTGATACTGGCGATGCGGACGTGATCGAGGCAGTGCGGGCAGAGCTGAGCAATGGCGCCGCGCCCGAAACGGTGTTCGAGGCCCGCCGACAGGCGCGGCGGGCAGCAGAGCGCGCCGAGGCCTATCTCAACTCGCGCGGCTATTTCGCCGCCGAGGTCAGCCACGCGGTCGAAGCCGGGCCACCTGTGACGCCGATGATCAAGGTCGAGCCCGGCCCGCGCTTTCGGCTGCGTACGGTCGAGGTCGATCTGGCTGAGGCAAGCCTGTCAGCGACGGATGCGGCCCGCTTGCAGTCTGTCATAAGTCTCAAGCCGGGCGATATTGCCCTGCCGGGCGAGGTCATCGCACAAGAGGCGGGCCTGCTCGCTGCGCTGAAATCCTTCGGCTATGGCGAGGCGGCGGCGAGCGAGCGCAGCGTGTTTGGCGACCGCGAAGCAGGCGAGCTGGAGGTTGAATTTCGGCTGGCGCCCGGTCCGCGGCTGCGCTTCGGTGAGGTGGTGTTTGACGAAGGCACGCGGACGCGGCGGGACTATCTCGACCGGCTTGTGCCATTTGACGGCGGCGAACTGTATTCGCCGGACGCGCTGTCGACCTTTAACCGGCGGCTCGGCTCAACGCGGATCTATTCGGTCTCCTCAGCCCGGCTCAGTGAGACGGCAAGCAGCACAACCCCGGAAGGCGATGAGGTGCGCGATATCCTCGTCACACTGGTCGAGCGGCCACGCTACACGTTTACTGCCGGTGCGAGCTTTTCCTCCAGCGAAGGACCGGGTGTGACGACGGGGCTGATCCGGCGTAATGCGACACGGCGCGGCGATACACTGAGCGGAAGACTGACGCTGGCTGAGCAGGAGCGCAGTCTCGGCGTCGATTGGCGCATTCCGAATGTCATTGCCTATGACCGCAGTCTTACTTTCTCGGCCGAAGCGGCGCGCGAAGAAACCGATGCATTTGACCGTGAGGCGCTGACAGTCACAGGCGCGTTCGAGATCAAGCATAGCCCGCGCCTGACAACGGCGCTGGGGGCAGGCAGCGAGTTCACGCGTGAAGAGGATGCACTTGGCCAACGCGACCTGCAAATCGTCAGTGTGTCAGGCGGCGCCCGGCTGGATCACTCTGATGACCCGCTCGACCCGACCAGGGGCTGGCGGGCAGATGTGCGGGCTGAACCGGCACTCGCCATTGGTGATCGGGAATCGCAATTCTTTACATTGAACGGGCAGGTCAGTGCCTACCAGCCGGTGCTGAGTGACAGCCTGATTGCCGCTGGACGGGTGCGCAGCGGTTTTGTCTATGGCGCCGATATTGAAGACTTGCCGGTCAGCCGCCGGTTCTTTGCGGGCGGCGGCGGCAGCGCGCGCGGTTTTGCCTATCAGTCGGTCGGTCCGAAAGATGTGGACGGCACGCCAATCGGTGGCCGCGGCCTACTGGAACTGTCAGGCGAGCTGCGCTGGCAGGGTCAACGCAATCTTGGCTATGTTGGTTTTGTCGATGCGGCGAGCGTCGGCTCCAATCAGGCCCCGACGCTGGATGATGTGCGCTATTCAGCCGGGCTTGGTGTACGCTACAAGACCGTGGTCGGGCCGATCAGGTTTGACATCGCGACACCGCTCGACAAGCAGGACGGCGATGATCCGGTGCAGATCTATGTCAGCCTCGGACAGGCGTTCTGATCATGGCGCGCCTCTCGTTTCCGTTTTCCAGTTTCCCATGGCGCGCTGTGCGCCGCGCCGCACTGGCCGCCTGTATATTGGTGCTGGTGGTGGTGAGCCTTGTCAGAGTGCTGGCACTGACACCCGTGGGCCAGGCCTATGTCGAAAGCCGGATCGAGAATCTGAATGTTCGGGGCCAATCGATTGAGATTGATGGCCTGAGCGGCGACTTGCTGGGGCGCTTCAAGATTGAAGAGCTGCGTGTCGCTGACAGTCAGGGGAGCTGGCTTGAAGCGCAGGATGCCGAGTTGAAATGGGCGCCGCTGGCTTTGCTGTCGGGGCATTTGAAGCTGAACGCGATTGACGTTGGCAATGTGTCGGTTTCGCGGCGACCAGAGCTTGCCCCCTCAAGCGGTGGCGGCGGCCAGTCATTTGTCACCGCCTATACGATTTCGCAGGCCACGTTTGAGCAAGTCCAGCTCGCCGAGGGCGTCGCCGGGATCGACAGCCAGTATGTCGCAAAAGGCGCGTTTCGGCAGCGCGCAGGTATTGGCGAGCTACGCCTCGACCTGCAACCACTCTCGTCCGGCGAGGATCAGGTCCGAGCTGACCTGTCCTGGGGCGGCGGCGCGCCACTGTCGGGGCGTGCGATGCTTGAGGGTCAGCCGAATGGATTGCTGGCAACGCTTGTCGGTGCGCCGGAAGGTCAGACCGTCTCAGCGCAACTTGATGCAGTTCTTGAAGGCAATGACTGGACCCTCGACGTGGATGCGCTGGTTGGCGGCGAGCCTGCCCTGATGCTGGAGGCGAGCCCGGACGGCGAGGCGATCACGATAACCGGCCAGATAGACGCAGCGCTATCGTCCTATACGGCCAATCTCGCCGAGCGGCTTGGTGGCCGCGTCAATCTCGAGGCCAATCTGTGGCGCCGGGGCGATGCCATGCCGCTGGATGTGGACATTAGCGCGCCCAATCTTTCGCTTGAGGCGCAGGGCATTTACCGGGCGAGTGATGGCGAGCAGACGCTAAGCGGTTTGAAAGCAGACCTGACCCTCGCTGCACCGCAGCTGGTGACAGGTCTGTCAGCGCTGGCACTTGGTGAGGCCAGGCTGGACGGCGACCTTACCCGCACAGGCAGCGCGTGGCGTTATCAGGGACTTGTCTCGTCGCCGCGTGTCGGCTGGGGCGCGCGCCGTGCCGAACAGGTCGAGATTGATGGCGCTCTGACATACGCGCCCGCCCGCTTCGATGCGGATGTGGAGATACAGGCGGTGTCCGTTTCCGGCATGGGTGATCAGGCGGATGCGGCTTTATCAAACCCGGTGCGGGGCGTGCTGAAAGGCGGATATGACCGAGGGGCCGGGGAACTGTCGCTGGAGCAGTTTGACCTGCGAACCAAAGGCGCAATCGTTACCAGCAAAGGCGCGATCAGCGGCGGCGGCACGTCCGCTCTAAGCGGCTCGCTTCTAATCACCAAGGCGTCAGGGCTTCCGGCCACAGGCGCCGCGACATGGTCGATCAATGGCCGCGATGGGGCCATGACGGGACAAGTCTCTGGCCAGAGCGCAGTACGGAATCTCGATGACCGATTGCAGGTGCTGGTGGGTGAGGCGCTGACCTTCCAGAGCAAGTTCGCGCGGGAGAAGAGCGGCCTTTTCGTTTTGCAAGACAGCCGCCTGTCTGGCGCGCGCTTTGAGGCTGGCGGGAGCGGGCAGTTCGAGAATGGACGCCTGGTGCTCGATGCCAATGCCAAGACCGAGGCGCTTGAAATCACCGGCGCGCAGGTCGGCCTAGGTGACATAAAGCTGAAACTCGATGGTCCGGTGTCTGACTTGTCAGGAAATCTGGAGGCTGGGTTTTCGTCACTGGAGCGATCAGGTGTGCGTGCCGAGGCGGTGGATATTGGTGCAGAATTCTCGCTCGCTGAGGGCTTCCAGTCAGATTTGTCGCTGGCCGCGATGCTTGCAGGGGAGCAGCTGCGGGCGACCGGCGAGGTCTCTATTGATGGCCAGCAATGGCATGTCAAAGACCTGCGCGGTGACTATGGCGCGCTTCAGGTTACAGGCGGCGCCAATGGCCGCGGCGGGGACCCAGAGGCGCTGTCGAGCCGACTGAAGGTCGAGGGCACACTGCCCGGCAAGCGTGCGTTCAACGGTACGCTTACCTATGAAGATACGGTGATCGACGCCGATTTCGAGGCGCGGGATCTGGCCTTCGGACCGATTTCCTTGTCGAGGACGCGGCTGGTTGCGTCCGGGGCCTGGCCGAAATTTACTCTTGATCTGGATGCGAACGGAACCAGCGAAATGGTCGGACTTGGTTCGGTGCTGAGCCTGACACCGGCGGCGCGGATCGATTTTGCGGCGCGCACCGCCGAGCTGGACGTCATGGCTAAGATTGGCGCGGCCAGCCTGACCAGTCCGCGCCCAGCGAAAATTTCTTTTGGCGATATACTGTCGGTCGATGCCACGCTTGCAGGCTTCGGTGGGACGCTGTCGCTGGACGGGCAACTGGCAAAGGCAGGGACATTGAAAGTTGTGCTGGCAGACATCGATCTTGCGCAGCTTGGCCCGATCCTGGGCCGACCAGCCTTGCGCGGTTCAGCCAATGGAAACCTGACGCTGGCCAGCATGGACGCGTTGATCGAAGGTGATGGCGCGTTCGATCTTCTGGCGCTGTCGCGCGGATCGCTTGATGCCCCGACGGCCGATCTTAGCCTCTCTGCCGAACTGGTGGGTGAGGTTCTGACGCTAAGCGGCAATGCGCGGGACGGTGATGGCGCGCTTGATTTGCGAGCGTCGGCTGTGTTGCCCGTGGAAACCTCTTATGCGGCGCGGTCGGTCAGACTGGATGCAGGGCGGGACGCCGAGCTGACCGTGACAGGCGGCGGGGCGATTGCACCACTCTGGTCGCTGGCGGCAAATCCGGACATGCGCGTGGAAGGTGATGCGCAGGTTGATCTCAGCGCGCAAGGGCAGCTGTCGACGCTGCGCCTGACCGGCCCTGTCAAGCTGCGCGGCGGCGTGTTCGAAGACGGTGAGACCGGCCTTTTGCTGACCGGGGCAGAGGTCGATGCCAAACTGGTGCGTGATGCGATTGAGGTTGACAGCCTGACCGCGCGGGGCGGGCGCGGCGGTCGTTTGAGGGGCTCCGGGCGTTATGCCTATGACGGTTCTGGCCGGGTCGCGATTGAACTTGACCGGCTGGATGCGTTCAAGCGGCGCGATTTCCAGGCGATTGTGTCAGGTGATCTGGCGGTCGGACGTTCACTCAGGCGCACGGACATCACCGGCACATTACGGCTGAACGAGGCGCGGCTTGATCTCTCACAATTGCCGCAACGCGGATACACGACGCTGGAGGTCGATTTTGGCGACCCGAACGGGGCTCGCGAGGTCGATACTGCAGAGGCTAGCCCGGTGGCGCTGGACCTCGCCGTCAAGGCCAATCGCAGGCTGTATATTACGGGCGCAGGGGTTGATAGCGAATGGTCTGTCGATGCCAGGATTACCGGCTCACCGAGCAAGCCCATGCTGAACGGGCAGGCGGTGATTATCCGCGGCGAAGCGGACCTGCTCAGCCGCCGGTTCGAAATTGATGAGGGCACCATCCGATTCGATGGTGCCCCTGATCAGACCAGGATTGATATCAGGGCGGCACGCGCAGCCGATGAGGTTACCGCCACGGTCGCGGTCACCGGACCTGTCATGAACCCTGACATTGAACTGAGTTCCGAGCCGACCCTGCCCGAAGACGAAGTCATCTCGCGGGTCCTGTTCGGCCAGTCACCGTCACAGCTAAGCCCGTTCCAGGCGGCGCAGCTGGCAGCGGCTGTCGCGCAGCTTGCCGGCGGTGGCAGCGCGTTCGATCTGGCCACGCCGCTACAAGAAGCGATTGGCCTGGACCGGCTAGATTTTGGCGTCGATGATACGGGCGGTGCGACCCTGGCGACGGGCAAATATCTCGCCCGGGATGTCTATCTTGAGGTCGAGACCGGCGCGAGCGGTGCGCCCGGGGTTGCAGTTGAGTGGACGCCGCTTCGCAATGTCGAGATTGATGCCAATATTGATCCCGAACTTGGCCCGCGGGTTGCGGTGCAGTGGAAGCGGGATTTTGATCGCCTGCCGGGCGAGAAAAAGCCTGAACCAGAAAGCGATGAATAGACCCGCCTGAGCGTAAAACGGGGCCTTCAATTTCTCACCCGCTACCCCTACAAGACATGTGCAGGGAGACGACATCATGACCGAAGAAACCGTATATCCAGTTCCAGCCAGCTTCGCGGCCCAGGCGAATCTGACGCCTGAACGTTACCGCGAAATGTATGCCCGATCAGTGTCTGATCCTGAAGGGTTCTGGGCTGAACAGGGTCAGCGGCTGGACTGGTTTCGAGCCTATAGCAAGGTCAAGGAAACGAGTTTCGAGCTTGGCGATTTCGGGATCAAATGGTTCTCCGACGGGGTGTTGAACGTCGCCCATAACTGCCTTGATCGCCATCTTGAGACGCGCGGCGACAAGACGGCGCTGATTTTTGAGGGTGATGATCCGGGGGTCAGTTTCTCTGTCACTTACAGAGAGGCGCATGCAGCCGTGTGCCGGTTCGCCAATGTGCTGAAAGCCATGGGCGTCCAAAAAGGCGACCGGGTGACGATCTATATGCCGATGGTGCTGGAGGCGGCTTATGCAATGCTGGCCTGCGCAAGAATTGGCGCGGTACATTCTGTCGTGTTTGGCGGCTTTTCGCCGGAAGCGCTGGCCGGGCGGATCACAGACTGTGACAGCCGCTTCCTGATCACCGCCGATGGGGGCGTGCGCGGTGGACGCAAGGTGGCGCTAAAGGTCAATGCCGACAAGGCCGCTGATATTGCCCAGGGCAAGGTCGAGAAGATGCTGGTGGTGCGGCGTACGGGGGCTGAGGTCAGCATGCAGGACGGGCGCGATATTTGGCTGCACGAGGCTGGAAAGCAGGTCTCTGCTGACTGCCCGGCAGAGCCGATGAATGCCGAAGACCCGCTCTTTATTCTCTATACTTCCGGCTCAACTGGCCAGCCAAAAGGCGTGCTGCACACAACCGGCGGCTATCTGGTCTGGGCCAGCATGACGCATGAATATGTCTTCGATCTGAAAGAGAATGACGTTTTCTGGTGCACCGCCGATGTCGGCTGGGTCACGGGTCACACTTATATTGTCTATGGCCCGCTGGCGAATGGTGCGACCAGCATGATGTTCGAAGGTGTACCAACCTATCCAGATGCGAGCCGGTTCTGGCAGGCTTGTGACAAGCACAATGTTTCGATCTTCTATACCGCGCCAACAGCGATCCGGGCGCTGATGCGCGAAGGGTCAGGGCCGGTGACAGCGACTTCGCGTAAATCCCTGCGCCTGCTCGGTACGGTCGGAGAGCCGATCAATCCGGAGGCCTGGGAATGGTATTTCCATACGGTCGGTGAGGGGCGCTGCCCAATCGTCGATACCTATTGGCAGACCGAGACTGGCGGCACACTGATGGTGCCGCTGCCGGGCGCGACGCCGATGAAGCCGGGGGCCGCCAGCCATCCATTCTTTGGCATCAAGCCGGAACTGGTTGATGCCGATGGCAACAGGCTTGAGGGAGAGACCGAAGGCAGCCTGATCATGACGGGTTCATGGCCGGGCCAGATGCGTACCGTTTATGGCGACCACCAGCGCTTTATCGAGACCTATTTCACCACCTATCCAGGCAATTACTTTACCGGAGATGGCTGCAAGCGTGACGCAGACGGGTTCTACTGGATTACGGGCCGGGTCGATGATGTGATCAATGTCTCTGGCCATCGGATGGGCACTGCCGAGGTTGAGAGCGCACTGGTCTCTCACGATGCCGTCGCTGAAGCTGCGGTGGTTGGCTATCCGCATGATATCAAGGGACAGGGCATCTATGCTTATGTGACGCCGCGCGCTGGCGTGGTCGCCGATGATGATCTGAAGAAGGACCTGGTCCGGCATGTCCGCGCCGAGATCGGTCCAATTGCAAGCCCGGACCTGATCCAGTTCGCGCCCGGCCTGCCGAAAACACGCTCTGGCAAGATCATGCGGCGGATTCTTCGCAAGATCGCCGAGAATGCGTTCGATAATCTCGGAGATATTTCCACGCTCGCCGAACCCGAAGTCGTCAAGGATCTGATTGATAAGAGACAGAACAGGTAAGCAAGGCGACGGGGCGTTTCGACCACTAGTGCGTGCATTCTTCGAAACTCTTTGCTGTAACCGGGTGACAGCGGGGGCAAAGCTGCTAACACTATCGCCTGAGAGTTGAACTCGGCATTGCCGATCGGGTGAATAAGGGCGGTCAAAATGGTTATGAAATATCTTCTGGGCGCAGGCCTGGCGCTGACAGTATCGGCTTGTGTGGCAGGCATTGATCCGGCCCCGCCTGAAGTGGTTGCGGACACGCTTGAGGTCGTTGCAGATACGCCCGAGGAGGCGACCGGTTTTGACCTCGAATATGACGCGTTTACATTGGAGAACGGTCTCGACGTGATCCTTCATGTCGACAAATCGGATCCGATTGTTGCCTTCACGACCGTGGTTCACGCCGGAAGCAATCGCGAAAAGACCGGGCGGACGGGCTTTGCCCATTTCTTCGAACATATGGCGTTCAATGACAGTGAAAACGTGCCGCGCGGGTGGAACCGCAAGGCCATTCCGGATTGGGGCGGCACCCGCAATGGTGGCACCTGGAGCGATGGCACGATCTATTATGAGGTTGTTCCGAAGGACGCCTTCGACAAGATCCTGTGGATCGATAGTGACCGCCTCGGCTATATGATCAATACAGTCACGACGGCGGCGCTTGAGCGCGAAAAGCAGGTCGTCAAGAACGAGAAACGCCAGCGCGTCGATAACGCCCCTTATGGCTATACGCAGGAGGTGATCCGCACTGCGCTCTACCCTGAAGGTCACCCTTATAGCTGGACGGTGATTGGGGCGCTGCCGGACCTGCAAGCGGCAACCCTTGAGGACCTGCGCGAGTTCTACGATGAGTATTATGGCGCCGGAAATGCGACCCTGGCGATTGTCGGCGATATTGATCTGGAAGAGACGCGCGAGAAGGTCGAGCTATGGTTTGGTGAAATCCGCAAAGGGCCGGATGTTGAGCCACTGCCACCTATGCCAGCCGGGCTGACCGAAACAGAGTCACTTTATTTCGAGGACAATTTTGCCAAGCTGCCTGAGCTGCGCATGACCTTTCCAAGTGTGGAATCCTATCACCCGGACGAGCAGGCTTTGACCGTGTTGGCGCAGCTGGTCGCTGGAAGCAAGAATTCAGTTCTCTACCGGCAGATTGTCGATCAGGACAAACTCGCGCCGGATGTCTCGGCGTACAATAACAGTATGGAAATTGCTGGCGAATTTGTCGTCAGCGTGCGGGCCAATGACGGCACAGACCTGGATGATGTCAAAGCGGCGGTTGAAACCGCCGTTGCCACCTTTGAAGAGACCGGCGTCGACGAAACGGACCTGATGCGGATCAAGGCCGAGCAGGAGACCATCCTCTATTCAAGGCTGTCGACTGTGCTGGGCAAGTCCAACCAGTTCGCCATTGATAATGAGTTCGCTGGCGATCCAACTTATGCCATCAAGTCTGCTGACTTGCTGCGCGCCGTCACCGAAGAGGATGTGATGGCGGCGTATGCGAAATATGTGAAAGGCAAGCCGGCCGTGATCACAAGCTTTGTACCGGCTGGGCAGGCTGATCTGGCGCTCGAGGGCGCTGAACTGGCTTCGGTCTGGATCGAAGAGGTCAAGGACGGTGATGCAAGCGAGGAGGTTAGCCAGGGGCTGATCGCAAATTACGAGAAGACAGCGAGCGAGCATGATCGCTCCGAACCGCCATTCGGCGAGCTGCCACTGATCCAGATGCCGGATGTATGGGAAGCGGCGCTGACCAATGAGGTGCGCGTTCTGGGGATCGACAACTCGGAAATTCCGCTGGTCAGTTTCGACATCACAATCGATGCCGGGCGCTGGCTTGACCCCGAAGGCAAGTCGGGCACGGCGAGCCTGCTGGCGGACCTGATGAATGAGGGTACAGCGAGCAAGACCGCTGCCGAACTGGAGCAGGCGA
>CAYGKE010000079.1:0-11919 GCA_964350465.1 uncultured Hyphomonas sp.
AGTCCGGATTATGTCATGCGCCCCGCCCGTCCGGAGGATTTTGATGCGCTGATGACAATGGCGGTCGAGTCGGGGCCAGGTTTTACCTCACTTCCAATCGACGAAGGCATCCTCCATCAGCGATTGAACAAGTCCGTCCTCAGTTTCGCTGGAGAGCTCGAACAGCCAGAATATGGCAAATACCTGATGATGATGGAGCATAGCGACACCGGAGAAATCGCTGGCTGCAGCGCCGTAAAAGCCGGTACCGGAATCAATAGTCCATTCTTCAATTATCGCATCATCACATTGGCGCAGGCCAGCGCAGCCGCGGATCGGCGATTTGATATGGATGCGCTCGTGCTGACCAATGAATTTGTTGGCTACACAGAGGTTGGTACGCTGTTTATACGCGAAAAGCACCGCGGCGGCGGCGTTGGACGACTGGCAGCGCAGTCTCGTTACCTGCTAATGGAAGCCCAGCCTGATCGATTTGGCGACATGATCCTGGCGGAGCTGCGCGGTGTCGTCTCCAAAGACGGAAAGACGCCGTTCTGGGAATGCCTTGGTCGTCACTTCTTTAGGATGGATTTCACCGACGCAGACTACCTTTCGGCGACCACCGACAATCAGTTTATTCTCGATCTCATGCCGAAATATCCGATCTATGTGGATCTCTTGCCGCCCGAGGCTCGTGAAGTAATTGGCCGGGTACATTCTGATGGCGTGGGCGCAATGAAGCTCCTTGAATGGGAGGGGTTCAGGTTCGAACGCGTTGTCGACATTTTTGATGGCGGTCCAATGGTTGTCGCCCCAAGAGATATGATACGGACGGGGCGCGAAAGCCGTGTGGTGAAGTTGGAGCAGGGCGCCGCCGACGGGGAAGCCGGGCTTGTCGCGCGCATTGACCTTGAGAGCTTCCGGGCAACTGGCCTAACTGGAGCGCTGGTTGATGAAACAACATTTGTTGCGCCTCCGCGGACATTTGAGCAGCTGGAGATAAAGCCGGGTGAGCAGGCACGGATTTGGTTGAGGAGCGCAGAATGACACAGTCTGTCTATATCGATGGGAAATGGGGACAGGGCGAAGGTCCTTCTTTCGAGAAAGCGGATCCTGCGACTGGCAATATCAGCTGGGCTGGAGAGGCCGCGACTAAAATTCAGGTCGCCAAGGCTGTAGCGTCTGCCCGCTCCGCACAAGCCCGTTGGGCAAGGTTGCCCCAACATGACCGAACGACAATTCTCGAACTATATGCAGAGGCGCTTCAGGCTCGAACCGAGCAAATTGTCTCTGCAATTAGTCAGGACATGGGTAAAACCGAATGGGAGTCTAGGGCCGAGGCAGGCGCAATGAAAGCCAAGGTCGCTGTATCGATCCAGGCACAGGTGGAGCGAGCAGGGACCAAAGTCAGCCAGGCTACGTTCGGCTCCTCACATCTGGCTCACCGCCCACATGGTGTAATGGCCGTATTAGGGCCATTCAACTTTCCCGGCCATTTGCCTAATGGCCATATTGTACCGGCGTTACTCGCTGGCAATGCATGCGTCTTCAAGCCATCAGAGCTCGCGCCTTCTGTGGCGGCCATTATGGTCGATGCTTTTGAAGAGGCCGGGTTGCCAGACGGCTTATTGAACGTTGTGCACGGTGGGCGAGACACGGGTGCGGCGTTACTCGATGCCGACATAAATGGGCTGCTCTTCACCGGCTCAGCTCGCGCAGGAACCTATTTTCATAAACATTTTGCTGGGAGGCCAGAGGTTATCCTGGCCTTGGAGATGGGCGGCAATAATCCGCTCATCATGTGGAACCCTGCGGACATTGATGCAGCAGCAGATATCGCTGCCCAATCAGCATTCCTCACAACTGGTCAGCGCTGCTCATGCGCGAGGCGTGTAATTTTGCCAGACGGACATTGGGGCGATCAGGTTGTCGACGCTATTGTTGCGCGCACTAAAGCCCTCAAAATTGGTGACTGGAAGGACCAGGGCGCATTCATGGGGCCTCTCGTTTCCGATGAGGCCGCGCAAAATGCAATCGATTTTCAGATGATGCTGTCAAAGGCCGGGGGGCGTTCACTTCGGCGCTTGAAGCGAATGGATCGCGGCAGCGGATTTGTTACGGCAGGTGTGATTGATGTCACTGAGGCCGCCGGTGTGCCAGACGAGGAACTATTTGGGCCTCTTATGCAGATTATTCGCGTTGCCAGTTTTGATCAGGCGATCGCTCGGGCCAATGACACCCGCTATGGTCTGTCGGGCGGGCTTGTAAGTGATGATGATGCACTTTGGCTGCAAGCGCATACCGAAATGCGCGCGGGGATTCTCAATCGCAATCGCCCGACCGCCGGAGCAAGCGGCGCGATGCCGTTTGGAGGGCCCGGGCTGTCCGGCAATTTCCGACCAGGGGCTTACTACGCCGCCGATTATTGTGCCTGGCCCCAAGCCAGCCAGGTGGCCGATAAGGCGGAAAGAATGTCCGCTGTCGGGTTTCCAGAATAGGTAATTATAACAGGACGTTTCAATGTCTGATACTTCAGCGGTAGAAGTTAACTTTGATGGTCTAATCGGGCCAAGCCATAATTACGGCGGTATGTCTGAGGGCAATATTGCCAGCGCGAATAACGCTGGCGATGTGTCACGCCCGAGAGAAGCTGCACTTCAAGGCCTTGAGAAGATGCGGCTCCTGGTAAATGCTGGATTTGTCCAGGGCGTGTTGCCGCCGCTACCCCGCCCGAATTTCGATTTTCTTTTATCAGCAGGGTTCAACGGCGCCGAAGCTAGCGCAATCGAAAATGCCGGGCAACAGGCTCCGCATCTTCTAAAAGCGGCCTATAGCGCAAGTGCGATGTGGGCTGCGAACGCTGCTACAGTATCACCATCAGCGGATACGTCAGATGGTCGCTTGCATCTATCCGCAGCCAATTTATCCACCATGCTACACCGAAGCCTTGAGCACTCCGATACCACGGCGTCGCTTCAAGCCATATTCCACGATCCTGAGTATTTCGCCGTGCATGCCGCTCTCCCAATGCATGCCGATTTTTCCGACGAGGGGGCAGCGAACCATGTCCGGCTGTGCGGGGATCATCATAAAGAGGGAGTTGAGCTCTTCGTCTATGGGCGGAATGCAGGCGAGTCCGGATTGAAATTTCCAGCGCGTCAGTCAAAACTGGCATCGCAAAGCATCACTAGATTGCATGGTCTGAAACCAGAGCGGACTGTTCTTGCCAAGCAGTCCACCGTGGCGATCGATGCGGGAGCGTTCCACAATGACGTTGTCTGCGTCGGTGCGTGTGACACGCTATTCTTTCACGAACATGCTTTTCAGGACACTGAAG
The DNA here is from genome assembly GCA_964350465.1 of uncultured Hyphomonas sp. Classification (GTDB taxonomy): domain Bacteria; phylum Pseudomonadota; class Alphaproteobacteria; order Caulobacterales; family Hyphomonadaceae; genus Henriciella. Next base: position 3,317 of record CAYGKE010000079.1, read on the forward strand.
AAACCTTGGCGGACTTGCGTGCTGCATCTAACGGCCTGTTTGAACTCAAGCCCGTCATGGTGCCGGATGAGGAAGTGCCGCTCTCAGACGCGATATCGTCATACTTGTTCAACTCGCAGCTACTCAAGTGGCCTGGGGAAGACCGGCTTGTACTGCTTGCGCCCACGGAGACCCAGGAAACTGCGTCGACCAGGGCCTATTGCCAGCGTTTGGTTGAGGGAAACGGATCCATAGGGCGCGTCGAATTTGTCGATGTTCGTCAATCAATGCGAAATGGTGGCGGCCCGGCATGCCTCCGGCTAAGGGTTGTCATGACATCTCCACAAATTGAAGCGTGCCATCAAGGCGTGTTTCTGGATAATCAAAAAATTGATGATTTACAGGATGTTGTTAGGCGCACTTATCGAGAAACGCTGACGGCAGCTGACCTTGCAGATACAAGTTTCGCCAGCGAGTGTCGCCTCGCGCGTGAGGCTTTGCTTGAGGTCTTGGACCTCGGTGGACTGGCATAATATTGGCCAAGTTCCCTTTCTCCATATCGGCAACCTTCGGGGACGCCCGAACTGGCATCCTGGTCACGCCGCGCGGCGATATCCGCACCCCCGCTTTCATGCCTGTCGGTACCGCTGCGACGGTAAAGGCGCTTTATATGGATCAAGTAGAGGCAGCCGGTGCCGACATCATTCTAGGTAATACATACCATCTGATGCTCCGGCCGGGAGCTGAGCGTATAAAGCGTCTCGGAGGCTTGCACGATTTTGCCAAGTGGAACGGGCCGATACTGACTGACTCCGGGGGGTTTCAGGTCTGGTCCCTTAGCCAGCTACGGAAGATGGATGCCGATGGTGTAACGTTTCGCAGTCATATTGACGGCTTGGAACACCGGCTGACACCGGCGCGGTCAATCGAGATACAGGCCGACCTATTGGGCGCCGATATTTCAATGCAACTTGATGAGTGCACGGATTGGCCTTGCAGTCCTGAAGAGGCCGAACACTCAATGCAGCTCTCGTTGGATTGGGGGCAGCGCTCACTTGAAGCGTTTGGCGACCGCGATACCCAGACGCTCTTTGGGATTGTGCAGGGGTCCAACTATGCCGAGCTGCGGGAACGGTCCGCGAAAGCTGTGTCGGCGCAGGGCTTTGGCGGTATAGCGCTTGGCGGGCTGGCCGTTGGTGAAGGGCATGATCAGATGTGCCGTACGATAGATATGACCGTGCCGCATCTGCCAACGCCATTGCCGCGCTATGTTATGGGCGTTGGAAAACCGATTGATCTGGTGGAGGCGGTGGCGCGCGGCATTGATATGTTCGACTGTGTTTTGCCAACACGCACTGGGCGGCATGGTCAGGCGTGGACCTGGGATGGCCCCATAAATCTCAAGAATGCGAAACATGCTGAAGATTTGTCACCCGTTGATGATCGGGTGCCTGGACCGGCGAGCAATGAGTACTCAAGGGCCTATCTCCATCATCTCTTACGCTCGGGCGAATATCTTGGGTCGATGGTGCTGACATGGCACAACACAGTTTTCTTTCAGCAATTAATGTTGCGTCTGCGTGAGGCGATCACAGATGGCACTTTCGCCAACCTTCGTCATGAGCTTGCACAGCGATGGGCGGCCACGAAATCAAACCCAAAACCGGTAGACTAAGTAGTCTTCTATTTAAAAACGACTTTTGGATCGGTTTTCGGGGCAGGGGTCGGTGCAGCAGGGCTGTCGCAGCCTTTCAGTAGCCCAAGGCCCTTAAGAAATGTTCGCCGGTGTCCGCCGCGCTCGAAGGCCTTAATGACTTTCTTTTGATGGCTTGACGCTCCCGAAATCTGTCTGACAACACCGCGATAGGGAATGAACCCGCCCGCGCCAGAAGCGATGGCGTCCAGCAATGCTGTCGAAGCTCCGTCGGCGGCCTGTTCTTTCAGTTTCTTTTTGTCTGGGGGTGGGACATCCCAGTCACGCCCGAGGATGCCGTTCAACTCCTCAACCTCGATAGCGATTTGCGCGCAACTGATATCTGGATCGACATTGTATGGATTCTTGATCGCTTTGAGTGTAGCCGGGATTTTTGTCCGTTTGAGGTTGAGATCGGAGAGTGGGGTCAGGGCAGCATCAGGAAGCCCATCTTCGGTATTTCGGGCAAGCCTGTCAGTCGCTGATTCTTCACTTCCAGTGCTATTTGGATCAGTCCCGGATGTGGTTGCGCAACCCGAGACGATAGCGAAGGTGAGCGAAATGAGTGCAGTCGTGATTTTCATGGGTTCAACGAAAATTATCTTACCAGCTAAATCAAGAGTTAGACACTGTTGGAGGCCTGCAAAAGGCGTTGACCTGCGTTAGGGGCATGGCTATGTGACCCTTCGGATGCGCCCATAGCTCAGTTGGTAGAGCAACTGACTTTTAATCAGTAGGTCACAGGTTCGATCCCTGTTGGGCGTACCAATCTTTACAATAACTTGTGGTCCTCGTCCTGTTCTCATGAACGGTTCGGGGGCACGATTCTCTAATAGGGAAGGCTCAAAGGCGAGCGTCGTTGCTTGCGGTCTTGACCACCTATATTGCCCTTATTCATGTCTCGCTTGGGCGTGCGGAGAGCGCGCCGAAATGCTTCTTACAGCCCCAAAAGTCTGCGCAATTGATCCTTGTCCGTCGCGCCGCCAGCAAAGTCATCAAACGCAACTGCAGATGGCCTTATAATGTGGTCAGAAACAAATTTTGAGCCCTCGATGGCGCCTTGTTTGGGATCTTTAATGCAGCACTCCCATTCCACAACGGCCCAGCCATCATAGCCATAATCCGTCAGCTTCGAGAAAATTGCTCCAAAGTCGATTTGGCCGTCGCCGAGGGAGCGGAAGCGTCCAGCCCGCTCACGCCAGTCATTGAAACCACCATAGACGCCAGTGCGACCATCTGGTCGGAATTCTGCATCCTTGACGTGAAACATTTTTATACGTTCGTGATAGAGATCGATATAATGCAGGTAGTCGAGCTGCTGAAGGATGAAGTGACTGGGATCATATAGGATGTTGGCGCGTGGGTGCTCGTCTACATAGTCCAGGAAACGCTCATAGCTTGCTCCATCATGCAGGTCTTCTCCTGGATGGATTTCGTAGCAAATGTCGACGCCGTTATCATTGGCCACATCCAGTATGGGCTTCCAGCGTCGCGCGAGTTCTGAAAAAGCTTCGCGCACAAGTCCATCGGGGCGCTGAGGCCAAGGATACATATAAGGCCATGCCAGCGCGCCGGAAAAGCTCGCCATGGCATTAAGTCCAAGACGGCGACTGGCAATTGCGGCAAGTTTGACTTGCTCGATAGCCCATTCGGTACGGGCCGTCGGATTGCCTCTGACTTCGGGAGGCGCAAAGCCATCAAAGAGCTCATTATAGGCAGGGTGCACAGCAACGAGCTGACCCTGGATGTGCGTTGCCAATTCTGTGATCTCGACACCATACTCCGCGCATCTGCCTTTGACTTCGTCGGCATAGTCTTGGCTCTCTGCGACTTTTTTCAAATCAAAATAGTGCGGGTTTTCGGTTGGCATCTGCACGCCCTTATAGCCTGCCTCAGCCATCCAGCGGCAGGCATTTTCGAGCGTATTGAACGGTTCGTCTTCACTCAGGAACTGAATGAGGTATATGGCAGGCCCTTTGATCTGGCTCATTTTGGCGGACATGTTTTTCCCCTGATGAAGTTTATTGAGTTGAAAAAGTTGGGATGGATTTCCACGCTTGGGCTTTGCTTGACGCGAGCGCAGTTTCCAAAAATGCCATACCGCGAAGACCATCGGCAATTCCTGGAAGATCCGTTCCTGAACCATTGCCAAAGTGTGCGTCAGCGAACCTGGCATATAGGTTGGCAAAGGCTTCTAAATAGCCTTCAGGATGGCCAGCCGGTGTTCGGCATGCAGCCTGCGCCGTATCGGACAGATATTCACCGCCCGCGCGGAAGCGCTGATGAGGTTCACCTAGCGGCATGTACCAAAGCGTATTGGGTTCTTCTTGGCGCCAAGACAGGCCCGCTTTCTCGCCGAACACCTCGATACGCAGGCCGTTCTCTTCGCCCGTGCTGATTTGGCTGGCCATGAGAACGCCGCGGGCGCCGTTTTCGAATTTCAAAAGCGCAGCCCCGTCATCTTCGAGGAGTCGCCCAGGAACATGAGTGTGTAGGTCGGCGCAGAGTTCACTCACCTTTAGGCGAGTGATTGTTTCGGCCAGATTGAAGGCATGGGTGCCAATATCACCGAAGCAGCCAGATGGACCAGATCGTTCAGGATCAGTTCTCCACGCCGCTTGCTTTTGCCCATCTACCTCAACCGGATTGGCGAGCCAATCTTGCGGATACTGAACGACGACGCGGCGGATTTCCCCCAGCTTACCTGCGGCTACCAGAGCCTGCGCTTCCGATACCATTGGATAACCGAGATAAGTGTGCGTCAGCATATACCGGCATTGCGCGCCGTCGATAGCCTTCTTGAGTTCAAGCGCTTCTGGCAGAGTTCGTGTCGCTGGCTTATCGCAAATCACATCGAAGCCCGCTTCCAGAGATGCGACCGAGACCGGTAGGTGCATGTCATTAGGTGTGACGATGACAACCGCCTGCATCCGCTGTTCTTCCGGCAGTTCATTTTCAGCATGCAGCATGGTTTTATAGTCTGGATAGGCGCGGTCTTCTGACACGCCTAACTGTCTGGCAGATTCTACGGACCGGGCAGGGCTGCTAGAAAATGCCCCGCAGACCAGGCTGTAGCGCCCATCAATGCGCATCGCGATGCGGTGGACTTCGCCGATAAATGCCCCCGACCCGCCGCCAACCATTCCTATACGTATCAGCCCAGACGCTTTTCCACTCACGACCATCTCCCGGATCACTTGCCATTATTTGTTAAATGTCTACGATTTTTAATACGTGTTACGATCGAACCGTCCAGCTGAAAGAGGGCAAACGTGGCTTCAAATTCAATGATACAGGTCCCGATGTCCAGATTTGGCCTAATCGTTTCACAAAATCCTTGTAGCGTTTCTGACGATATGACAACGTTAACATAGTGACAAATAGCCGTATAGGAAAAAGTCGCGGGATCTCTCCGCGCATATAACAAGATAGAAACCTGGGGAGGTTGTTTTGGCTGTGAATACCAATCGCTTATTTTGGATGTCTTGCATCGCATTAACAGTGACATCCATGACATTTGCCATCCGGGCTGGCCTGCTTGAGCCTCTTGGAGGGGAATTTGGACTGTCGGACAGCCAACTTGGTGTTATGACCATGATGGCTTTTTTGGGCTTCCCGGTCGCCACAGTCTTCGGTGGCCTTGTATACAATCAAGTTGGTCCCAGAAACTTGATGATCGTGGCATTTGTCGGCCACATGCTCGGACTTGTTTTGACCATCGCTGCCAACGGGTTCTGGCTATTGGTTATCTCTACTTTCTTCGTGGGTTTTGCGAATGGTGCTGTCGAGGCAGCATGCAATCCAATGATTGCCGATACATATCACAAGAACAAAACCACGATGTTGAACCGGTTTCATGTCTGGTTTCCCGGTGGTCTCGTTATTGGGTCTCTGGTCGGCTACTTTCTTGGCAAGGCAGGCATAGGTTGGCAAATTCAGGTCGCCACGATGCTGATCCCAACAGCGATTTACGGCTATATGGTTTTCACTGAAAAATTCCCGGAGACGCAGCATACAGAATCGTCCACTGGCGAAAACATCAAAGCGCTAATGACACCGCTCTTCTTTGTCATGTGTGTGTTGATGACTATTACTGCTACAACCGAGCTAGCGACCACGCAGTGGATCACGCGCTTGCTTCCAGACAGCAACCCGCTTCTCGTCTTGGCGCTTATATTCTTCATTATGGCGGTGGGGCGATACTTCGCTGGTCCAATTGTCCATAGATTTAATCCTATTGGTATGCTCTTGGCCTCCGCAATTGTTTCTGCGCTTGGCTTGTTTCTTATCAGCCAGGCGGGCGGCGCAATGGTCTATGTCGCAGCGGCGATCTTCGCGCTTGGAGTGACCTATTTCTGGCCGACTATGCTTGGCGTGGTTGCGGAATATATGCCGCGCACGGGCGCGCTTGGCCTTTCATTGCTCGGCGGTGCGGGTATGATCGGGCTTAGTGCATGGCAACCGGTAATTGGCGGTTGGCTCGACGAAGCACGGCAGACAGCGATCACATCTGGCACCACCGATGCAGAAGCCGATATCGTCGCGGGTCAAGCGGCGCTGAGTACGCTAAATGTCTTCCCGGTCGTGCTAATCGTCGCCTTCGGGGTCCTTTTGCTCTTGCGTCTGAAGCGGCCTATTGCTGACTAAAGGCGTGGCGGTTCGGTCGGAGCGTATCGAATTGACATCCTAGGCTTTCAGGCCAAAACAGGACCGGCGACGGGAGGCCAATTGGATGGAAGCAGTTTGCGTTGCGCCAACAAGTTGCCTGCTTGGGATGGCGCCGCTTTGGAGCCCATCGGAAGGCTATCTATGGTGGACCGATCAACGCCGCGCAAAGCTGCATCGCTATAATCCACGGACAGGTAACACAAGGCGCTATGACCTGCCGTTGCATGTCAGTGCCATGGCCTTGGCGTATGGGCAGATCCTCATGGCGGGAGATGGTGAACTAGGCCTCTATGATCCCGAGACAGAGGATTATGAGCGCCTAACCACTGTGCCTCTGCGGCATGAGCGGGAGCGGATAAATGACGGGGCCTGCGCCGCCGATGGCAGTTTTTGGTTTGCCAGCTGTGATGATGATGGAATCGAACCTTTTGGACAGTACTTCAGACTGTCTGGCGACGGGACTCTGGAAGCAACACGCCTCGATCCCGTGACCATGCCCTACACGTTCGCCTTCTCCCCAGACTCGAAGACATTTTACACGTGCGATTCAGAAAATCAGGAAATTCTGGCTTGCGATATTGATGCTCAGACTGGTGTGCTCAGCGAGAGACGGGTTTTTGCCAGCACGATGAATGCGGGGTGCTATCCAAACGGCTCAGCTATCGACGTTGAGGGATACTTATGGAGTGCGCAGTGGGCCGGGTCACGTGTTGTTCGCTATGCACCGGATGGGCGGATCGACCAGATCGTGAAGTTACCGGTGTCGAGACCAACGCATTGCAGCTTTGGCGGTGCCGACATGAAAACACTTTTCATAACGACCGCTAGAATTGGCTTGTCAGACGCAGCGCTCGACAAACAACCGCTCGCGGGCTGCCTGTTCGCGCTGGCGACTGAAGCGCCGGGGCTACCGTCAGTAAATTGGGGCAGGGGGGCAATATGAAACTCGGGGTTTGCTACTATCCAGAACAATGGCCTGAGAGCATGTGGGCTGATGACGCCAGACGCATGAAAGAGCTTGGGCTCAGTCTGGTCCGCATTGCAGAGTTCGCCTGGAGCCGGATCGAACCAGAATATGGCCAGTTTGATTGGTCCTGGCTGGACCGGGCTGTGCAAACGCTGGCGGATGCTGGCTTGGAGATCATCATGGGGACGCCGACGGCGACACCGCCCAAATGGTTGATCGATAAGCATCCCGATATTCTCCCCTATGATGAAAATGGAACCGTTCGAGGGTTCGGATCACGTCGCCATTACAGTTTCAGCTCAAAAACCTATCGCCAGGAAAGTGCGCGTATCGTTGGCGCGATGGTTGAGCGTTATGCTGAAAATCCTGCCATCGTGATGTGGCAGACCGACAACGAATATGGCTGCCACGACACTGTGCTTAGTTATGATGAGGATGCAAAAGCCGCGTTCCGGGTGTGGCTCAGGCAGCGATTTGGAACAATCGACAAGCTGAACACGGCTTGGGGAACGGTTTTCTGGAGTCAGGAGTATCGATCTTTCGAAGAGATTGATCCACCCGCTCCAACGGTCACCGAGGCCAACCCCTCACACCGTATGGACTGGAGGCGTTTCAGTTCCGACCAAGTCGCCGAATATAATGCATTGCATACCGGGTATGTGCGCACATTATCCCCTAAAACAGACATAACGCACAATTTTATGGGCCACTTTACAGAGTTTGATCATTATCCAGTCGCTGCCCAGATCGACGTCTCGACATGGGATTCCTACCCGCTTGGATTTCTGGACCAGACGTGGTGGGATAACCATACCAAGGCGCACTACCTTCAGGCTGGGCATCCTGATTTCGCTGGCTTCCATCATGACCTTTATCGCGGCATGTCGAAGAACGGACGGTTCGGGGTTATGGAACAACAACCCGGTCCAGTAAACTGGGCACCTTATAATCCTGCGCCCTTAGACGGCATGGTTTCACTTTGGACGATGGAAGCCTGCGCGCATGGGGCAGAACTGGTTTCATACTTTCGCTGGCGCCAGGCACCGTTTGCCCAGGAACAAATGCATGCGGGGCTCAACCGCCCTGATAATGTCGCTGACAAGGCAGCTTTTGAAGCGGAATGGGCGGCTCAAGTTCTTGAGACGATCGGGCCGCTGCCACAAACGAGGCAAGCTAAAGTCGCGCTCGTCTATGACTATGAGGCGCATTGGGCGTATGAGATTCAACCTCAGGGGCGAAGCTTTCGCCACGATGAACTGACCTTCCTGTTTTACACCGCACTCAGACGGTTAGGGC
>CAYGKE010000080.1:0-11847 GCA_964350465.1 uncultured Hyphomonas sp.
CGCTATATGGAAGGCACTGTTCGAGGCAAAGATCGGGACTGCTGAACTCATTAGCGAACAAATAGAAAGCTACCTCAAGATCGCAAAAGCTAATGGCATTGACGCGGTGATCACCATATCGAACCAGTTTGCGTCCACGCCGTCCCATCACCCCGTCGAATTAAGGGGTCGAACAAAACACGCGGCTGGCCTCTATCATTGGTCGTGGATGCACATCCTCACAGAGGCCGATCTTTTGCTGACGAACAATGGTGTATCCGACGTCGACCAGCGTGTAATCTTGAACGAACTCCGGCGGTTCCTCAGTCATGACAGCACGGGCGTAAAAGGGTTTGAACGAATGCCTCGCGCGTGGCCTGATCTCGTTCGCAGTCTGACAACTGGCCAGCAGATAGGGCCAAGATCAACAGAGCTGCACGATGTCATCGATGCTTGGCATCAGGAAGTGCGAGATCTCGGATTGATACTATCGCGCCAACTTGGGGTTGGCGTCAGTGCCCGCCTTTCTCGTGACCTTGCTCAAAATCCCGACAAGCGCGTGAAACGTGACATCGATGAGTTTGTGAAGGACCAATGCTTGCGAACAACGCTGTCGATACCGGAAGCTGCGGCGAACCTGGACGTGACCGTGGATGTCAGGGCAAAGAGCATGTCCGCTGGCATGAAGCTCGCCGCCCCGGCCGACAAGAAAGGTGCCTTGGCGAGAATTAGTTGGCTGTTACGCCAAATAAAAACGTCGGATCCTTGCAACATTCATATTCGAGTCCATTGGCCACATCGTGGGTTCAATCAGTATGAACTTGAAGCGCTTAGACAGGATGTCGATCAAGCTGCGAAAGCTTATCTCGACAGCGTGCCCAGTTATCTTGAAGTTGTACTCATCCGGGATACTGGTTCGCGGTTCTCTCAGCTAAAAGGTTTTATCGAAGACATAGAGGCACTCGTTCCGGATTTTTATAAAATCGTTGGCGGTGATCTCCGTGCCTGGAATCCACCAGCGCCGCAATTGCGTGACGATCGTCTCGTTTCGGACGACGTCTCGACTGAAGCGATTGCTGAGGACGCTGAAGAGGCCGTTGGACAGATATCGGGCGAGAATTACTGGAAAACTAAGGGCTAGTGCGTGTTCTGCAGTCTAAGACGCAGTGCCAGTTCTTAACCGCGGGCAAAAATGGTACATTTTAGCGTAAATGCTGGAGGACAAGGGGAAATTATGTGGCAGAAAGCGCGGTTCATGCTCTGGGACGGAGACGACATGATCTCGAACGCAATTCGCATTTGGCGCCCAGGCATTCTAGCTAATGAGAAAGCCTACGAAAGCGCGCTTTTCGATCACTTGCAGATTCAATTAGATGAACTCTCCTTCTCACGCCAATTCGCCATAGGTAACGCAATTGCAGACATCGCCGTCGAACGCGAATTGCTGATTGAGATCAAAAACAAGCTGGACTCGAAATCGAAATACGATCGACTAGTCGGTCAACTCATTGAGTATGAAGGGTGCGATAAACCGCTAATTGTAGTGATCTGTGGCGATAGTCATAACCAGTATATTGAAGGCATCCGTAAGGCATTGGATCGGTTGTCGATTGCGACAGAGCTTGTCTACTTGCCGCGAGAAATCGGCCGCGCACATTGAATACGCAATGCCGCGGCACTTCAACTCGTCAACCGGTCACCACGGAAGAATAAGAAGCTCTCGCTTGGTAGAAAAATCCAGGTGATTTACTTCTCCTCTCTTTGACTATCCTGGTTTTCACGAGCTTTCTGACTATTAAAAACAGAGCGCTGATGGATGCTTGTTCCTGTTGATTTCAATCACAGGAACAGACGCCATGACCGCTTCTTCCCTTCACGCGCAGACAGATGCACGGCGGCACGCGATGTTGCTGACCGCCTTCACTGCGCCAGTCCGCGAAGCCTTACTGGCTGACGATGTAATCGAAATCCTAGCCAACGCTGATGGCTCGCTCTGGATTGAGCGGGCCGGGATTGGCCTGACCCGCTCCGAGGTCTCTCTGGATGCCGCCTCCCGAGAAAGAGTGATCCGGCTGGTCGCTTCCTCTGTTGGCGAAACCTGCGACCGCGCCTCTCCTATTCTATCAGCTGAACTACCCGGCGCCGGCGAACGGTTTGAAGGGATATTACCGCCAGTATCGGAAGGCCCCTGCTTTGCGATCCGCAAACCGTCGGTCGTGGTGTTTGGCCTCGATGATTATGTTGAGGCGGGCACGCTGACACCTGCGGTCTGCGCCGCATTGCGCCAGGCTGTTGTCTCGCGCATGAACATCGTCGTCGCCGGCGGCACTTCGTCAGGCAAGACCACGTTCACCAACGCGCTTCTGGCAGAACCCGCCTTTGCTACCGAGCGCGTGGTGATTCTGGAAGATACAAGAGAACTACGCTGCAGCGCCGAAGACTGTGTCGCGCTGCGGACCTGGAAAGAAGGCAAATCCCTTCGAGACCTTGTTCGCTCGACCATGCGTCTACGACCTGACCGAATACTGGTTGGAGAAGTACGCGGGCCAGAAGCGCTCGATCTCCTCAAGGCCTGGAATACTGGCCACCCCGGCGGGATCACGACTTTGCACGCGAACTCTGCGCTTGGTGCATTGGAACGGCTCGAACAACTCGTCGCCGAAGCATCTCCGCGTCCGGCGGAAGGCCTGATTGCGCAAGGCGTCGACGTCGTCGTGTTCATGGCCCGCGAAGACGGCATGCGCCGCGTCACGGAGACAATACGCGTCAGCGGGTTCGACATGGATGGCTACGCCGTCTCGCCGCTCGCGGCCCCTCATCTTTCCATCATCAGCCAAGGAGACAACTGATGGCCTCTAAAAATTCTGCATCTATGCGCCGAGTCATCGGCTTTTTAGCGGTCGGGGCGTTCTGCGCCGCGCCAGCTTATGCCGCTGGGTCTGGCATGCCATGGGAAGGCCCGCTCGATCAAATCCTACTCTCTATTGAGGGACCGGTCGCGCGAATCGTGTCGGTGATCATAATCACGCTGACCGGGCTCACCCTCGCCTTCGGCGAGACTTCCGGCGGTATGCGCAAACTGATCCAGATTGTGTTCGGCCTCTCCATCGCGTTCGCCGCTACATCTTTCTTCCTCACCTTCTTCTCATTCGGCGGCGGCGCCACACTCTAATGGCTGAGGGCTTTGACATACCGCTGCACCGCGCCCTGACCGAGCCGATCTTAATGGCCGGCGCGCCGCGCGCCGCCGCCATCGCTATCGGGACGCTGGCAGCGGTCCTGGCCCTCGGACTGCGGCTCTGGATCCCCGGCCTCATGCTTTGGCTGGTCGGCCACTCGCTTGCCGTCTTTGTCGCCCGCTCTGATCCAGACTTCATGAGCGTCGCCGCGCGCTCAACTCGCCACAAGGAACATCTCTCATGCTGAACCTTTCTGAATATGCCGGTGCGCCAACCCTGCTGGCCGATCACCTCCCTTGGGCCTGCCTTGTGGCGCCCGGCGTTGTCCTCAACAAGGATGGCGGGTTTCAACAAACGTTTCGCTATCGCGGCCCAGACCTGGAGAGCTCAACCGAGGAGCAATTGGTCGCCGTCACCGCGCGGGTCAACAATGTCTTGCGCCGGTTTGGATCAGGATGGGCGCTGTTCTTTGAAGCGGTGCGGGCTCCGGCATCTGATTATCCGTATTCGGACTTTCCGGATGCCACCACCTGGCTCGTCGATCAGGAACGCTGCTTGCGATCAGAACAAACAGGCACGCAGTTTGAGAGCGCCTATTACCTTTCCCTGTTCTGGCTGCCGCCTGCCGATGCCGCCGGCCGCGCCGAACAAGCCCTGATCGAACGTCCGGTTAAAGCCGACAATGATGATTGGCATCGCCACCTTGAGACCTTCCAGATGCAGGCAGGCCGATGTTTGGACCTGTTGTCGGTGTCTCTGGCTGAAATTGCACCGCTCTCCGACGCTGAGACGCTGACCTACTTGCACGCCTGCATCTCTTCAAAGCGCCATCCCGTCACCGTACCTGAGCTACCCGTATTCCTTGATGCCATTCTAGCAGATGAGGATTTTTGCGGTGGTCTGGAGCCGATGATCGGCGAGGCCCATCTGCGCACGCTGACTATTCTCGGATTTCCAGCCTCGACCCTGCCCGGCATTCTTGATGAGCTAAATCGGCAAGGCTTTGCCTATCGCTGGTGCACACGGTTCATCGCGATGGATAAAACGCGCGCCGAGAAGGTGCTGACCCGCAAACGTCGTCACTGGTTTGCCAAACGCAAATCTGTCGGCGCGGTCCTGCGCGAAACGCTCTTCAACGAACAAGCCGCTCTGCTCGACAGCGACGCAGACAATAAGGCCAGTGATGCGGACGCCGCCTTGCAAGAGCTTGGCTCAGACCTCGTCTCTTACGGCTATGTCACGACGACGATTACGGTCATGGACAGCGACCCTGGCGCCGTGGACGAAAACCTGCGCGCTGCAGAGCGCATCATAAATGGACGCGGCTTTACCGCCATACGAGAGACGCTCAACGCCGTCGAAGCGTGGCTCGGCTCCCTGCCCGGCCATGTTTACGCTAATGTCCGCCAGCCCATTCTGCATACGCTCAACCTTGCGCATATGATTCCGATTTCGGCGGTCTGGGCTGGCGACGCCGAGAATGCACATCTGGCCGGCCCCGCCCTGATCTCGGCGCAGACAGAAGGCGCCACACCATTCCGGCTTAATCTGCATGTCGGCGACGTCGGGCACACATTGGTCGTCGGACCGACCGGCGCGGGGAAATCCGTACTGCTGTCACTCCTGGCGATGCAATGGCGCCGCTATGAAGGCGCTCAGGTCTTTGTGTTCGACAAAGGGCGCTCGGCGCGCGCAGCCATACTCGCTATGGGCGGGACGCAGATCGATCTTGGCGGTGACGCCCGACCTAACCTGCAACCGCTGCACGATATCGACACTGAGCATGGGGCAGTGTTCGCTGCCGATTGGCTGGCAGGGCTATGTGAGACCGAGGATCTCACAATGACGCCAGACCTGCGCGCGGCCCTGTGGGACGGGCTTCAGGCCCTGTCAGAAACGCCAACCGCTGAGCGCACGCTGACCGGTCTGTCGCTTCTGCTGCAATCGCCTGAGCTGAAAGCCGCCATCCATCCCTTCACACTCGAAGGCCCACATGGCCGCCTGCTGGATGCTGACACAGAGAGCCTGACGCTCAGCGATGTCGCTTGTTTTGAAATGGAAACGCTAATGCACGCAGGCGCCGCAGCTGCGCCGGTCATCACCTATCTGTTTTATCGGCTCGAAGAACGATTCACGGGCGCGCCAACCTTGCTCATTCTTGATGAGGCCTGGCTCTTCCTCGACAACCCAATGTTTGCGGCGCGCATTCGCGAATGGCTGAAAACCTTGCGCAAGAAGAATGTCGCCGTCGTGTTCGCGACCCAGTCACTGGCTGACATTGACCGCTCTTCAATTGCGCCAGCTTTGGTTGAAAGCTGCCCGACACGGATATTTCTCCCCAATGAGCGCGCCCTGGAGCCGCAATCACGCGAGACCTATGAACGCTTTGGGCTGAACGCCCGGCAGATCGAGATCATCAGCCGCGCCGCACCAAAGCAGGACTATTACTATCAATCACCGCTTGGCTGCCGCCTGTTTGATCTTGAGCTTGGTCCGATCGGATTGGCGCTTTGCGGGTCATCCTCGCCCGGCGATCAAAAACTGATCGATCGCACGCTGGCAGAAGCTGGCGCCGCCGAATTCGCTGAAACTTTCCTCCACGCCAAGAGCCTCCCCTGGGCCGGTGACCTGCTGGGCCTCTGGCCGGGCGGGTTGCCGCGTCCCGGCGTGCCGATGGCCGCAGAATAGGACATCACCCCATGAAACAGTTTCTCTGCTCCGTTGCGCTTGGCGCAATCACGCTGGCCGCGGTGCCGATCCCGCAAGCGGAAGCTCAATTTGGCGGCGTTGTCTACGATCCTGCCAATCACGCGCAGAACATTTTGCAAGCGATACGCGCCCTCCAGGAAATCCAGAACCAGATCCAACAACTGGCTCACGAGATCGAAATGCTGGAGAATATGGGCAAGGATCTCGCCAACCTTCCAGACTCGATTGCCCGCGATATTCAAAACCGCATAAACCAGATCGATCAATTGATGCGGCGCGCTGAAGGCATCGGCTACAAGGTGGGCGAAGTCGACCGTGACTATGAGATCATCTATCCAAAATCCTATGGTACGCCGCCGCCGCAATCGGTACTTGTCACTGAAGCGCGGCGACGCTGGGAGCAATCGCGCTCGGCCTATAAGCAAAGCCTTTTGGTGACAGCCGGCGTGGTTGAAAATGCCCGTTCCGACCATGCCAATCTCGACCAACTGATAACCGATAGCCAATCAGCCATCGGAAACCTGCAGGCGCAGCAAGCGGGCAATCAGATCGAGGCGCTCCAAACTGAGCAGATCATGCAAATGGAAGCGATGATGGCTGCCCATTATCGCGCTGAAGCGCTCGACCGCGCCAAAGAACTTGCAGAGTCCGAGCGCGCCCGCGCCCGGCTCCAAAGCTTCCTCGGAAATTAGGAGCTGACTCCATGGGCGTCATCGATCAATTCCTGCAAACCTTCATCCTCTACATCGATAGCGGCTTCGGTCTATTGTCTGGCGATGTTGCGTATCTGACGACCACGCTGATCGCGATCGATATCACGCTCGCAGGTCTGTTCTGGGCCCTCTCACAGAATAGCGATGTGATCGCGCTTCTTTTGAAGAAGGTCCTCTTTGTCGGCTTCTTCGCCTTCATCATCGGCAATTTTGCATTCTTATCGACAATCGTCTTCGACAGTTTTGCGTCCCTGGGTCTAAAGGCGGGTGGCGGCACGCTTGCAGCTGGTGACTTGATGCGACCCGGGTTCATCGCGAGCGTCGGGTTCAACGCCGCCCAGCCTCTGCTTGCCGAAATTGGCAATATGCTCGGCCCGATCGCCTTCTTTCACAATTTCATTCTGATCATCATCATGCTGACGGCATGGGCGATTATCATCGCCGCCTTCTTCGTGCTTGCGGTTCAGCTCTTCATCACCATTCTGGAGTTTAAGCTGACGACGCTTGCCGGGTTTGTGCTCGTCCCCTTCGCACTTTGGAACAAGACGACGTTTCTGGCTGAGCGCGTCCTCGGCAATGTCATCACGTCTGGCATCAAATTGATGGTGCTGGCGGTGATCATAGGCATTGGATCGACCCTGTTTGGATCTGTCACGGCTGCCTTCAATACAGGCGCCGATGTCACGCTAGCCGATGTCATGGGCACCGTCCTCGCCGCCCTCGTCTTTCTCTGGCTTGGCATCTTTGCCCCCGGCATCGCCTCCGGGCTAATCACTGGCGCGCCGCAACTTGGTGCAGGCTCTATGGTCGGCGCCGCCGCAGCCGCCGGCGCCGGAGCTTATGTCGTTGGCGCCGGCAGTGTCGCTGCGGGCCGTGCTGCAACTGGCGGCGTTTCGACTGCGGTCAGAGCCGGCGCGTCTGTTGCCGGCGGCGCTCGGACCTCTTTTGACATGGGCCGCGTCGCCTCTGGCGCATCCGGCATCGGCGGCATGGCCGCCGGTCTGGCCGGCACAGCTCGCGCGGGAATGGATACGGCCCGCCGCGCCGCCGGCCGGCCGCTTCAATCGGTTCGCGACGCCTATCAACGCGGCAGCGCTGGTGCATGGCGCGCGACCGGCGGAACAGGCGGCGGCGGTGGCGGCGATCAAGCCTCAGCCGCAAGCGAGCCGGGTTGGGCGCGCAAGTTCCAGACGCAGCAACGTGTCAGTCAGGCTGGCACGATGGCCGCCCATTCTATTCGTGACGGGGATCGAGGATCTCCGAGCGCCGCTCCGACCCTCAAAGAAAAGGACGACTGATCCGATGGCCTTCAAACGTGCTGCCTCAAACTATGGGACGAGCCCCTATCCCGAAACGCCCTATCAAAAGGCGGGGCAAATCTGGGATCAGCGGATCGGCTCAGCCCGTGTCCAAGCCCGCAATTGGCGCCTGCTAGCAATCGGCTGCCTGACGCTCTGCTTCGTGACCTCCGGCGCGCTCGTCTGGCGTAGCCTGCAATCGGTTGTGACGCCCTATGTCGTCGAGGTTGATGAGACCGGCGCCGTGCGCGCCGTCGGCCCCGCCGCCGCCGCATACGAACCGAGTGACGCCCAGATCGCCCATCACCTGGCGCGGTTCATCTCTCATGTGCGCGGGCTATCGGTTGATCCGGTTGTCGTACGCCAGAACTGGCTCGAAGCGTATCAGTTTGTCACCGACAAGGCCGCAATCACCCTGAATGAATATGCCTCTACCCATGATCCGTTTGCCGACATTGGGCGGCGCTCACGCACAGTCGATGTCGTCAGCGTTGTACGCGTCTCTGATGGCAGCTTTCAGGCGCGTTGGTCTGAGCGCACCTATGAGAATGGCGCCCTAATGGAAACCGTACGGTTCACTGGCCTGTTCACCCTCATCACCGATCCGCCGCGCGATGCAGAGACCCTGCGCGCCAACCCGCTCGGCCTTTACGTCCACAGCCTCCATTGGGGCGAGGACCTTGTCACAGGAGACTTGAAATGATCCGCCTCATTGCTTCCGCATCCGTGCTCAGCCTGCTTGGCGCATGCGCAACCACCGCTGAACTCCCACCACTCGACGAGAACGCCTTCATCGAAGCCATCGCTGAAGTGGAGGAGATTGCGCCTCAGCCAGAGCTTGCGACGCAGCCTGAAATGGAATTGCCTGTCTCGGCACCGCCTCAACCCGGCCAGATTAAAACAATCAGGCGCGTTACGCGCCGGGTCGTCAGCTCCAACGCTTCGCCGAAGCAGACTATTGTTCAGGGTGCCACAGCAGCAAGGATCGAACCCTCGGTCGACGGCTATGTGAATGCGATCCAGGTCTATCCCTATACAGAAGGCGCGCTCTACCGCGTCTACGCGTCTCCTGGCCAGATCTCTGACATCGCGCTTCAGCCGGGCGAGGAACTGGTCTCGGTTTCGGCTGGCGACACCGTGCGCTGGGTGGTTGGAGATACTGTCTCAGGATCGGGCCCGGCGGCACGCGCCCATGTCCTCGTCAAACCGATCTCCGCTGGCATCTCGACAAATCTGATGATCGCCACAGACCGGCGAACTTACCATATTGAACTTGAGAGCACAGAAGGCGGCTATATGGCCGCCTTGTCCTGGCGCTATCCGCAAGATGAATTGTCCAAACAGCAGTCGCGCATCGGGCGCGAAAATTCGCGTACAGAGCGCACGGTCGAAAACAGCCTGTCTTTGGCCGATCTGAACTTCGATTATGTCGTCGAGGGCGACAAGCCGACCTGGCGCCCAATCCGCGTTTTTGATGATGGCCGCCAGGTGTTCATCCAGATGCCAGATGACTTACAGAGCATGGACGCGCCGCCGCTCTTCATCCTTGGCGCACGCGGTCACGCTGAACTGGTCAACTACCGCGTGCGCGGCACTTATTATGTTGTCGATCATTTATTCCAGGCCGCAGAACTCCGGCTCGGCACGCACCCTCAGACGATCGTACGTGTCTCGAAATCAAAGCCTCGCCGCGGCTTTGCGGCACTGTTTGGGAACTAAGCCATGGCAAATCCGGTTTCCTTCAATGAGCAGGCCGCGCGCGTGCTGATCAAATCTGCGCCGCGCCCCGTGACCCGTATCAATCGCAAGGTCTTGATGCTTGGCGCAGGCCTCGGCGCACTGGCCCTTTTCATCGCAGCCTCGATTGCGCTGAAACCACCGCGTGTCGCAGGCGACCCAGCACGTGAGCTCTACAACACCACCAATAAACGTGCGCCAGATGGCCTGAGCGCCCTGCCCGCCTCTTATGCCGAGGTAATGCCTGATCGGGACCCGATCCCGAGACTGGGCCCGCCATTGCCCGGAGACCTTGGCGCGACGGTTCTCGCCGCAGAACAAGATCTAGGCATTGAATACGAACCTGCCCCGGCTCAGTTTGCCGCGTTCACGCCGAACCCGGTTGATGAGGCGGCGCGTGCCCGGCAACTGCGCGACGCCAAGCTCTCCGAAGACGCCGCGTCTGCGCCGGTCTTTTTTCAGCTTCAATCGAAACCGGGCGCCGAAGCCTCGCCGCGAGGATCAGGCGCGGATACAGCCGGCCTCTCGTCTGAATTATTTGCGCTGGCCACGGCAAGACCAGAACAGATTGGCCCGCGATCACCTTCGGGTCCAAATCTACAGACCCGCAAAACTACCTTTGCAGCGGAGCCGGGCTCATCTGATATCTACAATCCAAACCAGGTCGAAGACCCACTCTCGCCCTATCAGGTGATGAGCGGCACATTGATTGCGGCGTCCTTAGTAACTGGCCTCAACTCTGATCTTCCCGGAGCCGTCATCGCGCAAGTGACCCAGCCCGTCTTCGACACGGTCACGGGATCCCTATTGCTGATCCCCCAAGGATCGCGCCTGATCGGCCGATACCAATCAGAAATCTCCTACGGTCAGGACCGCGCGCTGGTGACCTGGGACCGGATCATCTTTCCGGACGGCTCTTCAATCGTGATCTCAGCGCCGGGCGCCGACGCAGGCGGCTATGCCGGGCTGTCAGACCGCACTGACCATCACTGGAACAGGGTCTTTGCCGCCGCGGGTCTCGCGACAATCCTCGGGATCGGATCTGAGATCGGCGCAGGCAACGAAGGTGACATTGAGCGCGCCGTTCGCCGCGGCCTTGGAGATACCGTCAGTCAGGCTGGCCAGCGCGTCGTTGATCGCAGCCTCGGCATCCAGCCGACAATCAAAGTCCGGCCAGGATGGCCGGTCCGCGTGATCGTGACGCGCGACCTGATCCTCAGACCTTATCAAACGGAGACCCCATGACCCTACGCCTTGGAAAACTACCTGACCGCACACCCGTACGTTTCACAATCGCTGTTGAGCCAAGCCTTGCCGAGGCTCTCGGCGATTATGCCCGGGTCTATGCGCAAACTCATGGGCGATCTGAAAAACCAGAAACCCTCATTCCCGCCATGCTGGATCTCTTCCTAAGCTCTGACAGCGGGTTCAAACGGGCGCGGCGCGCCCTCAACACTGCCGACAAAGGAGACTGACATGCCAACCATAGGAACATTCTCAAAAAAGGATGGTGCATTTACGGGCACAATCCGAACGCTCACCATGAACGTCAAAACCCAAATCGTCCCCGTCAAAGAGAAGCCGTCTGAGGGCGCGCCTGACTACCGGGTGTTTGCTGGCGGCGCTGAGCTGGGCGCAGCCTGGAACGAAGAAAGCAAAGACGGCGGGAAACCATATCTGGCGCTTAAACTGGATGATCCGAGCTTTGCGAAACCAATCCGCGCTGTCTTCTTCGAAGACGAAGATGGCGGCGGCGGCGCGATGGTGTGGAACCGCACCAAGGCCACCTGAACAAGGTAAACCTTCGATATCATGTCCATCCATCGCGCCTCAGACTATACAGATGAAGATATTGAACGCGCGATGGCGACCGTGGCACGTGTGATTGAGCTTTATGGTGAGGCATACTGGCCAATCCTCGACCGTTTGGAAAATGAGCTTGAAATCCGCCGCGCAAAAGCTGCGCGCCTATCCCGCCACCTCGCCCGGTTTGACAAACGCCAGCACGCATTACATCCAAAGTCCGCCGGTTCCGCTGTCAGGATTGGACGGCTAACCCGGCGATAGTCTCGGCGTCACTCCTGCTGTAAATATTCCCGACCGGTAATATTGCGGCGCTATGGCACCCCACATGGCATATTTCTTCCTGATCGGGAATATTTTACTTGATTTTAGGTTTTGATGCCCATATCTTCCCGTACAGGAAGAAATAATATGACAATAACTGATATA
>CAYGKE010000081.1:0-11837 GCA_964350465.1 uncultured Hyphomonas sp.
GTCTCTATCTCTGGGGCGGGGTCGGGCGCGGCAAGTCGATGCTGATGGACCTGTTTCATGAGCATGCACCGGTAAAATCTCGCCGTATTCACTTCCATGAATTCATGGCCAGCGTTCATGACGAGTTAAACAAGGCCCGCGCGCGCAAGGATGTCAGCGATCCCATTCCACCGGTCGCCAAGGTCTTTGCCGCCAAGAGCCGTCTGCTCTGCTTTGACGAATTTCAGGTCACCCAGATCGCCGATGCAATGATCCTGTCGCGCCTGTTCGAGCAATTGTTTGATCGCGGTGTGACCGTCGTGGCAACCTCTAACCGGCACCCGGACGAGCTCTACAAGCACGGCATAAACCGCGAATTGTTCACGCCCTTCATCGACGTCCTGAAACAGTATTGCGAAGTGTTCGAATTGGCATCGACCCGCGATTACCGCCTGGAGCGACTAACCGAAGCACCTGTCTGGTATGTTGGGGACCAGACCAGCAGTAAGGCAGCGCTTGAGCACGCATTTGAGCGTTTGACGCTCGGCGCCAAGCCGCAGCCGTGCACGCTGACAGTTAAAGGCCGCCAGCTCAAGATTGAGCGCGAAGCAGCAGGCGTGGCACATTTCACTTTTGACGAGCTTTGCGATCGCCCACTTGGGCCATTGGATTATCTGACCATTGCCGCCACGTTCCACACAGTCCTGCTTGAGGGTATTCCTGTGCTAGGACCTGAGAAACGCAACCAGGCTGCCCGTTTCGTGGCACTGATTGATGCCCTCTATGAGTCAAAGATCAAACTGGTCGCGAGCGCAGAAGCTGAACCCGAGGCGCTTTTCACGAAAGGCGATGGCAGTTTTGAGTTCAAACGCACGGCCTCACGCCTGCACGAGATGCGATCAGCAGAATACATCGCCGAACCTCGGAAATTGCCCGAAGATCTTTGATTTGGAATGAAGTGGCCGGCGGCGCTAGGTCTGAGGGAAGATAGCGCTCTGCCGGCCTAAGAGCGTCGGGATAGCTTGGGGAGGAAAGCCCGAATTTGTCGCTCGTTTAGTGTTACGTGCGCCCGGGCCAAATGGATCAAAATAATCGCTAGATTTTTGCGCGCTCAAGCAGGCGGTCAAAACCAGCCCAGAATTCTGCACGCTTGTCGTCTGTCTCCATCAGGATTTCATGCATCGCGCCCTCTACAATAATATGCTCGCAATCCTGCAAGGACCGCGTCACCTGTGCATGAGCACGATTGTCGATCAGTTTCTCTTCGCCAGCACTGGCAACAAAAACAGGGACCGTGATCGCTTTGAGGATATCCGGTTTCTTGAAACGGTTGACGATATCGAGCGACGCGCCGAGCCAGCCCCAGGTCACAGGGCCAAGCGAAAGTTCAGGCGCAGTCTCCGTCAGCGCCTCGTGCAGGCGCCACCGGGCCTCGTCATGGGTGACGATATTGTGCTCGAATTTTTCCTTCGGCCCAGGTTTCTGGGCAAAATCATTAGCCCGTCCCATGACCCGCATCGCCCAGATGAAATAGCGCTGGACCCGGCCAAGCGGCAGCCCCCACATCGGCGCGCAGAAAGCAGCAGCCTTGACGTCGACCAGCTTCTGGCCAAGCGCCGCAAGTGCGATCGCGCCGCCCATCGAGTGGGCAAGCGATACGCGCGGCTCCGGCAGGTCAGCGGCCATCGCTTCAAGTCCATTGCTCAAGGCGCCCATGAAGGTTTCAAATCGGTCGATATGGCCCTTGAGGGGATTTTCCAGCAAACGCTCCGACAGGCCCTGGCCCGGCCAATCCAGGATCAATACCGCGAACCCCTTGTCCTGAAGCTCTCGCGCGACCTCGAAATATTTTTCAATGAACTCGGTTCGCCCGGGACAGACAATTGTTGTGCCGCGCGGATCAGTGACTGTCGCCGGGCAAAGACAGGCCCGCAACCGGCGGCCCCCCACACCCTCGAACCAGACAATGCGCGCGCCTTGCGGCCGGGGATTACCCTCGACATCTACAATATCATCCGTCACCGCTTCAGACATGTCTGGTCCTTAAACGCAAAAAGGCTTCGCCCCATGCTGCCACCGGGCGAAGCCAATTGATAGTCAGTCTGTTGAAGACCTAAGAGAACTTGCTCATCAGACCTTGCAGTTGCATCGCGACAGACATGTCACCGAGGACTTTCAGCTTGCCCTGCATGAAGGCCATGGTCGGATCCATTTCACCAGCCGCCAGCTTCTTGAAGTCGCCCCAGTCAACCTTGACTGTGGCATCGGCTTCGCTGTCAGAATTGTCGACTTGTCCGGCCGCACCGTCGATGAAAAGTTTACCAACATCGCCAAAATCGAATTTCACTTTCTTGGTGAAATCGCCGCCAGCGGTGACGGCAGAGGATGCCTTGGCAGTAAGTTCTGCGAGATCCATGAGAGAGCCTCCCTGTTTATGCTCCTTGGGTTGATAAAGCAGGGCGATTGCAGGTGCGCAAGGGTTCTGGCTTGACCCGACGCTACGGAAAGCCCTGAAATAACAGCTATGAGCTGGGAAAAGTCAGTCGAAGAGCTGCGCAAGCGTGAAGCGCTCGCCGAGAAGATGGGCGGCGAAGAGCCTGTCGCGCGCCAGACAGGGCGAGGAAAGCTAACGGTGCGCGAGCGCGTGGCACGTCTGGCCGACCCCGGCAGTTTCCATGAGATTGGCAAGATCGCTGGCCGCGCGACTTATTCCAAGACCGACAAGCTGGAGAGCTTCACACCCTCGACCTCGGTCACCGGACGCGCAGAGCTGAACGGCCGACCGGTCGTCCTGCTGGGTGACGATTTCACCGTTCGCGGCGGCGCTGCCGATGCCGCGATCTGGCAGAAAATGGTGCAGGCGATCAAACAGGCCAAGGAATACCGCATGCCGCTGGTGCAGCTGATTGATGGCACGGGCGGTGGCGGCTCAGTCAAGATGCTGGAGGCCGACCCTCGCACCTACATCCCCGAAACGCCGGGCTGGGAACATATTGTTGAAGGCCTCAGCGAAGTGCCGTTCGTCTCGCTGGCGCTTGGCCCTTGCGCCGGGATGGGCGCGGGACGGGTGGCCGCAAGCCATTTCAGCGTCATGGTCAAGGACCTCTCCCAGGTCTTCGTCGCGGGGCCGCCGGTCAGCCGTGCTATCGGCGAGGATGTCAGCAAGGAGGAGCTTGGCGGCTGGCAGATTCAGGCGCGCAATGGCACGGTCGATAATGTCGTTGAGAGCGAAGACGACGCGTTCGAAGAGGTTCGTCGCTTTTTGTCCTATCTTCCAAACAGCGTGCATGATCTGCCACCTGTTATGGCGCCTGAAGATGATCCGAACCGCCGCGACGAGCGGCTCATCAGTATCGTACCGACCGACGGCAAGACGCCCTACAAGCCGCGCACCATCGTTGAGACATGCGCCGACCTTGGCAGCTTCTTCGAGATCGGTGCACAATGGGGGCGCGGCATTGTCACCGGCCTTGCGCGCATCGATGGCCACCCGGTTGGTGTGCTCGCGGGTGATCCGTTCATCCTGGACGGGGCGTGGACCGCCGATGTCTGCGAAAAAGTGACCCGCCACATGGACCTCTGTTCTACCTTCCATCTACCGGTTGTGCATTTTGTCGACTGTCCTGGCTTCGCCGTCGGGGTGAAGCATGAAACCGCAGGCGTCACGCGCAAGGGCGTGCGCGCGATGGCGGCGGTGTATCAAGCCACTGTCCCGATCTGCGCCGTCGTCATCCGCAAGGCCTATGGTCTCGCCGGAAGCGCGATGTTCAATCCCAGCAAGGCGAAGTGGCGGTATTGCTGGCCAAGCGGCGATTGGGGCAGCCTGCCCATGGCGGGCGGTATAGAAGCGGCTTTCCGCAAGGAACTTAGTGAGGCAAAAGACCCTGATGCCCTTCTCAAGCAGCTGCACAAGAAGTTCGATGCCATCCGCTCACCATTTCGGACAGCTGAGAGTTTTTATGCCGAGGAGATCATCGATCCGAGGGATACAAGACCGCTTCTGGTCGACTTCGTGCATCACGCAAGACGGGTTCTGGAAACCGGAAAGACTGCTTTTGGACCAAGGCCGTGAGTGTTTAATCACAATTAGGGCCTGATTTCGCCCGGATTGGATACATGATAGAGCCAGATCCGAAAGGGAGGATGAGGTGATGTGGAAATATTCGGTAATCGGCTTGAGCGCGCTGGGACTAACCGCTTGTGGTGGATCAGGCGGCTATGATGAGGCGCAAAGCCCACCCCCGCCGCCGCCAGCACCGGCGATGTCGAAGATGGTAGCCGCCGACATGGCGATGGAAATGGACGAGCAAAGCTTTGGCGGCGCACCGGCGCCCACAGGCGAACCTGCCCCCGAAGCGCCAGAACAGTTCATCGCCTATAGTCACAGTCTTGGTATGATGTTGCCCAAGGGCGGGGTCGACCCGATGATGCAAAGCCATATCGCGGCTTGCCAGGCTGTTGGCACAGCGACCTGTATTGTCGTGAACTCGAATATCAATTCCGAAGACGAGGACTATGCGCGCGGCTATCTGTCGGTCCGCGCAACACCAGACTGGATTGAGAGTTTCATGGCCGGCCTCGACGAAGCGGCAGAAAAAGCCGGCGGTGATATTTCCGAACGCTCGACCAGCGCTGAAGACCTGACAAGGCAAATTCTCGATACCGGAGCGAGACTGGATGCTCAAAAGACCCTGCAGTCACGCCTGCTGGAATTGCTCGAACGCCGTGATGGCGAGCTTGGTGAACTGCTCCAGATCGAGCGCGAATACGCCAATGTCACTGGCCTTATCGAGAGTATTGAAGCGCAGTTGAAGACGCTTCGCTTGCGGGTTTCGATGTCGACAATGGATATCAGTTACCACACCAAAGTCCCACCCTTCAGCGCGACGCGGGAAAACCCGCTGGCCGAAGCATTTGGTGACTTCTTTTACAATCTCTCAGCCGCGATTGGCGCTGTTATTACCGCCTTTGCGGTTGGCCTGCCCTGGATCCTCCTGATCGCGCTATTCCTGTGGATCTGGTTGAAGCTGATCTGGCCACGTCTCCGGCGCAAGAAGCCAACCTAGCCTGCCAAACGAAAAGCAAAAAGTAAGGGCCACACGCCTGATGTGGCCCTTATTCTTGGGCGCCTTGCCAAGCTCAAATTTCCGTCCATACTTGTATTCACAGCAAAAAAGCGCATCTGTGGGAGAGAAAATGTGAGCGCTATCATTTCTAATCCAGATACAAGACTGAGACATCTGTTGCTGGCTGCAGCGGCTGGATGTGTATTGGTCGGATGTGCCGGAGGCGGCGGATCAAGCTCACCGCAGCCGACACAGCAAGTTCCACCGCAGCCACCGCCGCCGCCAACCTCAGGGCTACCAACCCCCGCCGCAGCCCCATCAGGTCCTGATTACTTACCCGCTGGCAGAGACTGGCAACTGGTCTGGAGCGATGAGTTCGAGGGCACGGAGCTGGATCGCGCCAAGTGGACGCCGGAAGAGAGTTGTTGGGGCGGCGGCAATAATGAGCGTCAATGCTATACTGACCGGGAAGACAATGTTCAGATCGTGAATGGACTGCTCAGACTGATCGGGCAGAGCGAGACCTTTACCGGGCCCGAATTCCCGCCAGAGGTTAACTCAAGTTCGATGGCGACCCAGGAGTATACGTCTGGCAAGGTCCGCACCCGTGACCTTGCCGACTGGACTTATGGGCGCGTCTCAGCGCGGATGAAATTGCCGGCCGGACAGGGAACCTGGCCTGCCTTCTGGATGATGCCGGCGGAGAGTATCTACGGCTCATGGCCGCTATCGGGCGAGATCGACATCATGGAAGCGGTCAATCTTGGTGCAAATTGCAGTGATTGCACAGGCGCGTTTGAAGACCGGGTCCTTGGCACGATCCATTTTGGCAATGAGATTCCTGATAACGAATACTTCGGACAGCGCACCACCTTGCCAAATGGCGCGCTGCCCCAGGATGAATATCATGTTTATTCTGTGGAATGGGGCGAGGGTAAGATCCTCTGGTTTGTCGACGACCAGCTCTATCACAAGGCTGATACTGGCGATTGGTACACTGGCGCCCCAAATGCTGCAGGCAATCCAAATGCCCCCTTCGATCAGCGCTTCTACCTGATGTGCAATCTCGCGGTTGGTGGAAATTTTCCTGAAACGACAAATGAGAGCACGTTCGACCCTGACTCATTCCCGAATGAGTTTCTGGTGGACTGGGTTCGCGTTTATGAATGCGCAACAGACGCGGCGACTGGCCGAACCTGCATGCAGGAATGATCAGCCCTGGTTCGGCGCGCGGGTCTTTAACGCCAGAGCATGCAGCTCGCCGCCCATCCTGCCTTTTAGCGCGGCATAGACCATCTGATGCTGGGCAACGCGGGTCTTGCCAGTGAATTGTGGTGAGACGATTTCCGCCTGCCAGTGATCATTGTCACCGGCCAGATCGGTCAACGTGATCTCAGCATCCGGAAAGGCTTCGGTCAGGAAGCCTTCCA
Organism: uncultured Hyphomonas sp.; assembly: GCA_964350465.1. Lineage (GTDB taxonomy): Bacteria > Pseudomonadota > Alphaproteobacteria > Caulobacterales > Hyphomonadaceae > Henriciella. The sequence continues at coordinate 6,476 of CAYGKE010000081.1, forward strand.
GCGTTTCACGGTCCATTGCCATTTATGCTGGCTCTGGTTCGCCGCCAAAATCACCGCCCTTGTCCTTGCGGCGCTTGCCGATCACCGGCACGGCAGAACTTGGCGCTGACGGGGTGTCATCATCGTCGGGGCGTACCGGCATCTTGCCGTTCATCATGCCATTTATCTCGTCGCCAGTCAGGGTTTCATATTCGAGCAGACCCTCGGCCAGCATCTCCCATTCCTTGCGATACTTGGTCATCACCTCACGAGCATCGTCCATGCCCTGCTGGATCAGTTTGCGAACCTCTTCCTCGATTTTTCGCGCCGTCTCTTCGGAGACCGAAGAAGACTGCATCAGCTGTTGGCCGAGGAAGACCTGACCCTGATCGTCGGCATAGTCGACCGGTCCGATCGCGTCGGACAGACCCCAGCGTGTGACCATGGCACGTGCGAGGCGTGTGGCCTGTTGAATGTCAGATGCCGCGCCTGCCGTGACATTCTCATCGCCAAATTTTTCTTCTTCAGCGACACGGCCACCCATAATGATGGCAAGACGCGAGGTCATTTCGATCCGGCTCATCGACAGCTTGTCATCTTCCGGCAGCTGCATGACCATGCCGAGAGCGCGGCCGCGCGGAATGATCGTCGCCTTGTGAACCGGGTCAGCCTTCGGCACTTTCAGGGCCACAATCGCGTGACCAGCCTCGTGCCAGGCGGTGAGCTCTTTTTCTTCCTGGCTCATCACCATGGACCGACGCTCGGGGCCCATCAGGACCTTGTCTTTCGCGTCCTCAAACTCGCTCATCGACACGACGCGCTTGCCACGCCGGGCAGCCAGAAGCGCGGCCTCATTGACCAGATTAGCAAGGTCAGCGCCTGAGAATCCGGGCGTCCCACGCGCGATGATTTTCGGCTCAACATCCTTGGCCAGGGGGACATTACGCATATGCACTTTGAGGATTTTCTCGCGGCCAATGACGTCAGGGTTGCCGACCGTGACCTGACGGTCAAACCGGCCTGGGCGCAGCAGTGCCGGGTCCAGAACATCAGGGCGGTTGGTCGCCGCTACGATGATGATGCCTTCATTGGCTTCAAATCCGTCCATCTCGACCAGAAGCTGGTTAAGCGTCTGCTCGCGCTCATCATTGCCGCCGCCGAGGCCCGCGCCGCGCGAGCGACCGACCGCATCAATTTCGTCAATAAAGATGATACAAGGCGCATTGCGCTTGGCCTGTTCGAACATGTCACGGACCCGGCTCGCGCCGACGCCGACAAACATTTCAACAAAGTCAGACCCTGAAATCGTGAAGAATGGCACACCGGCTTCACCCGCAATCGCGCGCGCCAAAAGCGTCTTACCGGTTCCTGGAGGCCCAACCAGAAGCGCGCCTTTCGGGATTTTACCGCCAAGGCGCTGGAATTTGGCCGGGTCTTTCAGGAAGTCGACGACCTCCTCCAGCTCTTCTTTTGCCTCATCAACACCGGCAACATCATCAAAGGTCACGCGTCCATGCTTCTCGGTCAGCAGGCGCGCGCGAGACTTGCCGAAGCTCATCGCCCCGCGACCACCGCCGCCGCCTTGCATCTGGCGCATCAGGAACAGGAATATACCGAGGATCAGCAAAATAGGCAGGATCGAGATAAACAGATCGCCGAGGCTAAAACCGGTTTCTGCATCCTCGGTGACAGCGACACCCTGCTCGGCGAGCCAGTTGGAGAACTCAAAATTTGTCGGCAGTTTCTCGGCAAAGAAGGTCTCGCCATTGGTCGTCGTGCCCGCGATCCGGTCGCTGGTCACGGTGACGTCGCGGATTTCCCCGCGCAAGGCCAGCTCGCGGACTTCCGAAATCGTTTTCTCATCCGCGCCAGCCTGTGCAGGATTGCTCTGCATCACAGCCAACAGGCCAAGCAAAAGAATGGCGATAAGGCCCCAAACAGCGAGATTGCGCGTATTCATTGATTTTCCAGACGTGTCAGTACCGTTGCGTTATAGCATATAGGAAAACACTGTCGCGAAAACGACTCAATTCCTGTCAATCTGTGTCATTGACTTAATCATTGAGATGATTTCAGGCAGATTACCGCTGAATCGGAGTGTTCGGACATGAAAGACGCGCTGAAAATCTATGGCCCCCTGGCGCTCGGTTTGGTGGTCATATTGTTCATTACGATGCGCTTTGTCGCGCCGCCGCCGCCCAAAACGATCACCTTCGCAGCTGGCGGACAGGACGGTCAGTATTACGCCTTGGCGACACGTTACCGCGCGGATTTGGCACAGCATGGCATCGCTGTTGAGGTGCTCGAAACCGCTGGCACGATTGAGAATTTCGCGCTTCTGCAAAGCGGCGAGGCCGATGTTGCGCTGCTTCAGGGCGGGCTCGCCGGAACCGCTGAGGCTGAACAATTGCTGTCACTTGGCGGCATGTTCCCGGAACCGTTCTGGATATTTGCACGGGCCAGTCTGACCGCGGAGGATTTCGGAGATCTTCGCGGGGTTCGCCTCGCTGCAGGCGGCGAGGGTTCGGGCACCCGGGCGCTCGCACTACAGATGAAAACCGCCTGGGGCGGAAACTGGGTTGATCCGGTTGACCTTTCTGGCGCCCGCGCCGCAAATGCGTTGACGGCTGGCGAGGTCGATGCAGCGGTCTTTTCCGCCTCCGTCGAAGCCCCGTATATTGGGCGCCTGTTGCGTGACCCGGCGGTCCGCTTGATCGGTGTCCGCCGGGCTGCGGGCCTGTCGATGCGATATCCCGCATTGGCCCCTGTGACCTTGTATGAAGGCGTCGTCGATCTTGGCCGCGATGTTCCTGCCGAAGATATCAACCTGGTGGCCGCAATTGCCCAGCTTGGGGTTCGCAAGGATCTCCACCCAGCGATCCAGTCGGTCCTGCTGGAAGCTGGCGAGCATATCCATGGCCAGGGCAGCATTCTGACCGAGGCTGGCCAGTTTCCGGATGCGACTCTGGTTGATTTGCCCCTTTCGGAGGAGGCACGGCGTTATTATCGCAATGGGCCGACCTTCCTGAGACGCTATTTTTCCTTCGGCGTTGCCAATTTCCTTGAGCGCGCCTGGATATTCCTGATCCCGCTGATCACGCTGATGATCCCGCTCGTTCAGCTTGCACCCCCGGTCTATCGCTGGCGTATCCGGCGCAAGATCTATGTCTGGTATAATGATCTGCGCGAGCTGGAACTACGTGGCTTTGAAGCTACAGACAGCCAGACGCAACAGGCTGTCCTGACTGAAATTCAGGCGCTGCAGGCCGAGGTCGGCAAGGTCGATGTTCCGGTCTCCTATAATGACGAGCTTTACCATTTGCGCAGCCATATCAATTTCGTCGAAGCACTGATTTCGCGGCAACGCACCAAGGCGGTTTAGCAACCGTCATGGGGCAGAGCGGGCCAAGACTTCTGATTGTCGGCGCGGGGCCAACCGGCCTGACAGCGGCGGTTGAATTGGCGAGGCGCGGTATTCTCGCCAATGTGATCGAGAAAAACGACGCGCCTTCGCAATTCTCGCGCGCGGTCGGCTTGCTCCCGGAAAGCATGGACATCCTCGAACCCTCTGGCGTGACCGAGGCGATCAAGGCCCGCGCCGTCGAGATTTCAGCGGCTGTCGTACATAAACGCGCGCGCGCCTTCGCCCGAGTGCCGACTGACATCCTGCCCGACCCCGGACATCGCCTATACGCCCTCGCCCAAGATGAGACCGAGACCTGTCTACGGACCGCCTTTGAATCTTATGGCGGCAAGGTTCGCTACGAAACAGAGCTGACCGGATTTAGTGAAACACCGGACGACATCACCGCCAGGATCAATGGCGAGGACGAGACCTATGATTTCGTGATCGGCGCAGACGGCATTCGCAGCACAGTGCGCGAAACGGCGGGTGTTGCCTATCTTGGCGCGGATCTGGAGGAAGACTGGTCGATTGCCGATGTCGATGTCGCTGACTGGCCGGGAAAGACCGAATTCCGTATCTATCTCTTGCCGAAAGGCGAAGCTGTACTGGTCGTACCGATCGGTGCCGGTCGGATGCGGATCATATCCTCTGAGCCCGATTCCATCACCGCGCTTCCGGTGCCGATGCGGATAACGAATGTGAGACGCAAAGGCGAGTTTCGCATCTCGATCCGGCAGGCAACACACTATCAAAAAGGCCGTGTTTTCCTCGCCGGCGACGCTGCGCATTGCCATTCCCCGGTTGGAGGCCGCGGCATGAATCTGGGCATTGCCGATGCTGCTGATCTTGCCCGCCGGTTCGCTGAAGATGACTTGCAGGACTATCACCGCGTGCGCCACAAGGTCGGGCGGCAAGTCATCGCCCTGTCAGAACGTGGCCGGGCAGCCGTGATGTCGGGAAGTCCAATTACCCGTGCATTTGTTCGGCTGGTCTTCTCACTGGCAGGGCGCTCAAAGCTGCTGAACCGAGTATTCGTGCGGCAATTGCTGAATGTTTGAGAGGCTAATCTGCAGCAAGTGCCTCACGCCGCTTCTCAGCGGCTGACTTCTTGACGCTTTCTGAGCGTAATTGCCCGCAGGCGGCGAAGATGTCCCGGCCGCGTGGCTTGCGGACGGGACTGGCATATCCTGCGCGATTGACCACATTGGCAAAAGCTTCAATCACATCTGGGTCAGAGCATTCATATGGGCTACCGGGCCAGGGATTGAACGGGATCAGGTTGATCTTGGCTGGCACACCTTTCAGCAGCTTCACCAGGTCCCGCGCCTCGGCCAGGCTGTCATTGACGCCTTTCAGCATGACATATTCGAACGTCACGCGCTTGGAATTGTTCAGGCCCGGATAGGCGCGGATCGCTTCAAACAGCGTCTGCAGGTCATATTTTCGATTGATCGGTACAATTTCATCGCGCAGATCATCGCGCACAGCATGCAGCGAGATGGCCAGCATCGCGCCTGTGCGTTCGCCGAGTTCCGGAATTTTCGGCGCGACCCCGGCCGTCGAAACAGTGATACGTCGGCGACTCAGTGAGATCCCGTCGCCATCTGATATCGTATCGATGGCCTCGGCGACATTGTCGAGATTATACAGCGGCTCGCCCATGCCCATGAAGACAATATTGGTCAGCAGGCGGCCCTCTTCACTGGCAGGCCATTCGCCCAGGGCATCACGCGCGATCAGGACCTGCGCAACGATTTCTTGCGCTGTCAGGTTGCGCACCAGCTTCTGTGTGCCGGTATGGCAAAAGGTGCAATTCAGCGTACAGCCGACCTGGCTGGAGACGCAGAGCGCGCCAGTCTTGGTACTGACGGCTGGAATGAAGACGCTTTCACCCTCGACGCCCGGCTGAAACCGAACCAGCCATTTCTGGGTGCCATCAACAGAGACCTTGTGCTCGGCTATCTCTGGTCGGTCGAG
>CAYGKE010000082.1:0-864 GCA_964350465.1 uncultured Hyphomonas sp.
AACTGACGCTCTTAACGACGGGGCCGGATTAGGCCTGGCCGTACACGCCTACCAGCGGCGCGCGCTGGCAGTTATTGACTGGCTAAATGATGCCGCGACGGGCCACGACCGGACAATTACCGTTCGGCTTGTTAAAGGCGCCTACTGGGACAGTGAAATCAAGCGTGCTCAGGAAATGGGCTTGTCCTCATATCCGGTTTTTACCCGCAAGGAGAATACCGACGTTTCCTATCTGGGTTGCGCCCGCAAATTGCTCAATGCTGGGCCACGCATTTACCCGCAATTTGCCACACACAATGCTCAGAGCGCTGCAGCGATCCTTCACATGGCTGGCGCTAGCAGAGATTTCGAATTCCAGCGCCTGCACGGAATGAGCCATGCCCTGCATCGACAACTTGCCGAGGCTCATGGCCTCCGTAGCCGCACCTATGCTCCGGTTGGTCGTCACAAAGAGCTGCTGCCCTATCTGGTTAGACGCCTGCTCGAAAATGGCGCGAACAGCTCATTCGTCAATCTTCTAATGGATGAAGATACGGGCGCTCAGGAGCTCAGTCGCGATCCTATCTCAGCGGTGCAGGAAAATACCTCAAAACAGCATCCGGCGATTCCGGAGCCGCGAGATTTATTTTCCGGCCGCCGCCTGTTGGCCAAAGGGCATGACTTTACCCAATCCGATTGTTTTGTGAGGTTTGATGGCAACGCCAACACTCACCGGATAGAGGCGAGTGATCTTATCGGCGGTGAAGCGCGCGCGCGCCCAAATCAGGCCATATACAGCCCGCAAAACACTCAGGAAACCATTGGTTCGTGGACAAATTCAGATGCCGACGCGGTCATAGCTGCGATTGCCCTATCCAAGAAAAG
>CAYGKE010000082.1:874-11793 GCA_964350465.1 uncultured Hyphomonas sp.
CCCCCCCCCCCCCCCCCCCCCCCACCACCCACTCTCACCATAGCTCCTCCCAAGACCGAAGCGCAATTTTGCGCAATGCCGCGAACGCGCTTGAACGCAACTCGGAATGGTTCATGTCGCTCTGCGTTCTAGAGGCTGGCAAGACCTGGACTGATGCCGACGCGGAAGTCAGAGAAGCTATCGACTTTCTTCGCTACTACGCCAATGAGGCGGAACGCGGGGCAGCGGACCTCGTCAACCCGCTGGGAACGGTCGCATGTATCAGTCCGTGGAACTTTCCGCTGGCGATCTTTCTTGGGCAAGTTTCTGCAGCACTTAGCGTCGGCAATTGCGTCATCGCTAAACCCGCCGAGCAAACGCCGCTTGTTGCTTACGAGGCGATCAAACTTTTGCACCAAGCCGGCATACCCGCCGAGGCACTTCATCTCGTCCTGGGCGATGGCAGCGTTGGAGCGCAACTTGTCTCACACACCGATATTGATGGCGTGTGCTTTACCGGCTCAACCATAACCGCGAAGCGAATCCATCAAAGCCTCGCGCAAACCAATCGCGCCGCGATCCCCTTCATTGCAGAAACGGGCGGCATCAATGTGATGATTGTGGATTCGACAGCTTTACTCGAACAAGCCGTCCAAGACGTCATCGATTCAGCCTTTCAGAGTGCAGGGCAGCGCTGCTCGGCGTGTAGGATCGTCTGCGTGCAAGAGGATATCGCACAACCATTCATCGACATGCTTGAGGGTGCGATGGCTGAGATTTCAATTGGCGACCCGGCAAACCTGAATACCGATATAGGCCCAGTTATAGACGAGACCGCCAAGGCCATGATCGAGACCTATATCGCAGAGATGCGCCAGCGATTTGAAGTGATCGACGGCAGGCAAACAGATCTACCAGATACAGGTCATTTCGTGCGTCCAACGGCGATTAAAGTCGACTGCATATCCGACGTGACCCGCGAGGTATTTGGCCCAGTAGTCCACGTTCTGAGTTTTGCAGCAGCTCAGTTGGACCAAATTCTGAACGACATCAACGCGCTTGGCTATGGTCTCACCATGGGTCTGCATACACGTATTGATGCACGTATGGATCTGGTCTCGAACCGTGCCAGAGTCGGCAACCTATACATCAATCGAAATCAGATCGGAGCCGTCGTCGGGGTTCAACCCTTTGGCGGGGATCGCCTGTCAGGCACTGGCCCAAAGGCCGGCGGCCCGTATTATCTGGCGCGCTTTACCAAACTCAAATCTGCTGCCTTCGCCGGATCAGATAATCTGCAAAGGCACGTGACTTTGCCGGGTCCCACGGGCGAGCTAAATCGCCTGACCCTGCACCCAAGAGGGCGCATACTCTGCTTGGGAGGTGATACGCCAGACATCCTTCCCGCCCAAGTGGAAGCGGTTCGCGCTACAGGGAACACGCCTGTCACGGCAGAGTTGCCAGACGCCGAAGATATTACATCCTTCTTGGGTGATGACATAGACGCGGTGATCGCCGACGGATCCATTCATGGCAGGGTAGCTGCAAATTTGGCCAGCCGGGATGGCCACATCCTAACACTCCTATCGTCAAGCGATCCATTGTGGCGCTTCTACACAGAGCGGGTTGTGACAACAGACATGACAGCAGCAGGGGGCAATGCCAGCTTGCTCGCAAGCATTTAGTTGTATTTGCAACTATTTGTGCTATTTGATACTTATTGTTACCGCCACAACGAGCGATAGGATACGTCATGGTTGATTTGTTTGAGAACCCCGCTGGCTTGGACGGATTTGAATTCATCGAGTTCTCTGCGCCTGAAAAGGGTATTCTGGAACCGGTTTTCGAGACGATGGGTTTCACCAAGATCGCGCGTCACCGATCGAAAGACGTCGAGCTATGGCGTCAGGGCGGCATCAATCTGATCACCAATTACCAGCCGCGATCCGCCGCCTGGTATTTTTCCCGCGAGCATGGGCCAAGCGCATGCGGCATGGGCTTTCGCGTACGCAATGCCACCAAAGCGTACGAGCACTTGATTGCACAGGGCGCTGAGCCTGTAGAGGTCGAAACCGGACCAATGGAGTTGCATATCCCGGGCATTCGCGGCATCGGCAATTCAATCATATACCTGATTGACCGCTACGAGAATGGCGATGGCAGTTACAGTATCTACGACATCGATTTTGACTACCTGCCTGGCGTTGATCGCCATCCGGAAGGCTGCGGTTTCGACATAATCGACCACCTGACCCACAATGTTTATGGCGGGCGCATGAAATACTGGGCGGACTTTTATGAGAAGCTCTTCAACTTCCAGGAAATCCGCTATTTCGACATCAAGGGCGAGTATACTGGCCTGACCTCAAAAGCGCTGACGGCGCCGGATGGCAAGATCCGCATCCCGCTCAATGAAGAAGGCAAGAGCGGCGGCGGTCAAATCGAGGAATTCCTTCGCGAGTTCAATGGCGAAGGCATTCAGCATATCGCCCTGATCTGTGACGATCTTGTCGCCTGCTGGGATCGCCTGAAAAAGAAGGGTGTGCCGTTCATGACGGCGCCGCCGGAAACCTATTACAAAATGCTGGACGGGCGTTTGCCCGGCCACGGCGAACCCGTGGACGAGTTGCAGCAACGCGGAATCCTACTCGACGGCACGACGGAAGGCGGGCAGCCTCGTCTGCTGCTGCAAATCTTCGCCGAGCCGCAGATTGGCCCGGTCTTCTTTGAGTTCATTCAGCGCAAAGGTGACTACAAGGAAGGCTTTGGTGAAGGCAATTTCAAAGCCTTGTTCGAAAGCATTGAGCGTGATCAGGTTGAACGAGGTGTTCTGAAAGTCGAGGAAGACGCATGACCCCCGCTCCGGCCCTTCAAGGCATCCACCACGTCGCCTATCGCTGCAAGGACGCGAAAGAGACGGTCGAGTTTTACCGCGATGTGCTCGGTATGGATTTCCAGCTCGCCATTGCCGAAGATCATGTACCCTCGACAGGTGCATATGATCCTTACATGCACATCTTCCTGGATGCCGGGAACGGCAATGTGCTTGCCTTCTTCGAACTGCCGCAGCAACCCGTAATGGACCGCGATCAGAATACGCCAGAATGGGTCCAGCATATCGCCTTCAAGGTTGGCACCATGGAAGACCTTATGACGGCCAAGGCCCGCGCCGAAGCGCACGGCCTGGATGTGCTGGGTCCAACGCACCACGGCATCTTCAAGTCGATTTATTTCTTCGATCCATCGGGGCACCGGCTTGAACTGGCATGCAATATCGGCACACCTGAACAAATGGCCGAGCTGAAACGCGTATCCGAGGACATGCTGGAAGAATGGGCCCGAACCAAGAAAGCCCCGCGCCATGCGGCATGGCTGCATGAAAAGATCGCGGAAGAGAGCTAGATGAAACTTGCAACACTTAAGAACGGTGCCAGAGACGGCCGCCTCGTCGTCGTATCGAAAGACCTGACGCGTTATACGGACGCCGCGCGTATCGCGCCGACTCTGCAAGCCGCCCTTGATGATTGGGAAACTGCGGCGCCAAAACTGGCCAGCCTTGCTGAGCAAGTTGAGCTTGGATCTGTGCCAACTGCACGCTTCCACGAACACGATTGTGAAAGTCCCCTGCCCCGCGCCTATCAGTGGGCCGACGGCTCAGCCTATATCAATCATGTCGAGCTTGTCCGCAAAGCCCGCGGCGCGGAAGTGCCGGAAAGTTTCTACGATGACCCGCTGATGTATCAGGGCGGCAGCGACGCTTTTCTTGGTCCACGCGATGCCATACCACTCGGCGATACGGCCTGGGGCTGTGACATGGAAGGCGAGATCGCCGTCGTCACAGATGATGTGCCTATGGGTGTGTCAGAGGCCGAAGCAGCGGGTCACATAAAACTGGTCATGCTGTGCAATGACGTTTCACTGCGCGGCCTGATCCCGGCTGAGCTGGCGAAAGGGTTCGGTTTCTTTCAGTCCAAGCCGCCAAGCTCGTTCACGCCGGTTGCAATCACCCCGGATGAATTGGGCACGACCTGGAAAGACAGTCTGGTCCACCTGCCCCTGCATGTTGATTATAATGGGCAGCCATTCGGCCGGGCTGAAGCAGGCGTGGATGCCACGTTTTCACTTGCCCGTCTCGTGGCCCACGCCGCCAAGACAAGACCCCTCAGCGCCGGCACGATTATAGGTTCGGGTACGGTCTCAAACAAAGGCGCCGATGGCGGTGCCGGCAAACCGGTTAGTGAGGGCGGACTTGGCTATTCCTGCATTGCCGAGATCCGTATGATTGAAAAAATCGCGACCGGCGAGTTCAAGACGCCATTCATGTCGCCAGGCGACAGCGTGCGCATCGAAATGCTCGACAAGGACGGGAAGTCCATTTTCGGCGCGATCGAGCAGAGCGTCGAAGCCATCTGAGGGTGGCGTAATCAGATTGGATTAGAGCTTATTCCGGCGCCAGTATTTTGCTATAGGTATCCATTCGTTCCATTGCAGCGCCCTCATACTCACGTTTGAGCATCCAAAGCGGGCGCTCCATCTCCAGCTCCCAATCAAAAAGTTTCTGGTACATCTGCCTGACCTTTTCGGGGTATTCCGAAGCGAGGTCGCGCACTTCGGAAGTATCAGTCGAAACATCATACAACTCAGCAGGGCGGTCGGGAAAGCGGATCAGTTTCCAGTCACCATCCCGAATGGCGGCCCGGTTTTCCTTCTTCCAGAACAGGGTCTGGTGTGGCCGCTTATCGATGGCGCCAGTGATGTGGGGTAGCAGACTTACGCCATCAACCTGACCGAGCGTCTGTGGATCGCCGCCTGCAGCTCCAAAAAAGGTCGGGAGCAGATCGAGCGTGCTAACAGGATAAGGATAGACTGAGCCAGCTTCAGCGATACCCGGCCAGCGCATCAGCATTGGGACACGAATGCCGCCTTCAAGATGGTTGGCCTTGGTACCACTTAGCGGATCATTGAGCGAGGCATTGGTGTCTGATGGCCCACCATTGTCATTGGTGAAGATGACCAGAGTGTTTTCTGCCAATCCGTGCTCGTCCAATGTGTCCAGGACCTCACCAATCGCCCGGTCCATGGCGAAGTTCATCGCCGCGAGGATTTGGCGCTTTCCTTCAATATCCGGAAATTGGGCAAGGTCGTCGGGCTCCGCTTCCATAGGCGTATGTACCGCCGTGAAAGATAGCATCAGGAAGAACGGCGCAGTATCGTTACGTGCGATAAAGGCACTGGCTTCGTCTGCCATCACATCTGTCAGGTATCCTTCCGGTTCTTCGAATTCTCCAAAGCTGCGTTCCCAGCGATCTTCCGGACGGCCGTCAAAGTGGCTTTCATCATACGCGTAATAGCTACGAGCACCGCCGCGAAAACCGATAAATTCATCGAACCCTCGGTTCAAAGGATGGTAGCGATCAGCATTACCCTGATGCCATTTTCCGATCAGGCCGGTTCGGTATCCTTGTCCTCTCAACCGGTCCGCCAGAGTAAGCTGATCAAGCGGTAGTCCCATCTCATGCCCAGTGAGACGTCCAGATAGGCTCATATAACCCGGCACATTATTTTCCTCGAAGCCGAACCTTTGTTGATAGCGCCCAGTCAACAAACCCGCACGCGATGGACCACACACTGCTGCACTGACATAGGCTTGATCAAAACGAACGGATTGTTGCGCAAGGGCATCAAGGTTAGGTGTTTTCATCACCTCGCTGCCGTGAAAACCAAAATCAGCGTACCCAGCATCATCAGCAAAAATTAGCAGGATGTTAGGAGGCGCAGGCACTTGTGTGAAACCGGGCGCACTCGCACATGCCGGCAGAGTGAAGATGGCGGTGAGCAAAATGAAGATTGCTGCGATTTTCAGCTTCATCAATAATAGCATGCCAAATTCCCCTATATTCGCTTCAGGATAACAGCACGGCCTACTTCGCTTGCGCCAATTGCTCTGCCGGCGCCCTGCAATAGTGATCTATGAATTGCTGGTGGGTTGGCATTTGCCGGGTAATCTCCGAAATTGCGTGACAAACCTGCTCCATTGTCTGAGCCAATTCACCAGAATCCATGCGATCCGCAATCGGACTGTGGGCCTGCGGCGCGAGCCCCTGCCCCTCCATCACTGCGACCCAGCTGGCCAACTTGAACAGGTCCTGCTCATAATCAACATAGTGACCAGAATTATGCAGCAAGCTCATGCGGTGGTGCATAATCTCGGGGATAGCGAGACCGCGCATGTATTGCCAAAATTCTGTGTCATCTCGGCGCGTTGCAACATAGTGCAGCAGGATAAAGTCACGGACACGCTCATAGGCGAGCCCCATGACACGGTTGTATTCTTTCGCATTTTCCGGATTGAACCTTGTGTCGGGCACTACAGAAATCAGCTTGATCAAGGCGTCTTGAATGAGGTGGATCGAGGTTGATTCCAGCGGCTCCAGGAAACCAGATGACAAGCCGACAGCAACGCAATTGCCTTGCCAGAACGTCTTGCGTCGCCCGGTTGTGAAAAAGAGATGGCGCGGCTCGGTTATCGGCTCGCCATCAATACTATTGAGCAGAATGCGTGTCGCCGTGTCCTGGTCCATATAACGGCTCGAATAGACATGCCCGTTGCCAACACGGTGCTGCAGGGGAATGCGCCAGGTCCATCCGGCATCACGGGCCGTGGCGATTGTATAGGGCTTTGGCGGTTCGGTCACGCTGGACTGAACGGCGACCGCCCGGTCCATTGGCAACAGGTCGCTCCAATCCTCATAGCCAGCCTTCAGAGCGCCCTCGATCAAAACACCGCGAAAGCCGCTACAATCGATAAACAGGTCGCCATGGATCTGCTGACCGGACTCAAGCTTGACGTGATCGATATGACCTGTGTCGGACTGTAATCCGACCTCGACCACTTTGCCTTCAATCCGTGTTGCCCCATGCCCTTCAGCAAAGCGGCGCAAGAAACGCGCGTAGAGCGTTGCATCAAGATGATAGGCATAGGGAATACGTGAAGCGAGCGAGGTGGGATCGTCGACCGGGCGCATGAACTTTCCCGACATCGCAGCCACGACATTCAAGCAGTAGTCACCGAGTGGTCGATTATCACCAGACGCCCGCATCCGGCTCCAGAAGTGGTGAAACGGCAAATGGTCCAGTTCAATGCCATACTCGCCAAATGGGTGGACATAGCGCTCCCCCACAGCGCCCCAATTGACGAACTCGATACCGAGCTTGAAAGTTGCCTGGGTTTCCCGAACGAATGTCGGCTCATCAATCCCCAGCATGTAGTTGAAGTTCCCGATGTGCGGGATCGTGGCCTCGCCGACGCCAATGGTTCCGATCTCCTCAGATTCCACCAGAGTGATCTGGACATCTGGGCTCGGCATATATCTGGACAGAAGCGCAGCGGACATCCATCCGGCAGTACCGCCGCCAACTATGACGATGCTTTTTATCCGCGTGTTAGTCATCAACGCATCTCCCAGATTCTCATCGGCAAACCCCCGTTTCGGAGTCACCGATCAGCGGCAAATATCTTATCCTAATATCCCGCTAGAGCTATACCTTAGCAACTGAAATAACTACCAAAACCTCATAGCGGTGCGTCTAGAATCTAGATGATATCTTCACCTGTGAGCGATTGACATTTTTATGGCCACCGTCGCCCCATTCGCCTACAGTCACACCTCCACAACAAGGCAGTCTCGACGGATAATATGACAGGCATCTTTCTACCCCCCGATACACTCGACGAAGAGAATTCCAAGTTTGAGCAAAAACCGCTGACAAAACCGGTATTCCTGAACAGCATACCAAAAAGCGGCTCTCATTTACTGAGAAATATCTTGCGGATGTTTGTCCCGGTTGCACAACAGTATAAAGATGATTTCATCCAGTGGCCAAACATATCAAAGCATATGACGGCATTTGATCCGAACCATAATTACCTCGTCTCCGCCCACCTCCTCTATTCTGACAAGTCGGCCATACTTGCCAACAAAACTCGCAAACTTGTTCTTGTGCGCGACCCGTACACGTGGGTTATGGCACAGGCGAGGTTTTTTGTGTCTGATCAGTTCTCAATGAACCTGGAGCAACTCAAACAGGGGGGATTGAGCGTCGACGATCTGCTCAATCTCATGATTGCGGGTATCTATCAGAAATCGCCACCAATGCGAGATCAGTACAACATGTTTGCGGTTGCCTGGCTGGGAACTGGGGCTCATTTTATACGATACGAAGACTTGGTCGCGCACGTTAAGAATATCGACTCTGATGAGGCCAATCAATTCTTTTCCAAGCTTCTGGAAGCTTGCGGCATTGAGAGACCGACCGATTGGCGCGAACGTGTTCGGGTAGGGTCTGACCGAAAGCAAAGCGGAACAGCGCGAGAGAACCTGAGTTGGCGCAATCCCATGTTTGAATTCCCCGATGAACTCCCAAATATCCAAAAGCAGCTTGTAGATTATCACGCACCGGGCCTGCGTGAACTGCTAGGATACGATTAATCCTTTAATACATATGTCAAAGTCGGCTTAGGTAGTCGTGGGCTGAGCATTAGCGGCGATTTTTTTGGCATCGAATAAAACGGCCGTCCAAAAGGACGGCCGCTATTATTTCGATTGTTCCTTTCGGAACGGCGCCAGCTAGAATTGAGCCCGTACACCGAACCGGAAGATACTACCGGTATTGTATTCGGTGACTGTCCGGCCCTTATACGCACCGTCGTCAAGGGGGCTACCTTCATCGAACGGCACGAGAACCGAACCACCTCCAGTGGCGCTTTCAGGCAATTGAACACGCAAACTGGTGAAGTAAGTTCGCACCGGTTGGTCCAAGAGGTTGGCTGCATCAAAGGTGAACGAGATATTCTCATTGACCTCATAGGCGGCCGAGAAGTCCAGGGTTTCACGCCCTTCTTCCCAAAGTGACCCCAGACCAAATGACCGTGAGACAAGAACGTCTGATGCGCCGCCATAAGCAAGACGCAACTGGTGACCATCTTGCTGCCAGTAACCCGTGATGTTGTACGAGTGCTCCGGCGTCCGCTCGATTGGCAAGCTTGGAATAGTCTCCCCTGGTGCCAGGCTCGACTCTTCTTTCTCTTGCGAGCTGTCCTGATAGGTGTAGTTCGCGGCGATACCTAAACCACCCCAGATGCCCGGCAAATTGGTGTAGTTCTGAGAGTAATTGAACTCAGCACCAATGACGTCAGCACCTGCAGCGTTTCTTCGCTGGTTAGCATTGAACAGGGCACAGACGAAGGTTGGATCAGACCCGAAGATCATCTGCTCAATATAGGCCGGGTTGTACGGTAGCTGCCATTCGCCAAGGATTTTGGCATAGCAGTTATCAAGCGTGATCTGGTCTTCGCTAAGGATCAAGCCATCTGTTGTAATAGCTTCACCATTCTGCAGCTGCGTACGAAGATCTGTAAGATAGACGCGCTGGTTCTCGTCTTCCTCCAGATTTTTGATATCCTTGTAGAAAACGCCAACAGATAGAAGTGCATCCGGTTGGAAATACCATTCCAGGGACACGTCAAAATTGGTCGACTCCAACGGATCCAATTGCGTATTGAACAGGTTGATTCTGCTCAGACGCGTTGCCGGATCACCCCAGCCGGCCTCATTAATAGAGAATCCAGGACGAAGTGAGTCAATCCGAGGCCGCGTCATTGTCTTCGACGCCGCAAAGCGTGCAATGATCTCGTCATTGACCGCATAGTTCAGGTTCAGACTAGGTAAGAACAGATCATACTCATGCGCACCCGTCGTTGGGAACGTCTTGATCGTATTGTTGGTCGACGTCAGCTGCAGACCAGCAGCATCTGTCGTCACGAATCCTTCGCCATTTGACGGATCATCGTCGAACACGAAGAAGTCATTATTGGTAAAGAACGTGTTGTTCCAACGACGCAGAATGGTGCGATCACCAGCGGAGAACGCCGCAAAGTTAGCCAGGACCGGCTCATGACATGGTCCCTGATCCGGAATGCGCGTGTCATCCAGGAATGTGAGTGTGCCTTGTGTATCGACACCGGTTCCATCGATCCGGCTGTAGCGATAAATATCACCCTGAGCGACCTCGCCAGCGGGATAATTCCACAGGTTTGGACACGCTGGCAGGGACGTATCCGTAAGCATACGCAGAACACGAAGATCCTGAATACGTTGGTTCCGCCCAAAGGACTCGTTGAAGTGATTGATTCCAGCAAAACCGGCCGCATCAACAGTCGTTTCGACATAGCGAACCCCAACATCACCTGTCAGGCGATCATCCATGAACGAGAAATTGGTCTTGAAGTACAATGCCAGATTCTCGAACTCGGCCGATCTCGTTTCCTGATTGTTGATATCGATCGAGAGTTCAGGGTTTCCAGCGACAAGGTTGAAGAGGCTCAGCCCATCTACCGATGTAAACCCATCGGAGATGTTGTTGCCGTCCCGGTCTATTCCACTAAGGAACCCGTCAGGTGCAATGCGACGGGAGAAGGGCTGTAGCGGTGTCTGGTCCAAAGCATTGGATACCAGTACCGGCTCCCCCGTAAGAGGATTGATAACCGTCGCAGCAGAATTGAGGTTATTGACGATACCGTTCTGGTTATCGACGAATTTCTCCCGCTTGGTATACTTACCACCGAGCTCGAAAGTTGTGATGCCGAACCGGTCGAAATCATAGTCAAGATCAATGAATGCGATTTCCTGGGTGTCTTCAACTGCACGCCGCGTTTGCGAAATCACGCCTAGAGAACGAGACAAAAGATCGTCTGGATTGTTGCCGGTCAGGGTTATGTTATCATCGCCCCGGTTGAGAATAGGGTTACCAATCGTGCCGAGTATGCCGTCGGCCTGCAATTGTGCGATTTGGGCCGCATCCGGCTGTGTTACAACATCGCCCAAGTCAATGAAGTGGGTACCCGTAATAGGCTGGCACCCGTTGTCCCGGCAGTCATAGCC
>CAYGKE010000083.1:0-11509 GCA_964350465.1 uncultured Hyphomonas sp.
AGCGTCGGACTTTTTACTCGCTGTTTGCGACCGAAGACCAGAAAGAGGGCATGCAGGCCTTCGTTGAAAAACGCCAACCTCACTTCAAGAACCAGTAGGCGGTCTCTTACAATTACGGGCAATTGGCAGGCATCTGCATAAAGGTGGCGGCTTGTCGCATTTCCTGTGTTGACGCCGCTCAGCCGTTTATGTAATCACCGCCCTTCGCGCCGCTTCAGGCGTCATGGAGTCGTAAATAATGGCGAATACACGATCAGCCAAGAAAATGGTGCGCAAGATCGAAACCCGTACGCAGGTCAATACCGCGCGCCGGTCTCGCATGCGCACCTTCATTCGCAAGGTTGAGGAAGCCATTGCATCGGGTGACAAGAAAGCCGCAGCCGAAGCCTTCAAGGCAGCTCAGCCAGAGATCATGCGCGCCGCCTCTAATGGTGTCCTTCACAAGAACACTTCTGCTCGTAAAGTCTCCAGGCTTTCGGCTCGCATCAAGGCCATGTAGCGGGCCGGAACTTGTTCCCCACACTGACGAAAATGCATAGCCCGCTGGTCCCGCCATGCGGGCATAATTTTGTCTTGTGTTTGAATGCATCAGTCGTCACAAAATTGTAGAATTGCACAAGTTACGACAAATCGTTGCCTTGACAGAACAAAGCCGGTTACTCCCGTCACTATTGGGCTTTAGAGGGGCGCGACAAAAAAATATGCAAGAAAATTGACTGACTCTTCAAACACCTGAGGGCTGTCAACAGCTCTTCTTAGCCGTTCGTGCTGTTAATCTCCTTGCAAGCGAATTTCACCTCTGTTTTATTGTCCTTACCAACGGATTAATTGTCCTTCTACAGAGTATTTGTGCATCAGGTCGATGGGGCCTGAAAAGGAAGGATTTGTGTGCCAACCCGTTGGCTAGGAACCAAAATCGAGAACGAAAAAAGGGGTGTTTCTATGGGGCAGTTCGATGGGTCCGAATTTGACCGCGGTTCGGCAGAAGGCCGCGCGCATTTCGGCAAAGCGGATATTCCTGGCGCCAGATCAATCTGGTCCAATATTTTAGGCAAGGCGGGCGACGAACTATCGGCTGATATTGTCAGCAATTGGCTCTCACCATTGCGTGTCATCGCAGAAGTCGACGGAGCCATTCTTGTCTCCGCGCGTGAGCAATATACGCTGGACCGCGTCACCAGCGAGTATGATCGAACCCTGCAGGGCATGTGGAATGACCTTGATCCGAAACAGCGCCGCTTGCGGTTTCAGCTCTGGTCGCGGATTGATCGCGGCGTTCGGGAAGTCGCTGGTAATCCCTGGCTTGAGCCACAGCATGATCCGGTAGCGCCGACTGCGGATGAGCAAGATGGCGACCTCCCACGCCTGCGCGACGATTGCATGCGCTTCGATACACTTGTGGTTGGCGACTCCAATGAGCGCGCTGCAGGGGTCGCTCACCGGGTCGCCGAAGGGGGGCGGATGCAAGCTGGCGTCGTGGTGATCTACGGCCAGCCGGGCACCGGCAAGACCCATCTGCTGAAGTCTATTCTGGTCGAAACCCTGCGCCGCAAGGACCGTCGCCGCATCACCTATATCTCTGCCGAAGAGTTCATGACCCGTTTCGTGAATGGCGCCCGGTCCGGTGACACCAAGGAGTTGCAGGCCTTTGTCAAGGAGAATGATCTCCTGATGATTGATGACCTGCACTGGATTGCCGGCAAGGAAAAAACCGACACGGCTTTCTATGGTGCCCTGCGCAAGGTCACCTCCGCTGGCGGCCAGGTCATCATTACCGCCGATTCTGCCCCCGGCGATATGGTTGGCCTGTCAAAGACCCTGACCAGCGAGATCAAGGGCGCTGCAGCGGTTGAGGTCGGGGAACCCGACACCGAGATGCGCAAGGAGATTGTGCGCAGACACACTGACCTGATCGCTGAAACGCAGCCAAGTTTTGTGTTGAGCGACAAGATGGTCAACCGCATCGTATCCGGCATTCGCGGCCCCGGGCGTGAGCTCTGCGGTGTCCTTTGCAGCCTCGAAATCGAGACCGGGTTTGGTGAGTACGCGCCGACCGACGAGATGCTCGAGACTGTCATCCGGCGGATTGCCGGTGAGCCACGTGTGCCCACCCTGGATGATATCAAACGTGCCTGCATGGACCTGTTCCAGATCAGCCGGACCGAGATTGAAAGCGCCAGCAAGGCCCGCGCAATCTGCCATCCGCGCCAGATTGCCATGTATCTCAGCCGCGTCATGACGGACAAATCCTACCCACAAATCGCGCACGCCTATAAGAAAAAAGACCATACAACGTGCCTGCACGCTTACCGCAAGATCAACCGCCTGCTGAAGGCAAGTGATGCGGACATGATCCTCGATATCGAGCGCGCCCGTCAGGCCGTTTTTGACCGCCTCGCAGGTCAGGTAGGTAACAGCTAAGAGCGGGCTGGCGGAATCGCGTGCAAACCGCCGCTTGGGCCTTGCAATTCGCGCAAAAATCGTAACCTTGTCGGCCCGCTTCGCATTTGAGGCGGGCCGATTCGTCACCGGGCTGGCTGACCTGTGTGCAATCACCAAGAGACAAAGACAGGGCATACGGCCCGACAAAGGGATGATGAGATGAAATTGACGATCGAACGCAGCGCGCTCCTGAATGCGCTCGGCCACGTCCAGAATGTGGTAGAGCGCCGCAACACGATTCCGATCCTGTCGAATATTCTGATGGAGGCGAGCAAGGGCACACTGCGCCTGACCGCCACCGACCTTGATATCGAAGCCGTCGATGAAGCCGAAGCCAAGGTCAAAACCGAGGGCGCCGTCACCGCCCCTGCCGGGACCTTGTTCGATGTTATCCGCAAGCTGCCGGCGGGCGCTGATGTCGATCTCGAACTCAACCCCGAAAACCGCCAGCTTAGTATTCGCTCGGGCCGCTCGTCCTTTGCCCTGCCGACGCTTCCCGCTGGTGACTTCCAGACACTGGTGCCGGATGAGGACGCAACCGAGTTCACCATAGAAGCGGCGGACCTTCGGCGCCTGATCGACAAGACCCGGTTTGCCATTTCAACCGAGGAAACCCGCTACTATCTCAATGGCGTCTACCTGCATGCCGCCGATACCGATAAGGGCAAGAAACTGCGCACTGTCGCCACCGATGGCCACCGCCTCGCCCTGTCAGAGGTCGACGCGCCGAAAGGCTCAGAAGACCTCGACGGCGTGATTGTCCCGCGCAAGGCCGTAGGTGAAGTGCGCCGCTTGATCGATAGCGAGGACGGCGATGTCACGGTCTCAGTCTCTGATACCAAAATCGTCTTTCGTGCCGGTCGGGCGCAGCTGACCTCGAAGCTGATCGACGGTTCCTTCCCCGACTATGCGCGGGTCATTCCAAAGGGTAATGAGAAAGCCCTGGTCATCGACAACAAGGCGTTCGAAGCCGCTGTGGACCGCGTCTCGACGGTCTCGGCAGAGCGTTCGCGTTCGGTCAAGCTTTCGCTCTCGGAAGGCAAGCTCACCCTCGCCGTGTCCAGCGCTGAAACCGGCCAGGGCCACGAAGAAATCGAGTGCGACTATTCTGAGGACGAGATGGAGATTGGCTTCAACGCCAAATACCTGCTCGACGTGACGGCGCAGATCGAAGCGGAGGATGCCCGCTTCCTGTTCAACGATCCGGCATCGCCAGCTCTGGTTCTCGATCCTGGCGATGAGAGCGCGCAATATGTGCTGATGCCGCTGCGGGTGTAGCCGAAACAACACGACGTGGGATTGATGTGGACGACGCACACAAAGAACATCCAATCCAATTAGCCATTGTCGGGTTAACCATTTCAGTCAGCCTCGTTTTTGTCATTGCACTGTTCTCTGGAACAGAGGACGCTCTGCAATTTCCTAACAATGAACCGTCACTTGCACTTGTTCTGCTTGTGTATTCATCACTAGCTTTCCCGGTGTGGGGATTCTTCTGGTCGCTAGTGTTTCTTGTGCTGCGACGCGGCCAAGTATGGTTCTACTTGACCGTAATTTGCCTTTCTATTGCAATTCTGGTCATCTCCAGCGGCGTGATGCACATTTGGTTTGATTGGCCAATCGACATATTTGGCTTCTCAGACTGAAATGACCGCCCTTACCCGCCTTCGCCTGACCGATTTCCGCAGCCATGAAGCGCTCGACCTGAAGCTTGATGCGCGCCCGGTCTGTCTGTGGGGCGCAAACGGCGCGGGCAAGACCAACATTCTAGAAGCGATATCGCAGCTCGGCCCCGGACGCGGCCTGCGCGCCGCAAATCTCGGCGACATGACCCGCTCACAAGCTGCCACCTGGACCGTCTCGGCCACGCTCGATGATGAGCGCAAGATCGGCGTGGGTCTTGAGCCGGAAGGCAGCAGCGCCAAGCGCACCATTCGCCTCGACGGCGCCCCGGCAACAGCTGGCGACCTTGCCGAACTGATCCGCATTGTCTGGCTCACCCCCAGCATGGACTCTGTGTTTCGCGGCGGCGGATCGGAGCGGCGGCGCTTCTTTGACCGCCAGGTGATGGCGCACATCCCCTCACATGGTAGCGTCTCCGGCCGTTATGAAAAGGCGATGCGCGAGCGCAATGCCTTGCTCGAGCGCGGCCGTATCGATCCGGCCTGGGCCGATGCGATCGAAGCACGTATGGCCGAAGCTGGCGCAGTGATTGCCGCCAATCGCGCCCGTGTCCTGACCGCGCTACAAGCCGCTGTCGATGCACGCCCGGAAGGCCACTTCCCGAAAGGCGATCTCGCGCTGGAGGGCGAGGCTGAACAGGCCGCCGCCGGAGGGGCGGGTCTGATCGAGCTGGAAGAGTTGATCGCCGAGAGCCTCGCCAAGGGTCGCTACCGTGACCAGGGGGCTGGACGGACCCTGTCCGGTCCGCACCGCACTGACCTCTCGGTCATCCACCGCCCGACCGGAGCGCCCGCCAAGGATGCCTCAACCGGCCAGCAAAAGGCGCTGCTGATTGGCCTGATCCTGGCCAGTGCTCGCGCGCTTTGTGATGATGGCAATGGCCCGACGCCGCTCATCCTGCTCGACGAAGCCGCCGCCCACCTTGATGCAGACCGCCGCGCTGCGCTATTCGAGGAGTTGCTATCCATCGGCGGACAGGCCTGGCTCACCGGCACCGAAGCCTTCCTGTTCGAAGCGTTCGGCGACAAAGCGCAATTGGTTGAGGTCACGCAGCGCCCATCACCACAGCGGTGACATTGCAAAACCCGGTGACACAGCTGCCACGATGAAGCCGGCCCCAATCAATCCGAACACAATGACTGTGGGTCGCTTCTTCGCTGCATATCCGGTGAAGACCATAGTCACAGCTGCGCCCACATTGGACACGATGCCCATAAAGACAATCTCCTTGATATACCGCCCTTCGACTGCACCAAACCACCCGCCAAGATAGGCGGTCAGCAAGGCTGTCATCGCAACCCCATACAATCGATAGAAATTCTCTGACGGGTCTCCGAACGCGAATATTTTGTCGAGCCGAGATTTCGGAAGCAGGAAAAGCGGGACACATAACAGAACAATTGTGACAAGGATTTTGAACGACAGAACAAGTAATAGGAATGACATGACTTAACCCAATAATATGAGGAATATTCATATTTGAATATGAGGAATGCTCATGTTATGTCAAGTGTCATGACGAAGCGTTCTCTCGAACAGACCGACAGCCCCCCCTGGAAAATGCCGGTGCAGGCCCGAAGCCGCGCGCGTGTTGCCGCTATTCTGGATGCAGCCTTGGCGCATATTCTAAGAAACGGACATCTCGATCTGAAGGTGACGCATGTCGCCTCGGAGGCAGATGTACCTATCGGATCACTTTATCAGTTCTTCCCCAACCGGGACGCACTTATTAGCGGGCTTTATGCGCGTGAAATGGCATCCATTGATACACATATGCGAAAGAGCCTGCGCAGTGCGCAATCCATCGACCAGTTGCTCTCTGGAATCCATTCGGCCCTAAAGACCCAACTCAAACTTGTTCGCCGCCGGCCGGGACTTGCCTTTATTTGGGCATCGGCGTCTTCGCATCCCGCCATACAGGATTCAGATGCAGAAAACACAAAGCGAAATGCGATCATTCTTCGCGACCGATTGGCCGAACTTGGAAAAAGGCCTGTAGACGATACGCTTAGCGACGCAGCGCTCATCATCTGCCATCTTTGGGGAAGCGTCATCCAGTTATGTTTGCGAACGACTCCGCAGCAGGCCTCTCGGCTTCTGGAGGCCTATGCGCAATCGATTGAGACCCGATTGCGGGAAATTCTCGACTGTTAGCACGCCAGCTAAATCTGCTAATCCCCAGCGCATTTTGCTTGATCGGCCGGGAACGCCACCAGGCGAACATCGCCCAGTTCAAGTTCCATCTTCCCGCCCGTATAGAGCATGAAACTTGTGGTCACCTTGGTGAAGTCGAACCCGTCCTGATCGAAACACCGTAATGGCACCGGCACTGTGACCCACTCACCTTTCGGCAGACGACCGAAGGGGTGCTTGAGAGCAACCGTCGACCGGCACTGCCAGTCCCAATTGCACTCCATGGTCAGCTCGACGGGCTTCCTTGGCGCTTTTATGATCCGCACATCAAAAGCCAGGGCGGCCTGATCTTTCACACTGCTGAGGTCGACCGGTGACATTCGATTGATCACGGTGGCGGTCAGAACATTCTTGTTTTCGCTATCCCACTCGTTCTTGACGCCTTTCGGCTTCCAAATCAGGTGGACAGCGTCATTTTCTGCGTTTTGCGCAGCTGGTGTCGCAACGAGGCTCCCGCGTGCGGTTTCAGCTGCACCTGCTTCGAACTGGTCCTGGCCGAAATTCAGAGCGAACTCCCATGGGCCAACACCTTCGCCCTGATAGACATAGTATGAATTTGGATCTGGTGTCTGCGCTATAGCCGCGCCCATACCGAACAGGCTCATCAAGATCATGATGCCGAAAAATCTCATTGCTTCCTCCACAGTCTGCGCTGCTAAATGCTGCCCTCCTGACAGCGTCGCTTATTGTTTCGGGCGGCTCACATCGGAAGCTGCAAGGCACCAATCAGCGCAGCCGCATTGTCGACATTATACAAGAAAAGCAAAATTTGGGAGGGTAAATGTCAGAATAGCTGAAACCGCAGACAGGTTACCCTCGGTCAGAGCCAGCGTCAGGCCCTCCATCTAGGCGATGGCAATCCCTAATCGTTGCCCTCAGGTTCGGCCTGCACAACCCACGGCGCATAGGCCGTTTCATACAAGGCTCGGTTCACTTTCTTGGTACTCTCGACCAGTTCCGGATAGGGCCGGTCAGTCACCGAGACATAGCCGACATTGTAATTCTCGCCGTCCATGGCGCGTCCGGTCAGCTCTGAGTCAGTATACTGAAACCAGTGTGCCCCAACAAAGTACGGGTTTTCCAGGACCGCCTGCATGTACTCTTCATACATCCGACCGCGCTCAGCCTGATCTTGTGCCCAGACAAGACCACCATGAAACGATCCCCGGTCCAACGCACCGACATGCCATTCTCCAATGATTGCTGGCATATCGATCTCATCCAAATGTTTCCACTTCTCCGGATGGATGGTTTCGCGATACTCGTTGTAGCTGATCACATCGCTGTGCTTGGCTGCTGCGCGGATAACCTCTATCGGACGCGCCCAGCTCGCCATGCGCGGTCCAAGATACATGTGGTTTGGCATGTGATCTTCTACCGCGTCATGCACTACGCGAAAATACTCGCTGGCGAAGGCTTCAAGCAATGTGCTGAAATCTGACCACATGGCGTCATTTCGATTGTCGAACCGGACACCAGCATCCAGCACATCCCACGAAGCAAAGTCGGTCTCCCAAGCCTTATTGAGCGCAGCAATATCAGGGTATTGTCCTTTCAGCACCCGCATGAAAGCCGCTTTGGCCGGGGTATCGGTGACATCACGAGACAGCGTGTAGATCACGATGCCATAGGTTTGCTCCTGGCTTTCAGGACGTCCCCAGCTGATCTCGTTGTCGATGAACACGCCAATGCACCACGGGTTATCCGCCACCCTTTCCGCAATCGCGCGGACTGTGAGGTCCGCCCGTTCAGCAAATTTCGGATCAAACGGATCCGGGATGGCGCCCCAGAAATCAAAGCCGCTGCTAACTGTCTTGTAGTCGCCGATGATCCAACCATCAGCGATGTAGGGAACCTGTCCATTGTTATATAGCGAATGGTCCGCCCAGTTCCCGGTCGAGGTCAAACCCCAATGGCGCATCCGGTCGACTGCGACATCGGTCCATTTTTGCATGAAGTCCGGATTCTGTTGAGAATACTTTCGCTCCAGATTCGTTCGGTAGAAACTGAAGGTCTCACCATGCTCAAGCGAACCCACATTGACCTCACGGCGATAGCCATAATTTCCGTCAAAGGGTTCGCCCGCCTCTGGCAACCACTCAAACATATTCCTGCGCAATTCTGATACAAGACGCCGGGTCTTTTTCCTCGGCATGTCCTGTAGGAAAAGACCAATGGAATGTTCAGGTGTCAGGTCCTCAGGGGTTCTCTGAACAACCTCAGACGTGTCATATTGATACCCTGTGATCGTACCATTGTTCGACAAGCGTATGTTCGCAATGCCGTTGGAAAAGAACATGTATCCCTCGGGGTCAATAATGGCCCAACGATCGCCAACTTTCTCCGTGCGAAAATAGCCCGTTGCTTTAAGCTGAGGACCATTCTTCCAGCCACCATATTTTGATCGGTCATCAAACTCTGGCGCTCCGGCCAGTTGCTCAAGCTCGGCTTCGGTCACCTCGGAAAGCTGTTCATCCGAGTATATCTTTCCGGGGAAGACCGCTTTTGCGTTCTGGCCATATTTATCGACAATATCGGTCAAAAACGCCTCATCCAGTGGCGGATTTTCGACCAGGCGGACATTGTCGATGATCACGTCTCGATCATACTTCAGGCCGCGAGAATAGAACCCGAAACTGGAGACGTTGGAATAATCCAGGGCTTTGTCGCCCCACATCCACACCATCCAGACAGCGTCGCCGAGAATTGTGGCCGGATCGCCGCGGATGCCAGAATCAAGGGCCATGAGAGGACTTTTCAATTCGGCATACAACGTCTCGGTCTCACCGGCCGCAATGACATTGGCGCGGGTGAGATTGCCACCACCCGCTGAGTTCAGATTGAAGTGAAGTTGTACGGACTGCTCGCCCGGATTGGAAACATCAAAAGCCAGGCCAAAATTGTCCTTACCTGACCAGTCCCATCCACCCGGTGCGGCGCTGAAGTTGAACGATACAATCTGATGGTCTGCACCATCCAGATGGACACGCAAAGCGTATCCATCGCCATGCTCTACAATTTCAAGGTCTCCCTCATTCACGGAAACGCTTTCAGGAAGTGAGCCGTCCTCAAAATCGAACAATGTCGTGTGTATCCCGCCAAGACGTGGTGTTTCGGGCTGCGCTTCAGAGATGGAGGCAACAACTGTTTCAGCGCCATGCGTGCAACTCGCAGCGAAGGCGACGCTCCCCAAAAGGAACGCTCCGATTGTTGTGCTTTTTGACAGTCTCATGATCGTATTCTCCCCATCGCTCCAACGCTCAATTTTTCTATATGCTGAACACTTTCTTCGGTGAAGATCAGCCCGATCACAATAAATTGATATTGTATATTGTCAGCAATATTTGCAAATTTTAGAGGATAATAGGCGAAGTTGAAGCGCGTTTGGACCCTCCAAATCCGGGCATAATTGCCACGCCGAAAACACCGACTGCAGAACCCCTCTCAAACCCCTGTTTTTGCTGCACTAAATACCCCCTCTCTGATTTCCCTTTTCGGTAAAAACCCTGTATAAAAACAGGCAATTAGAACGAATCAGAAAGCGGTCCGCACCATGTCCGACGAGACGCAACAAAACCCGGATGAAAATTCCGAATATAGCGCCGATAGTATCAAGGTCCTGAAGGGCCTTGAGGCCGTGCGCAAACGCCCCGGCATGTATATTGGCGACACTGATGATGGCTCTGGCCTGCACCACATGATCTATGAGGTTGTCGATAATGCGATTGACGAGGCACTGGCCGGGCATGCCGACGAAGTGACCGTCACACTGCATCCGGATGGCAGCGCCGAGATCACTGATAATGGTCGCGGCATTCCGGTTGGCCAACACGCCACAGAGGGCCGCTCGGCCGCTGAAGTGATCATGACCGAACTACATGCTGGCGGCAAGTTTGACAGTAATTCCTACAAGGTCTCAGGCGGCCTGCACGGGGTGGGTGTGTCCGTCGTCAACGCGCTGTCGGATTGGCTCGACCTGACAATCCACCGCGATGGCAAGGAATACTATGTCCGCTTTGTCGAGGGTGGGCGAACCGAAGCCCCGCTAAAAGAGGTTGGCGATAGCCCGGCGCATCGTAGCGGCACCGGCCCCTATACCGGCACGGCCGTGCGCTTCATGGTTTCTTCCTCAACCTTCACCATGACCGAATATGACCGCAAGACGCTGGAGCACCGGCTGCGCGAGCTCGCCTTCCTGAACTCTGGCGTACGCATTGTCTTTCACGATCTGCGCGAGGCCGAAGCCTATGAGACTGTGCTGGAATATGCTGGCGGCGTCGCAGCCTTCGTCCAGCATCTCAACAAGGCGCGCACCGCCCTGATCCCCGAGACCATTTTCGTCACCGGCGAGAAAGATGGCATCACGGTTGAGGCGGCGCTGGAATGGACCGACAGCTATCATGAGCAGGTCCTCTGCTTCACAAACAATATCCCGCAGCGCGATGGCGGAACCCATTTGGCTGGTTTTCGCGGTGCCCTGACCCGGATTATCAACAAATATGCTGCCTCTTCGGGTATCGCGAAAAAGGAAAAGGTCGATATTTCCGGCGATGATGCTCGCGAGGGCCTGACCTGCGTACTGTCAGTCAAAGTGCCCGATCCGAAATTTTCGTCCCAGACCAAGGACAAACTGGTCTCTTCTGAGGTTCGGCCAGTGGTCGAGAGCCTGATCAATGAGAAACTGGCGGAGTGGTTCGAAGAGAACCCAAAAGAAGCCGTCATGGTCATGCAGAAAATCGTCGAAGCCGCTGCCGCCCGCGAGGCCGCCCGCAAGGCACGCGAGCTGACCCGGCGCAAGACCGCACTCGACATCTCCTCCCTGCCCGGCAAGCTCGCTGACTGTCAGGAAAAAGACCCGAGCAAGTCTGAAATCTTTATTGTCGAGGGTGATTCAGCCGGCGGATCGGCCAAGCAAGGCCGCGACCGCTCGAACCAGGCGATCCTGCCCCTGCGCGGTAAGATCCTCAACGTGGAACGCGCGCGTTTCGACAAGATGCTGTCCTCGGATCAGGTCGGCACGCTGATCATGGCGCTTGGCGCTGGTATTGGCCGCGATGAGTTCGACATCAACAAGCTGCGCTACCACAAGATCGTCATCATGACCGACGCCGATGTCGACGGCGCACATATCCGCACGCTGCTGCTGACTTTCTTCTATCGCCAGATGCCGGAAGTGATCGAGAAGGGCTAT
>CAYGKE010000084.1:0-11357 GCA_964350465.1 uncultured Hyphomonas sp.
ATTGTAATTAAAGCAAATGTAGTTTGATTTCGACGCCCGTCACTCGCGCCATTTCAAAGCATAGTCTTTTCACATGATATTGAATTTGTTGGGGAACGTTTCCAAGCGTGACGACCTCAACGGTATTTGTGACCGGAATTGTCCCAAATCCCGCGCCACACATGGCTCCCGCGCGCTTAAGACTGACCTCACCGTCTTCACAGCCTCACCGGTCTGTCCTCATCCGCACAGTCAGCGCAGATGGTTATTATCTTCGTCATGCGCTCAAACATGTTGTGGTCCCGTTTGGGGACGTGCTTTGTAAGAATGCGAGGTGAAATTATGCTCGTGCTGGCGGATTAACGCACGCATAATCCAAGTTGGGACAATAAAATGGCACCAGATATCGACAAACTGAAACTCTTGGAGCAACGCCTTTTGTGGCTGTCGGCTTGGACGATCCACAATGCGAACCATCTGCGAGAGAAAGTTGACGGCGATGTGAAGGTCGGCGGGCATCAGGCGTCGTGTGCGTCCATGGTTTCGATCATGACGGCGCTCTACTTTCACACGCTGAAACCTGAGGACCGGGTTGCGGTCAAACCGCACGCGTCTCCGGTATTCCACGCAATCCAGTACCTGATGGGAAATCAGACGCGCGAGAAACTTGAGCGTTTCCGCGGTCTTAGCGGGGCGCAGTCCTATCCGAGCCGTACAAAGGATATTGATGATGTCGATTTTTCAACGGGATCTGTTGGTCTGGGCGTCGCGGAGACAGCGTTCGCGTCCCTTATACAGGATTATCTGGCGGAGAAGGATTGGACCGAACCACGACCACTTGGCCGGATGGTTGCCCTGGTCGGTGACGCAGAAATGGATGAGGGCAATGTCTATGAATGCCTCCTTGAAGGGTGGAAGCACGATCTTCGAAACACTTGGTGGGTGATCGATTATAATCGGCAAAGCCTCGACGGCGTTGTGCATGAGGGACTTTGGGAACGTATTCAGGCGATATTCGAAGCATTCGGGTGGCGGGTAGTGATCCTGCGTCATGGCGTCTTGCAACAAGCCGCTTTCGATGAACCGGGGGGCGGCGCGCTGAAGGCGTGGATTCAGACCTGCCCGAACCAGCTTTACTCTGCTCTCACCTACAAAGGCGGCAGCGCTTGGCGCGAACGACTTATGAGCGATCTCGGTGATCAGGGTGACGTTACTGCACTGCTGGACAAGCGCTCTGATGACGAGCTGGGCGAGCTAATGAATAATCTCGGCGGGCAGTGTCTGGAATCGCTCACGTCCGCGTTTGACGCTGTTAAAGACGATAAGCCAACAGTCTTTCTGGCCTATACGATCAAGGGGTGGGGAACGCCGCTTGCGGGGCACAAGGACAATCATGCTGGACTGATGAATACGGTGCAGATGGCCGAGTTCCAGCAATTGATGAATATTCCTGAAGGGCAGGAGTGGGAGCAACTGGCGGGCATGGGCGATCCCGGCGTCATGCAAGCATTCCTTGATCAGGTTCCGTTTTTTGCCGCTGGGCCTCGACGGTTCAGTGCGCCGCGCCTGGCAAGCCCCGGGCCTATATTTCTTGATGACAAGCTTCAATCAACCCAGGCCGGATTTGGCAAAATACTCGATAACCTTGCTAAATCCGATGCCCCTATTGCCGATCGAATCTTGACCACCTCTCCGGATGTGACTGTCTCCACCAACATCGGGTCATGGGTGAATCGTCGGGGGCTGTTTGCCCGGGACAGCAAGAGCGACACGTTCCGCGAGCAGAAGATTCCATCGACGCAGAAATGGCAATTCTCGCCACAAGGACAGCATATCGAACTTGGTATCGCCGAAATGAATCTGTTTTTGCTGCTTGGCGCTGCAGGGCTTTCTCACAGCCTGTTTGGAGAACGATTGATCCCCGTCGGAACGGTTTACGACCCGTTCGTGGCGCGCGGTCTCGATGCGCTGAATTATGCTTGCTATCAGGATGCGCGGTTCATTATTGCAGGGACACCAAGCGGCGTGACGTTGGCGCCGGAAGGTGGTGCCCATCAGTCTATCGGTGCGCAGTTGATCGGGATGAGCCAGGACGGACTGGTCTCATTTGAACCGGCCTATCTCGACGAATTGTCGATCATCATGGACTGGTCCTTTGACTATTTACAGCGCGATGGCGAGGGCGATCCTGATGAGCGTACCTGGCTGCGAGATGAGACCGGCGGATCGGTCTATTTGCGGCTTACCACGCGGCCAATTGAGCAATTGGAGCTAAGGGCGCGAGACGATACGGCGTTCAAACGAGGGGTGATTGATGGGGCATATTGGCTGCGCAAGCCAGGTACGAATGCTGAGATCATCATCGCCTATCAGGGCTGCGTGGCCCCAGAAGCGATTGAGGCAGCGGGCCGGATTGGTAATGATCGCCGCGACATCGGTGTGCTGGCGGTAACGTCATCTGATCGATTGAATTCAGGTTGGACGGCAGCTAGGCGCGCGCGTGCGAGAGGTCATCTCGATGCAACGAGCCAGATTGAACGCCTGATGGCCGACGTTCCGAGAAACGCGACATTGATCACAGTTACGGATGGTCATCCTGCGACATTGGCTTGGATTGGCGGTGTCAAAGGCCATCAGGTTGCGCCACTCGGCGTTGAGCATTTTGGTCAAACCGGGACGGTCAATGATCTCTACCGACACTTCCAGATTGACGCCGATGCGATTGTTTCCGCCGCGAATTTTCTAAGTCCGGGCCGTTCAATTCGACTTCAGTCCGCGAAACGATAGCGAATCAGGAGCTGATTCCCGCGATTCCTGCATGCCGCTTTCAACCAGCCTTGAGTGTGGCAAGGTAACTGGCGAGTTGTTCGAGGCCTGCGCTCCAGCCATTTTGTTCGCGCATCGACTCAAACGTTTCGGCTTCTTCCCTGGTTGGGTTGATCGGCTCCCAATAGAAGGTCAGCTTGGTTCGATTGCCAATCGCTTCGAAGGCGAGTGTCGCCCGCATGTCTTTCGGCCAGGTTGGCATATGCGGGTTGGGCAGGATGTCGCCTTGCGGATTTGACATATACTGGAAAAACACCAGCCGGTCGGGGGGAGAAACAGTCTCGAATTTCGTGAACAGCCACATTTCCATGCCGTTCGGCATAGTGATCTTATGCAGCGAGGTTCCGTTGTCAGTTATATCGGCCGAGACATATTCGCAGGTGCAACCCTGCATCGGGAACATCCACTGGTTGAGGTGTTGAACCTGGGTCCAGGCATCGAATACAAGCTGCTGTGGGGCATCAAACTCCTTTACGAGGATTGATGGTTCAACCTTGATGTCAGTCATGCGTGTTTCCTTGTGATTGTATCTTGCCCAGATAGGTATCCAACTGGTCGAGCGTGCCGCCCCAATATTGTTCGAACTTGTGAACCCACTCCTGAATCGGTCGGAGTTTTTCGGGCTGGATTTGATAGATCCGGCATCGCCCCTCTTGTCGTTCGGTGACGATGCCGACCTCGCGCAGGACAGCAAGGTGCTTCGATACTGACGGCTGGTTCCATGATGTCTGCGCGGCAAGCTGGTTCACACTCATCTCGCTTGTCGCCAGTATCTCGATCAATGTCCTGCGCTTTGGCTCGGCAATAGCGTTGAAGATATCGTGAGTGGTTTTTGCGCGTGCCATTCAGAATACATATTCCGATAATGGAATATGAGCAACAGAAATCTACTCGCCATTTGCCAGTCTCTTGCTGTCGAGGATCAAAGATATAGGATATCCATGGATTTTTATCGGAGGACAAAGCCATTTCTCGATTTTCTATTGCCGCCTCTTGTCTCATTGCGCTGGTGCTTAGCGCGTGTTCCTCGGCAGACCCCAAATGGGAGACCATATTTGACGGGGAAAGCCTGAATGGCTGGACCCCAAAAATTACAGGCGAAGAACTGGGGCAAGATTCGCGTGAAACCTTTCGCGCCAAAGACGGTGTTTTGTCGGTCAATTACGACAATTATGATGAATTTGCAGGCCGTTTTGGACACCTGTTTTTTGAGCGCAGCCTGAGTGACTATCGGTTGAAATTCGAATACCGGTTTGTTGGCGGGCAGATGGAGGGCGCGCCTGGATGGGCCTTCATGAATAGCGGGGTCATGCTGCTCACACAGGATCCGGCCACAATTGCTGTGGATCAAGGCTTTCCGGTATCAGTTGAAGCGCAATTGCTCGGTGGCGTGGGTAATCCATCAGTTCGAACGACAGCAAATATTTGTACGCCAGGTACGCATATTGTCATCGATGGAACGCTTGTGGTTGAGCATTGTATCAACTCGGCAACGCTTGGCTTGCCGAAGGATGAGTGGGTTCAGGCGGAAGTGGATGTCAGTCCGGAAAGCGGCATCACCATCTTCATCAATGGTGAGACAGCATTCGTGTTGACCGATCCGCAGCTCGACCCTGATAACGGCGATGCACAGCGGATACTAGGCGAGGAGTTGGCGCTGAAAGAAGGCTACATCGCCCTGCAGTCAGAAAGTCATCCTGTGGAGT
This sequence comes from uncultured Hyphomonas sp., assembly GCA_964350465.1. Classification (GTDB taxonomy): domain Bacteria; phylum Pseudomonadota; class Alphaproteobacteria; order Caulobacterales; family Hyphomonadaceae; genus Henriciella. Next base: position 4,512 of record CAYGKE010000084.1, read on the forward strand.
TCCGGAATATTGAGCTACTGGACAGGAGCAAATCGTGAAGCTGACTGTAAATGGCGCAAACCACGACATAGACGTCGAAGACGATATGCCACTCCTGTGGGTGCTACGTGATGAGCTTGGCATCACCGGCCCTAAATATGGCTGCGGCGTTGCACAATGCGGCGCCTGTACCGTGCATGTAGATGGTGTTGCTGTTCGGTCTTGCTCCATTCGCGCCAAACATGCCGATGGCGCAGAGGTCACCACGATTGAAGGGCTTGGGTCCCCGGAGGCTCTGCACGCAGTTCAGGAGGCCTGGATCGAAGAACAGGTCGCCCAATGCGGCTATTGCCAGTCTGGACAGATCATGGCGGCCGCGTCTTTCCTGGAGCGCAATTTTGATCCTACAGACGAAGATATTGACCGAGCTATGTCAGCCAATCTTTGCCGCTGTGGCACCTATGTGCGCATACGCGCTGCCGTCAAAAAAGCAGCAGCCAAACTGAACGGAGCATAGGTCATGGTCAGCGCGGTCAAAATTGCTCGCCGAACATTTCTTGTGGGTTCCATGGCTGTTACTGGCGGTGTTGCTTTCGGCTATTACGCCTATTTCCGTCCCGGAGAGAACCCGCTTGAGGCCGACTTGGCCGAGGGTGCGGCGGCGCTCACGCCTTACGTTCTGATCGATCAAAGCGGCGTGACATTGATTACGCCGCGCGCCGACAAAGGGCAGGGAGCGTATTCGTTGCAGGCGGCCCTGATCGCCGAGGAACTCGATATCGAGCTTGATCAAGTCAGTGTTGATCCCGGCCCGCCAAGTCCGATCTATTACAACACAGCGATTGCTGGTGAAGCTGTGCCATACGCGCCGACGGATGAAAGCTTCATGGCGCGGCGTATGCGGAAAGTCGCTGATGCGCCGATGAAATTCATGGGACTGCAAATCACTGGTGGGTCTTCGACGGTGCCGGACCAATTTGTAAAACTGAGAAAGGCGGGCGCAGTTGCCCGCGAGACCTTGAAGGCAGCTGCGGCGAAAATATCAGGCGTTTCAGTAAAGCAGCTCAAAACCAGTAAAGGCGCTGTGCAGCTTCCGGATGGCACATCGCTGTCTTACGTCGAACTCGCAGAAACGGCTGCAAAGCTGTCACCAAAGACAAATGTCGAATTGCGAGCGCCAGACGAATGGCGCCTGATTGGCAAGCCGATGCGGCGTCTGGATATCATCGCCAAGTCCACCGGCACTCAAACCTACGGCGTGGATGTTGCGATAGCTGATATGCTGCATGCCACTGTGCGCCTTAACCCGCGGCAAGGCGGCGGGATCAAGGGCTATGACGCTGCGCAAGCAGAAACTATGCGCGGCGTGGTAAAAATAGTGCCGGTCACAGGCGGCGTGGGCATTGTCGCCGACAATACCTGGCGGGCCTTCAAAGCTGCGGACGCCATTCAGTTCGACTGGGATGAAGCCGTGTTTCCGGCCACAATGGACGCGCATTGGCAGGTTCTTGCCGACGCCTTCAACGAAGACCAGCTCAATAGCCGCGATCGCGACGATGGCGATGTTGAAGCCGCCACACAAGCTGCGCCGATAGAGGCAGAGTATCGTGTTCCCTACGTCGCGCATGCGCCGCTTGAACCGGTCGGCGCGATTGCCCTGGTCACAGATGACCGGGTAGATATCTGGACAGGCACGCAGGTTCCTCGCTTCATTCAGGCCAACGTGTCGAAGATCACTGGCCATAAGCCCAAGGATATTCACGTCCACGTTCAAATGATGGGTGGCAGTTTCGGCCATCGTCTCGAGGATGACTGTGTTCGCCAAACGGTTGAGATTGCGATGGCGATGAAGGGCACGCCAGTTAAAATGACCTATAGTCGCGAGGAGGATTTTGGTCACGACTATGTTCGCCAGATTTCGATGGGGCGAATGAAGGGCGCGGTAGAAGGTGGCCGGGTCGAGGCCTTTGACCTCGCGATCGCCATGCCATCTGTGACCGACTCTCAAATGGGTCGCCAGGGTATCTCGATGCCTGGGCCGGATCCGATCATCACCACGGGGGCCTGGGAACAACCCTATGATATTCCGAACTACCGGGTGACAGGGTACAAGGCTGCGCCGCTAGCGCCCTTGAGTTCCTGGCGCTCGGTAGGGGCCTCTTCGAATGCGTTCCTGCATGAAGGATTTCTCGATGAACTGATCCATGCTGCTGGGGCCGACCCTCTGGAAGAGCGTATACGCCTGATGTGGCATGAGAATTCTCGTAAAGTCCTGGAAGCGGTTGGCGAAATGTCGAACTGGGGCAGTGATCTGGGGCCAGGACGCGGGCGCGGCGTTGCGTTCTGCCTGTCGTTTGGGGTCGCCTGCGCCGAAGTCGTTGAGGTAACCAGCACGGAGCGCGGTATCAAGATAGACAAAGTCTATGTCGCCGCCGAAGTTGGCCGCGTCATTGATCCTGTCAATTTCGAAAATCTCGTCCAGGGCGGGGTCGTATTCGGGCTCGGACACGCAATGAATTGCGAGATCACATATACGGACGGGATCGCTGATCAGACCAATTACCACGCGCACGAGGGCATGCGGCTTTACCAATGCCCGGAAATTGAAGTTCGCGCGCTGGAGAATGGCGACAAGATCAGAGGTATCGGTGAGCCGCCCGTGCCGCCAGCCGCGCCTGCGCTTGCCAATGCGATCTTCGCAGCGACTGGACAGCGTTTGCGCGAGATGCCGTTCAGCAAATTCGTAGACTTTGTGTGAGGGCGTCATCATGAGATTTGCAATTCTGCTTTTGGTGATTGCCATGGCGAAACCAGCAATTGCTCAATCACCGACCGCTGATCCGGGTTTGGCGATTTGGGACAAGATATACGAGATTGTATCCCACCCGCGCTGCTCAAACTGCCATGTCGGTGAGGATAACCGGCCCCGATGGTCAGGCGGCAACTATGGTTTGGAAGACGGCGAATGGGCCTTTCACGGGATGAACGTCAACGCTGGTGAGGACCGGATCGGCAACACGACCCTGCCTTGTGCAACCTGTCACCAACAGCAAAACTCAGACCTGCTACATGGCCCGCCGGGCGCGCATGTCTGGACCCTGGCACCGGTCGAGATGGAATGGTTTGGCAAAAGCTCGGCCTATGCCTGTGCGCAAATCAAGGACCCGCTGAGAAATGGCGGTCGCTCAATCGCGGATGTGGCCGCGCATATCGACCATGACGAGCTTGTCCACTGGGGGTGGGATCCTGGTCCTGGGCGCGAGCCTGCACCTTATTCTCGTAAAGAAGCCGTCGCGTTCTTTGCTGATTGGGCCGATGCGGGGGCACCGTGCCCAAGCCCAGATGCGGATGCGCTTGAATATGTCGACTCTGTCGAGCAGGAGCGCTGAGCATGAAACAGCTGCATCTTGTCGTTGCGGTGTTGATCGCTTTTTTGAGCGGCCTGCTGATTGGCGCGACGCTGTTCGGTTTGATCGGATTTGCCCTAATGGGGCTGATCGCTGGTGCAGTGGCCAGCACACAGACAGCTGGAAGTGAACGCGTCTACTGGGTTTGTCTTATATTGCTCGTCAGCATGATCCTGGTGAGCTTTATCGGATTAAGCGTGAGCCGATTCCTGTTTATCGCTCCTCTGATTTTCTCAGTCAGCTATTTCTTCGCTCGCCTCGTGCGAAGATTTTCGGGCGGTCAGGCGATTTGAAAACCTAGCGGCGAATTGCCGGCGACTCGAGAGGCAAGTCTCTCGCGCGCGATGCCAGATACAGTTCCAGGTCGATATAATGTTGGTCGCCAAGTGGCCGCGGTTCGGCTCGTACGCCTATGTCGCAATCGGCAAACCGCCGATGCAGTGAGCCAAACGACTCCCACTCCAATCGATAAGCCGGGAACCCGTTGCCGTGACCCTGACTGATCGTGTCACCGCGTAATTTCTTACCCCAGTTTTCGGTGTGGCATTGATGACAGGACAGATTGAACTGTCCGCGCCTCGTATAAAAGTAATCCCGGCCGGATTGGTAGTGCTGCGCAGCGGCCCCGTCTTTCGAAACCTTGGTCGGTTGGCCACGAGACTGATTTGCGACAAAGCCCGTCAGAGAGAGGAGCGCTTCGCTTTCATAGGCAAGTGGCTCAAGTCCTTGATACCGGCTTCGGCACATATTTATGCGGCCTTCAAGATTGAGGAGCTGCCCGCTCTGACTATCGATTTTGGGATAGGTGGCGGCTGCGCCTTTCAGGCCATCCTGATGGCAGGAGGCGCAAGCCTTGTCTGTGCCGTTTTCTGCGTCAAACAGGCGTGCGCCACGATCAACCCAAAGATAGCCGGGGTTAGCAAAATTGTCCGCCTGCATGGCCAGGGTTTCCGGGGTCAGGAAACTGCTACCGGAACGAACCTGGTCGGCGTTCAATTCGGCTGGTTCAGTTGATCGCTCCGGTGCGCAGGCAACCAGACAAGCTGCAAGCAGAACTGATCCCGCGCTACGGATCATGCGACCTCGATGCTGGCTGTATCTGACCAGCTGTCGCCGTTAAGGTCTGTCCATATGAATTCCAGTGCTCCACTATGAGTGGCGCGCGTATGGAATGTGATGAACGGATTTGCAGCGACGGAAGGGAAATAGTCAGCTGCGAAAATCAACTCGCCATCATAGTGGCACTCGAATTTTGCGATGATGTCTCGTTCGATCCGAGCGCCGGTGGATCCACGCCTGAACCCACTTTCCATCGGATGCTGGATCAGGGCCTTCAGCTCTATTACCTCACCGAGTTTGGCGGTCTTGGGGACGGATAGTCGAATAGCTGACATGGTGCTTTTCCTACAATATCACACACGCCGCGAGGGTGACCATCGTCTCGGCGGAACCGGACCATAAGGAGCCATCGCTCATTTCCGCCACGGCTTGAACCGGTTGCGTGCCGCCCAACCTGATGCGGGTCGATACTGACGCTTTGCCTGCGAGGGGGCCAAGGTGAAAGCTCGCCACATGGGGTAGGGGGTTACGCGGTGCGAACAATGCAATTCGCTTGACGTGATCGTCCTCAGTCATCGGGCTGTCGACATCAATCGAGATTGGCACCGAATAGCCATTCTCAGAAATTGGCGGCAAAGACAGCATCACCCGACCTTCGCGGATTGGCGCGCTGCCAAACAATTCGGCCTGAACGCGCGCGACATCATCAGGTGCGGCAAACGATGTCACAGGCGTCGCCGTTATCAAGGCCATCCCGGCACCGGTTTGCAAAATGCGCCTACGGCTCAATCTCATGGCGTTTCTGTCCTGCTCGTTTTGCATCAATTCAGCTCTTCAGGTCTGACAGATAAGCGACCAAATCCTCGACATCCTGAGCCGAAAGAATTGGATTGCCTCGATAAGGTTCTGCAACCTGATATAGGTCATGATTGCGATAATATGAGGGCATGAGTGATCCGGGCTGAACCTCTTGATAGTCGACGATACGGAGACGAAGCTGTCCTTGATCTAATCTGGATCCGACATCACTCAGGTCAGGGCCGACATTGCCCTGAAAGGTGGCCTCCAGACCTCCGACCTGATGGCAGAGGACGCAGTGGCCCGCTTGCCGCTCCGCGAAGATTGCAGCGCCGCGGTCACGATTACCGGCGACATCAGTCAGCGAGACAGGAATTCTATCGCCAGTGAACTGGTTGTTTGAAACCAATTGGTCCGGCACATCGCTGCAGTTCGCCAGGCATGCAGTAAGGCCGAGCACGAGTATCCTGATCACCCGAAAGCCTCTTGGCTGATCGTCGTGAACCACGCTTCTGCTTGTGCAGCTTCTGCGCGGCGGATCTCAGGTGATGCGCCGAGGGGGCTTAGCCCCCCGGCGCCTGGCACGCTCGTGAGTGTGCCCTGCGCATTGCTGTAAACCCCAGATATCGAAACCGCTTCGTCTGGTGTCGTATATGAGTAGCACGTATTGGACAGGATGGTGTCTTCCGGGGCGAGATCATTCATCATTCGGGTCACGGCGATGGCGCATATCTTGGCCTGAAGATTGGCGGAGAAGGCTGATTTCGGCATCGGCGCTGCAATCGTGGCGTCGCCTATGACATGAATGCCGGGCTGGAGAGTCGATTCGAATGAGGTGGCATCTATCGGACACCAACCAGTGGCATCCGCAACGCCGGCGCGCTCCGCAATCCAGCCAGCTGTTTGCGGCGGAATGACATTCACGGCGCTAGCGCTGATCGTTTCGAAATCGGTAGAGACCGTCCTATTCGCCGGGTCGACGCCGGAGACGCGACCATCATCGGAGGCGCCGCGCCATTCCAGATGCTCAGGATAGTGCGCCGCCCATGCCTCCTGGAACAATGGCATCTTGGAGAATGTATCTTTGCTGTCGAGGATGATCATCTTTGATCTTGGTTTCCGGGTTTTCAGAAAGTGCGCGATCAGGCTCGCCCGCTCATACGGCCCAGGCGGGCAACGATAGGGTGCACGCGGCACGACCATGACCACTGTGCCACCATCCTCGATGGCTTGCAGCTGATCTCGTAGCAGTGTGGTCTGTGGCCCGGCCTTCCAAGCATGGGGCATGATCTGCGCGGCAGCTCTGTCATAGCCCGGTATAGCATTCCAGCGAATATCAATCCCGGGTGAAATGATCAGGCGGTCATAGTCCAGTATCTGCTCGCTGTTCAAGGTCACTGTTCGAGCGACCGCGTCGACATCGCGCGCCGTATCGGCAACAACCTTGATGCCGTCGCGCTGCAATTGGTCATATCCAAATTGTTGAGCGCCAAGCTCGCGCTGGCCGCCAACGACAAGGTTGCTGAACGGGCAAGCGGTGAAAACGGTATTCGGTTCAATCAGTGTGACCGATGCAGCAGGCTGTAAGCGCTTTAGTGTTCTG
>CAYGKE010000085.1:0-11262 GCA_964350465.1 uncultured Hyphomonas sp.
TCTACCAGCTGAGCTATAGGGGCACTGGCCGGACCGTTTATCGCGCTGATCCACAAAGCGCAAGCCGCCATAACAACATCACGCAGTTGCCACAATTCACCATCTATCCGGCACCTTCTTGCCATTGGCGCGTTGTTTAAGCGAGTCACCAAGAAGGAGCTGATAATGTACAAGAATTTTGCTGGAGCCCTTGCCGCCATCGCCATGGCGACCCCCGCCTTCGCTGATAATCTGCCGCCGCCACCGACGGAGGTTTATACACCCTCAACTGCTCAATCCTGTACTCCGTTTAAGATGCAGGTTTATTTCCAGAGCGGCGAAACCGTACTCAGCCAGCATGCCCTGAATACGATTAGCGCGACACGGGATCAGGTTTCCGAATGCGCCATCGCTGAGTTGAAACTGGTCTCACTCGCCGCAGATGATGAGGCAAACAGCAAGACAGCTGAGCTGGCGACTGAGCGTCTGACACTTGTACGCGCCGCACTTAAGGCGGAAGGCATGGAGTCCGAGGATGTATCGGCAGAAATTGTCGTGACACCAGCCACCTACAAAACCAATCAGCCAATGGCGCGGCGTGTCGAGGTTATGGTCGCCGCCTACAGGCCGGAAATCGGCTAAGGCCACTGAATTCTCCCTCCCGAGAACCCATCGCCGATATTGATGGAAAACTGCCCTGGACCATGATGATCCAGGGCAATTTTTTAGTCCTGTCAGTCGAAAAAGGATAGGACTGCGCAGGCAGCGACGAAGGTCACAATTGTGTGGCTACCGTCTATCAATAGGAGTTCCCAGGAATGGCTCGGTGAATAGACATAGGCATACATCATCAATGGAACGCCGATGAGCAGCGCAAGCCAAAGGCCGAATAGGGCCGCCGTATCCAGCTTCGCAATTTGCTTTTGCTTCATGTGCCAGCCCAAACCGAACGAAAGAATGAGTGATATCAGGAAGCCTGCGGGCATCCAGAGTGCGCTTTGACCTTCAAAACTCGCCTCTGTCCATCCGTGAGCGCTCATCCAAGCGTTGCTGAACAATAATCCATACCAAATAAACCCGATGATCCACATGGCGAGGGCCGCCAGGACGATTCCGAGTAAGTTTACTCCTGCTAGTTTAGGCATTGTTTCCTCCTTAGAGTGTTTCAATTATGCCATCTCGCGCTAAGACGTGCCTGTTCTGTGACAGAATCACACTGGCGCAGATTGCAGTTTTGGAAGGGATTATGAATTTTGAGTAAAAATCGCAGAATCCTGATTACATCAGCCCTTCCATATATCAATGGAATCAAGCACTTAGGGAATCTAGCGGGCTCTATGTTACCGGCTGATGTCTATGCGCGTTTCCAACGCCTTCAGGGCCATGACGTCCTCTATATCTGCGCGACTGACGAGCATGGTACGCCAGCTGAACTGGCAGCGCAGGCCATAGGACAAGATGTTCGCGCTTACTGCGACGAACAGCATGATATCCAGCGCGCCGCTGGTGAGGGGTTCAATCTCTCATATGACTGGTTCGGACGCTCATCCTCACCGGAAAACCATGCGCTAACCCAGCACTTTGCCAACGCACTGGAAAAGAACGGTTTGATCGAAGAGCGCATATCCAAACAGGTCTACAGCGTCGATGATGGGCGCTTTCTACCGGATCGCTATGTCGAGGGAACGTGCCCGCACTGCGACTTTGAAAAGGCGCGCGGTGACCAGTGTGATAACTGCGGACGCTTGCTTGATCCGATCGATCTTAAGCATCCCTACTCCGCCGTGTCGGGTTCGAAGAATATTGAAATCCGCGATACAGCGCACCTCTTCCTGCTCCAATCGCAAATGCAGGATACGATCCGTAATTGGGTCGAGGCGAGCGAGGATTGGCCGCAACTGGCAAAGTCCATCGCTTTGAAATGGCTGGACGAGGGCCTACGCGATCGGGCGATCACGCGCGACCTCAAGTGGGGCGTGCCGGTTGCCAGTCCCGACGGCACGGTGCGTCAGGGCTTTGAGGACAAGGTCTTCTATGTCTGGTTCGATGCCCCGATAGAGTATATGGCCGCAACACAAGAATGGGCCAGGGCATCAGGCGGCGACTGGCAGAGCTGGTGGCGCGAGGACAAAGGCGCCAGCGATGTCGAATACGTCCAGTTTATGGGCAAGGACAATGTCGCCTTCCATACGGTCAGTTTCCCCGTCACAATATTCGGTTCCAAGGAGCCTTGGAAGACCGTCGACAAGCTGAAGGCTTTCAATTGGGTCACCTGGTATGGTGGCAAGTTCTCAACATCGAACAATCGCGGCGTGTTCATGAATCAGGCGCTGGAGCTTCTGCCTGCTGACTATTGGCGCTGGTATCTGATGGCAAACGCCCCCGAAGGTTCCGACGCTGCCTTCACGTGGGAAGGGTTCCAGGCCGCCGTCAACTCAGACCTTGCGAACGTCCTCGGCAATTTTGTTAATCGGATCACCAAATATACAGCATCCAAGTTCGATGGTGTGGCTCCAGCGACCGGCACACCAGGCCAAGACGAAGCCTGGATAGAGGCTGAGCTGAAGAAAAGTCTCTTGGCCATCTCCGAACATTATGAAGCCATGGAGTTCCGTAAAGCGGCAGCCGAAACCCGCGCGCTATGGGCTGCAGGCAATGAATACCTCACCCGCGCCGAACCTTGGGTGAAATACAAGTCTGACGTTGACGCAGCTGCAGTAGGTGTACGGACAGGACTCAATCTCGTGGCAATCTTTGCGATTATCGCACAGCCGCTCATCCCGAACACGGCCAAGACAATCCTTGATACGCTTGGTGTTCCAGACGGCAATCGCAAATGGCCATCTGCCGGTGATAAAGGGCTGCTGGATGCCCTGCCCCATGGCATGCCGATCACCCCGCCCCCAGTCCTGTTCCAGAAGATTGAAGACGAGATGCTTGCCGAATGGGCAGAGCAGTTTGGCGGCGAGGCTTCAGGCTGAGAACTGAGCCTAATCGACTGGGCGCAGGACAATCAGCTCATTAATGCGTTTGGCGCGGCGTTTGGCAAACAAGACATTATGTAATTCCCAGACTTCATTGTTTGGGAACGTGATTTCAATATCTCCTGTAAGTCCCAGTCCAATCATTCTGTGTCGCAGGAAGTCGTCTTTCTTATAGGTGCAGCGCACACTCGCGCCGTTTTCTGCGCGATCTCCTGTCCCCCAAATGACGCGCTGATGGACTTGCCCAGGCGCGATTTCATAAAACTTCACGCGGTCAAAACCGAAGATCATGATCACCCAGATCACCAACACCATAATCCCCATAAAACCATAAAACGACGCACTCATGCGGATATCCAGGCCGCCAAGAAAGTTCGCTATTGGTGCGGACAGGTTCGCTGTCGCGAGCAAAATTCCGCCTATGGCGAGCAATAGACCAAAAATCACGGAGTTCGCGCCTCTGAGCCTGACGCTGGTCGAGAAAATCACGAACACCAAAGCAAATACGAAAGTTTGACCTTGTACCCGTGCTGAGGCTTCGGTCGCCTCATTGCCAAAACCTACGCCGGTTACGAGCCAGAATAGCAGGCCCAAAAGCCAGACTGGCCACCAATACAGAATGGGAGAGTGCGTATAGACCCTCAACGCGGGCGATTGGCTATTTCGCGCCGCCGCAAGCGCCGGGGATTCCGGCTCGCTAGATGGCTGCTGCACTGGTGTGGTGTCGCTCATGGCATCCCTCCGTCGACATGCAGAAGCAAGCATAGCGTGATAAGCTATATCCTCAATCGAAATAAATCGAGTTCCTGGTTCTAGCCGTTGGGGAATTCTGCGCTAAGCTCCGCTCAAATGGAGATTCTCGATGATGTACCTTACCAAACTGCTTTGTAGTGCCGCTGTGGCCGGCATGATTACGGCCTGCGCAACCTCCCCTGCCTTCCCCGATCAAGGCGAGGTCGAAATCACGGCGGATATGCCGACAGCAGGGACAAATCTCTCTGACCTGTATCTTTGGCTGCATGCCAATCCGGAACTATCCTTCAAGGAACGAAACTCCTCGGCGATCCTTACCAATGAGCTTACCAGTCTCGGCTTCGAGGTCACGGCTGGACTTGGACAGGATTGGATCGCTGCGAAATCGCAACAGGATCAAGGCACCATCCGAGACGGTGTTGCAGGATATGGTGTGGTGGGTGTCTTTAAGAATGGCGACGGCCCGACCGTGATGATCCGCGCGGACATGGACGCCCTGCCCGTCGCAGAACGGACCGGCCTAGACTATGCGTCTGACCTTTCTGCTGAGACATGGACCGGCGTAACCAATGGCGTCATGCACGCCTGTGGCCACGATGTGCATATGACAAGCTGGGTTGGAACAGCGCGAGCGCTTGTCCAGAGCAAGGATGACTGGTCGGGGACACTGGTCATGATTGCCCAGCCGGCCGAAGAGCTTGGTCTTGGCGCGACAGCGATGATCGAAGACGGCCTCTTTTCCCGCTTTCCAACGCCTGATTATAATCTCGGTCTGCATGTCTCGGCAGCGCTTCCGGCAGGAACAGTTGGCTATTCTCCGGGTTTTGCCCTGGCAAATGTCGATAGCGTTGACCTGACGATCAAAGGTGTGGGCGGGCACGGTGCCTATCCCCATACGACCAAAGATCCGATTGTTGTCGCCGCATCAATCGTGACCGCTTTGCAAACCCTGGTTGCCCGAAACGTGAACCCGCAGACCCCGGCGGTCGTCACTGTCGGCTCATTCCAGGCGGGCGCCAAGCACAATATCATCTCCGATGAGGCAAAGCTTTTGCTCACTGTGCGATCCTATGACGATGCGACACGCACGATGTTGCTGGAGGGGATTCAACGGATCGCCAAGGCGCAGGCTGAAGCGTTTGGTGCGCCTGAGCCAGAAATTTTTATCGATCCTGACTATACGCCGTCGACTTATAATGATCCTGACCTCTCGGCGCGCGCGGCAGCGGCAATAGGCGGTGCAATTGGGGCAGAAAATATCTCGGAAATGACCCCGGTTATGGGCGGTGAAGATTTTGGACAATATGCCCGTACGCCGGAAAATATTCCCAGCTTCATCTTCTGGATTGGTGCTGTTGAACCGGACAAATGGCAACGCGCTCAGGGTGGCGCCTTGGACCTGCCATCGCTGCATTCGCCGTTTTTCGCTCCGGACTATGAGGACACGATCGAAACCGGGGTCAGCAGCATGACAGCTGCAGCTCTTGCCCTGTTTAGAGAAGGCTAGCCGGCACGAAGTCGAACCAATTGGGCCGTAATCGCGCCGCACTGTGACGCAACAGTCGGTATATGAGCGTAACACGTCGATCCGTCTGTCAAAGCTTCCTCGCCCTTCCGCTGCTTCCCAAGGGATGGACGGACGAAGTCCTTCACACCAGTACCTTGCTGACAGCAGCGCGGGCGCAGATCGGTGTGACAGTCCTGTACGACCCCGCCTATGTTAGGCTGACCTATCCAAATGGCGACGTGCCGCAGGATCGCGGTGTATGTATAGATGTTGCGATCCGGGCATTTCGGGATGCGTTCGAGTTCGACTTCCAGAAGGCTATACATGAAGACATGCGAGCAAACTTTGGAAAGTATCCCAAAATCTGGGGCCTTACGCGAACAGACCGGAACATCGATCACCGCCGTGTTCCGAATGTCGAAACCTGGCTCAGGCGGCATGGGCATGAATTGGATCCGGACAATTGGATGCCCGGTGACCTTATCACCTGCCGCGTAGGTGGTTCCCTGCCTCATATTGGCGTGATTAGCGATCGGCGTGGTTTCAATGGGAAATGGAAAGCCATCCACAATATTGGCCTTGGCACGCTCGAAGACAGCCGCATCTGGGCCTATGGGCAGCAACGCAGATTCCGCTTTCTGCCTGCTCCAGATTAGGCCGTCACCAGGTTCGCGACGTCTCGCAGGCGAGCGAAATGCTTATCCCAGCCTTTGTCGTGCTCGGTCAGCATCATCAAAGCATTTTCAGAATTGGAGTCGAGGCCGGTATGGGTCATGGTCAATTGGGTGCCACCCGAGCGTTCAACCAAATCCCACTCCACAGTCGTGACTGTGCCTGCCATAAAGGGATGAGTGAAGGTATAAACCAATCGCAATGGCGCTTTTGCTGCCAACACTTTGCCCCAGCAGAGCGCCTCTCGATTATCATCAGGGTTTTCCCGAAGAAGTTTGTACTCTTGTCCCTCGGTCAGGACAGTGTCTGACTCATGAAACCATCTTCCAAGCTTATTCGGTTCGGTCAGGTAAGCCCAAACCAGTTCTTTAGGGGCCTTGATATAGATTGTTTTAACCATCACCGCGTCAGTCATCGTGTTGCTCCACTGCTTGTTTTAGATTTGCCAGTTTGTCGTCCCAGAAGCGGCTATAGACCTGGACCCAGTCGGCAACCGCACGCAAACCCTCCGCTTGTAGCGAATGGATCCGCTCACGACCTTGCGGGCGCACGGCCACCAGACCGCTCTTCTTCAGGACAGAAATATGTTTCGCAACCGCAGGCCGCGTCATGTCGAATTGTGCGCTAATATTGTTCAAGGTCAGATCGCGCTGCGACAACAAGCCGATGATCTCTCTCCGGGTGGGGTCGGCAATTGCTCGAAAGACAGATTGGTTCGTCATATTATGAAACCTTTCAGTTTCCCTTATAGGAAGCCAAATGGTTTCACGTCAAGACCCAATCCGACCCTAGCGCTTCAGGCGAAGCACGCTAAAAGACCCGAATGAAAATCGCGACCTGGAACGTCAACTCTGTCAAAGCCCGCCTCCCAACTGTACTGGAGGTTCTCAAGACTATCGACTGTGATGTCGTCTGCTTGCAGGAGATCAAATGCGAGACGGACGCCTTCCCGTATCTGGAAATTGAGGACCTCGGATATCATGTCGAGGTGCACGGACAGAAAAGCTACAATGGCGTCGCACTGCTTTCAAAGCATCCCGTCGAAGACGTCGTAAAAGGCCTGCCCGGCAACCAAGCTGATGATCAAGCCAGGTATATTGAGGCGCTCATCCTGAGCGACAGCCCGGTTCGCGTAGGCGGGCTGTATCTGCCCAATGGCAATCCGGCGTCTGGTCCCAAATATGACTACAAACTGGACTGGATGCAGCATCTCGAAGCTCACGCGAAAGAGCTCCTCAAGAACGAGGAGGCGCTGACCCTTTGCGGCGACTATAATGTTATTCCTCGCGATAGTGATTGCTGGGAAGCAACAGTTTGGGCCGATGACGCCCTTGCCCTGCCAAAGAGCCGCGCGGCACTTCGGCGGCTGAAACACTTAGGATTGACCGAAGCGTTTGAGGCCAGCGACAACCGAGCGCATCAATATACGTTCTGGGACTATCAAGGCGGGGCCTTCCCAAAAGATCACGGCATCAGGATTGATCACCACTTGCTTAGCCCGCAAGCGGCAGACCGGCTTACAAGCGTGGAAATCTATCGCAAAGCGAGGGAGATGGAAAAACCATCAGACCATGTTCCAGTTATTGTCGACCTGGCTGACTAGTTTTTCTTGGGCAGACACACGCCATTAAAGGCGGCAACATCATTGTTGACCATCGCGACCTCGGACTGGTAAGCCATATCCGCGCGCATAAAGTCTGTCTTCAACTTGTCATAGGCTGCCTTCTTTGCATCAGCGTCAGCCGCATGCTGCGCGCTAATCGGGCGTATGGTCTCAGCATTCTCCCAAGCCTCACCGGCGGCCTCAACCGCTTCGGCGTCACTCATTCGGGCTTCACCCCGTTCGGTCAACTGTCGCTCGCGCACTTTGATGCTCGCCCCCATGGCCTTGCATTGCTTTACCTCACGATCCGTGAGTGCGGATGCAGGTGCGAGGGGCAGCACCATGGCGGATGACAGAAATGCGATTGAAATGAGAGGCTTTATCATGCCGCCTTGTGCCATTCATTTTCTGAAGGTTTGCTGAATAAGCACGCCTGTTTGTTGCCACTAACGCCTAGATATCTGCGTAAACGTGCCGCTCACCGGCAAATCCCTCATGTGTCGTCGCACCAAGATGCGCCGGCCCAACCAGTTTGGCAAACTTGGCCAATGTACCAGACCCGTACGCGGTTACGCGCGGCTTCCAATTGCGCTTGCGATCTTCAAGTTCAGCAGGGGTCAGCCGCAAGTCAATTGTTCCTTTCTGAGCATCAATCGTGATGAAGTCGCCATCTTCGATCAGAGCGATCGGGCCGCCCTCCTGTGCCTCGGGCCCGACATGCCCAATACAGAAGCCCCGAGTCGCGCCCGAAAAGCGACCGTCGGTGATCAAGGCGACCTTATCCCCCATTCCTTGGCCATAGATCGCAGCCGTAGTTGACAGCATCTCACGCATACCAGGGCCACCTTTCGGCCCTTCATAACGAATGACCAGCACTTCGCCCTCTTTGTAGTCGCGGTTGGAAACCGCCTCAAAGCAGGCCTCTTCGCCATCAAAAACACGCGCTGGACCGCTGAATTGCAGTTTCTCGAGGCCGGCGACCTTCACGATTGCCCCATTGGGTGCCAGAGATCCCCACAGGCCGACCACACCGCCGTCTGGCGAAATCGGATTAGAGGCGCGATAAATAACCTTCTGTTCATCATCGAACGTCACGTCTGCGAGATTCTCCGCAATTGTCTTTCCAGTCACGGTGATGCAATCGCCGTGGATTAGTCCCTCATCCATCAGCGTTTTCATCAGCATCGGGACGCCGCCTGCTTCGCCAAAATCCTTCGCGACAAAATTTCCGCCGGGTTTGAGGTCGGCAATGTACGGTGTCCTGGCGAAAATCTCAGCGACATCCTTGAGGTCGAATTTGACGCCGCACTCGTGTGCCATCGCGGGTAAATGCAGACCCGCATTGGTCGAGCCACCTGTCGCGGCCACCACAACGGCAGCATTCTCAAAGGCTTCACGAGTACAGATATCTCGCGGACGCAGGCCGGTCTCAATCAGGCGCATGACCGCCTCGCCGGACGCAACAGCATACTCATCGCGGTTCTGATACGGCGCCGGCAGGGCCGACGACAGCGGCAAGGCCAAGCCAATCGCTTCACTGACACAGGCCATTGTATTTGCGGTAAATTGACCACCGCAAGCACCGTCTCCGGGGCAAGCAAGCTTTTCCAGCGCCGCAAGCTTCTCATCGCTCATCGTGTTGCGCCCGGCAGCGTGTGCACCGACAGCTTCAAAGACATCCAGCACCGTTACATCCTTGCCTTCAAATCGGCCTGGCATGATCGATCCACCGTACAGGAATACACTCGGCACATTCAGGCGCAGCATTGCCATCATCATACCTGGCAAGGACTTGTCACAGCCGGCAACACCGACAAGAGCGTCATAGGAATGCCCACGCATGGTCAGCTCGACCGTGTCAGCGATCCAGTCGCGCGAGACAAGTGACGAGCGCATGCCCTCATGGCCCATGGCAATGCCGTCAGTGACCGTGATCGTGCAGAACTCGCGCGGCGTCCCATCCGCCGATTTTACGCCTTCAGAGACGGCATGAGCCTGGCGCATCAGGGCCGTATTGCAAGGTGCGGCTTCGTTCCAGCATGACGCCACACCGACAAAAGGCTTCTTGATGTCGGCTGTCGACAGCCCCATTGCGTAATAATAGCTGCGATGCGGCGCGCGGGCCGGGCCCTCTGTCACATGACGGGAAGGCAGGTTCGACTTGTCCCAGGTCTTGCTCATGAATAGTGATCCTCTTTGCGCGGAGGATTAGCCGGTGAAATTCGGTGTGTCATCCATGCAAAGGGACTATTTTGCCGCAAATATGGCTGTTTCAGAGCCTTCAGGGTCAATCATGCCGCGATACATCCCTGCCGTGTTGAAAACATAGGCGAAATTGCCATCGCCATCGATTACGACCACGCCCCCGTCGCCGCCAAGTTCGGCAACTTGATGGAGGGCCGATTGAGCCGCCGCGTCTATGCCCTCACCGGCAAGCTCCACCCTGGAGCAGATCGTCTTTGCGACTCCAACCCGAATGAAATATTCACCATGCCCGGTTGCGGAAACAGCACAGACCCCGTTTTGGGCATAAGTCGCCGCGCCGATCAGAGGGGAATCCCCGATCCGACCTGCTGCCTTGGCGGTCATGCCGCCTGTGGTTGTTGCTGCCGCGAGATTACCGTCTTTGTCGATCGCAACTGCGCCAACGGTGCCATGCCGATCCGCATCGCTTCGCTTTTTCTCCTGCAAGACGCGATACAGGCTCGCTCGACGCCGTTCAGTATCGAAGTAGCTGTTTGGAACCATTTCAAGCCCCTGCGCCTCAGCAAAAGCATCAGCGCCCTGCCCGGCAAACATGACATGCTCAGACCTGTCCATCACCGCCCGGGCAGCAAGTATCGGGTTCTTCACACGTTTCACGCCTGCGACTGCCCCTGCATTTCGATCACTTCCGTCCATGATCGAGGCGTCGAGTTCGTGCTCCTCAGTCGCGGTGAAAACCGCGCCAAGCCCTGAATTGAAGAGAGGGTTGTCTTCCATGGGCACGACAGCAGCCTGCACGGCGTCGAGGGCGCTGCCGCCATCACGCAGGACCATAGCGCCAGCCTCAAGAGCGGTCTGAAGGGCCGCGTGATAGGCAGCTTCCTGATCAGCAGTCATCTGCTCCGGCAGGATAACACCCGCACCACCATGAATCACCAGACGCCACTCCACCTGTTCGGTATTCATCGCTACCTCACCCTTGTCCACCGTATCAGCAGACCAAGTCGCGCAACCAGCCAGAACAAATGTTGATAGACCAATGAGAAATCTGATCATGCTGCGCTCCTGCTAAAGCGCGGCGAGTTGCTCCCGCGCTGTGGTTAATTTTGCAATCGTGTTCTGTAACTCTAATAGGCGTTCGCGCTGCTCGGCAACGACCTCTGCCGGGGCTTTGGCCACAAACGCTTCGTTCCCAAGCCGTTTTTCCAGGCCCGTTTGTTCACCGTTCAGTTTACCAAGTTGTTTGTCCAGCCGCGCAATTTCTTCTCCCGAATCGATGAGGTCAGAAATCTCCAGGACCACTGTTGCTTCATCGACCACCGTCTTGACCGAGCCAGATGGTGCGGTTTGGGCGATATCGAGCTTCTCTAGACGCGCCATACGAGAAATGACTTCGCGGTGAGCCTCCAACCGGACTGCTGTCTGCCCGCTCGCACCAATCAGGCTGACAGGCACCTTCGCACCTGCCGGAACATTGACCTCAGAGCGAACGGACCGAATCTGTGAAAGGAGTTTCAGGACCCAGCCCAACTCATCCGCCGCTGCCTGATCTTCAAACC
>CAYGKE010000086.1:0-11162 GCA_964350465.1 uncultured Hyphomonas sp.
GTGGTGGTATTACCGGCGCAGTCGTTAATGCGGGTGGCGGCATTGGCGATTCGAGCGTGCGTTATCTCATCACAACTGACGCTGGCGATTTGTCCACAGGCGACGCGACACGTGACGGCATAGCTGTTAACCTACCTGTCGAAGTATCCGGCTGTGGCGACGTCTCATTTAATGTAACGGAGTTCGAGACAGAATCTGGTGGCACCCCGATCGAAGGTGGCTCAGCGGCGTTGACTGTCGGTGGTGTCCCGACCCCAGCTGTTACGTGCGAAGACGCTTTTCAGGCAAATCTTGTTGTTGATGCAGATTCGTCAACGCTCGACTTTGCCGCCGCATTTGCGGAATTTGTCGTGGCAGCGCCTGATACAGCTACAACGGCTGTGCTTGGCGATTTCGACCTGTTCGTAGACACATCGATCAATATCGACATGGGTTTCACTGCAGCTGACCCAAGTGATGTACTCGGTTTTGAATCAGACATCGACTTTTCCGATGGAACAAATATCGTGAGTGGTCTTGCCACACCGACGGTGGGTACGTTGTTTGACGACGATGGTGCTCCAACTTCGATCAGCGGGTCTACTATTCCGCTCGTGAGCACAACTGTCGCATCCGCAACGATGGAGGCTGGTACTTTCACGTTAGCTATTACGGGTCCGGGTTTCCCAGTGTCTCCGCAAACCGTGTCAGTATCTGGCGCTGTTTTGAATCTTGATACCGCGGACAGCCTTCAGGCCTGGGATGCGTTCCTCTCGGCTGATGTTGAAGACCTGAAATTGAATGGTCAGTATTTTGGGCCCTTCGATTGGGTTTCAGACAGCACCAAGCTGGTGAATACAATCTTCCGCATCACAGGACTTGACGGTTTGAGCGATATTCCCGCGCAGATCATTGTCCAGAATTCTCGAACCGGTCTGAATGGTGTCTATCCGTTTACAATCCTGGCATCAGACGTTCAAGGCAGCGAAGTCCGCCTGAATAGCGCCGCGATCGAAGCGGTCGCCGGGCTCTTCGGCACAGCTGATATTTCGATCGTCTTCTCGACCGCACTGGATCTTGATGTCGACAGGCTGCTTGCCGGACCGTCAACCGCGGTTGTTGTGCCATTTGGAGACGGAGCCAACGATTCAGGTTCTGGTGCCGCCTACGGTACGGATGCGCCGACCCCTGATAATGATGATATTGGTAACTACTAGCACCAATTATTTTCCAAATAGAAAGAGCGGCCCAAAGGGTCGCTCTTTTTTTTTCATCTCATATCGGTAAAACTGCAGGATGAGTATTCAGTTGGATTTTGCAATTATTGGAGTTCAGAAGGCGAGCACGACCGCGATCGCTGATTACTTAAGACAGTGCCCTCCGATATATTTGCCTTCCGAAAAAGAGACACATTTCTTCAGACGGCCGCTCACGAGTGGTGGGCCAATGGGACGGGATATTGGAAAGCTCGAGGCTCGATTTGTTAATGCCCCCACGGACGCCATATTGGGAGATGCGACGCCGATTTATACATATTGGCCCTTTTCACTAGAGTTGTTGAAACAACATAATGAGCAAATTAAGCTGATCGTGAGTCTGAGACATCCTGTATTGAGAGCCTATTCAGGGTGGTCAATGGAGCGCAGGAGGGGGCGTGAACCATTGTCGTTCTCTGAAGCCATTCGGGGTGGTCGCAGCCGGGTCTCAAATGCTCCGTTCGGAGTGCACCATATTCACAGCTATGTTGAGCGGGGGTTCTATGCGTCGCAAGTGGAGCGTATATTTCAATTATTTAGGCGCGACCAAGCCTTTTTCTTGCGATCGGATCAGGTCAAGCCGGGCCACGCAAAAATGGCCAATCTACAAAGTTTTCTAGGGCTAACGCCGAAAGCCCTCGTTGAGATAAAGGGGAACATCAATCCGAGTAGTCTTCCCCCCTCAGAAGACTTAGGTGTCGATTTCCACTACCTTCAAGGTGTATATCAGAGAGATCTCGAAGAATTATCGCAGATGGTCGATATTGATATATCGGACTGGATTGCGGGCCCGCCATCTATGGATTTTGGAAAGTGAGGATTGACCGAACCATACAGCCGCGGTCAGCCAGAAGTAGATCAAATTCTCAGGCTGGGTTCAGCTTAATCGAGGTTCTGGTGACACTGGCAATTTTGTCGGCAACATCGGCGATTATCTTTCAGTCATTATGGTCGCAGATGGCATTGGTCGAGAGAGTCGAAACTGCGACGGGTCTAGCGATTGACGAGCGAATTGCGCGTGAGGCGTTCGCGCAAGTCGTTGCGGGTCTGACACCAGCCTGGCCAGAGGAGGAAGAGTACACATTCGTTGGTGATGAGGGCCAAATGAGCGGCCTGACCGCAACCCCACTTCTCACCGAGGATGCAAGCCTTCACTACTTTACCTTGAAACTCAATGGGCCGGTACGGGGTCTACACTATTCGGGTCGCGGGCGCAGTGTTCAACTCACCCAGTTCGCCGCTGATGCAAAATTTCAGTATCTTGCTCAAAACGGGACTTGGTATGATGAGTGGCCTAGCGATGTGGTTGTTGATCCCGGCCCGTTCGATGATTCATCGGAATACCCATCTCCACCGGTTCCCAGAGCTGTGCGTATCAGATTTAATGATGCTACGACGATAGATTGGATCGGAAAGGCAGACTGGCAAGCATCTTTCTTGCCCCGTCGACAAGATTTGGAGCTCGGCGAATAAACGGTTCGATCATCTGACTGATTGCCGATATCAGGATCAAGCATCAGGTTCGAACAGAACAAATTCATGGCTCTGTCCGTTTCGAACAGCTTCTACCGCATCTGATGAGATCCGCGTCACCACCCAACCGTCCACGGGTTCATCACCAGCTATGACGGTCGCAATCGTTTTGTCCAGGTGCCTTATGTGGGCCAGGTTTTTGCCATCGACTCGTGTGATCGAAAGGATCGTTGGGAAGTCGCCTGATTCCGCACCGGTCAGATCTGAGGATTCAGTCATAGTCGCGGCACCTGAAGTCGTCGCTTTGGGAAAGAGGTATCCGCTGTTTAGGGCGCCGAGAAGTTGACCTCGAGCATTAACATAATTTGCCGGAACTTTGGGAGTATCCCAGGTCACAGTTTCGCGCTGGCGGACGTCCTTGTTTGCAGCACTGTCGATAGCAACAGACGCGACCACCCCCAATAGACACGTTGCGAACAAAGCCAACCCAAATGCCCTTGTCATCACGGCGCAACCTCTGTGTCAAAGGTCTGTACGAAAGGAACATATCCCGCCACATAAAGGCGAGTTTTCTGGTTGTTTCGGATGGGAGCAGAAAATTCCGTTACCAAAATTGTTTTCGGGGACGTGCTTAATGTGACCAATATGGACGCAAATGAGTCTGGTGTTCCTATCCCGGCAAGCTCGAAGCGCAATAGCTCATTCCCGTCTATCGATACAGGGTCGCTGGACACTGAGTGCCGCACGCTTTCGAGCCCCGCTTCCAGTGCAAATTGCAAAAGCGCGGCCTGAGCATTGGCCGACGCAATCCCGGGCGTGCTAGCTGACCAACGTTTCTCCAGCCAGGCTTCTTTTGCATGATTTGCCTCGACAGCTCGTTCCTGCCAGTCAATTGCTTGTGCTGGACCAGACATTTCATTCAGCTCCGTCATCATAGCGGCCCGTCGGGAAGTATGCTCAGCCCTTAACTCGCTGAGTTGAAACAGACCTGAAATCAAGATTAATCCGAAGACCGCAACAAGCAAATATCGCACTCGCTCCGGCACTGTTTCTAGATATGTCGCAATATTGTCGAAGACTGTGCTCATGGCGAAACTCCGCCACCATCAAGATCGGCGACGACTGTCCCTAAGATTGAATTTGTGGACGAGTCGTACCTTACACCCGTCAAGTTTTTGCTGGATTCCAATTCTTCAATTAAAGTGACCGTGTCTGTGGTCGAACCAGAGTTACTTTCAAGTCTGACTTGTAACCGGGGCGCATCAAAACTAATTTGCGTAGCATGCAATCGATGGGTCCCAAGTTCCGATTCCAGGTCAACTAATGCAAAAAGGATCGCCTCAGAGTCTCCAATCGACGTTAATTGTCTAATCTGACCAAGTTCAGAGAATGCTCGTCGCTGGTCTGCCAGCCATGGTGCGGCGGCTGCCCTCTCGTCGTCAAGTCTGCGCTCCAAAAGCGCGTTGTCCCGATTTAGTATCGCTATCTCAGACAGGGTATACGTGTAAGGCGCAGCCAGCATGACGGCAGAAACCAAGGCGATTTGCAATGGCCTAATTGAGGTTAGTCGATCGTACCAATCTTTTGAAACCCAAATCTTATTATTCACCCATTCAGGTTGTTCGACTTCTGGTTTAGGGTAGACGAGAGCCGATCCATTTGTGTCTTGGGGCCAATATCGAGACCGGGCACCGGTCTGAAACGCGTCCCATTCAGGGCTTGAAGGTTCGCTTGACCACCACCTTGACGCGATGCAATAGCCGTCTGACCAGACTTCGCCTTCGTAGCCGCTTAACCCTTGGACGATCCGCGCGCCGTCTATCAACGGAATTCGAGCAAGGGGCTCCGGAAGCGCTCGCGCCGCATTCGGCAGCATTGAGCGATCCCAGCACCATATTGTTGCTAAAGTGGGGTGACGTCCCTTTCGCTGAACATCAATCATTATTTGGGGATCTGCGAAGTCAGTTTCGAATTTTGCCTTTTCGCGGGCGCTACGAATTCCCTTGGAATCACCTCTTGGGATCGTCGCGCGGGAAACCTCAAAGAGCTCCCTGGGCAAGACTGTTAGCTTGCCAAACGGTCTGAGACCGCGCGTGATCGGTGCCAGATTTCCATCGTGATCAATTGCCTGGAGCCCAGGGTAGAGGAATTGCGCGAGTGTCATCGTGTTGACTTATCACACCTAATTCTGAACGGACAGGATACGAAGCAACCAATCTACGTTGAAAGGCTTGGTTCGGGGCGCCTGCCGTTCTCTCAATTTCGACAATCCGGCGTCGCGCAATAACATCGCCTTGTCCGACCACAGTGAGCGTAAACCTACCAGTCTCGCTTGGAAACCTGGCCGTCACTATTTCATTCTCAGACAATCCTAGTATCGGGCCGAAAATGCTGGTTGTCTTGGCGGGTGCAAGCACCTGCTGAAGGACTTTCTTCATTCGAATCTCCGACGGGAAGCCAGCGGTCGGCGCGGCCGTGAAGAATGAGGTCAACGCTTCCAGTTCTTCGATAGAAAGTTGCCAATCCAAAATCATTTCGAGTTCTTCCAGCCGACGAATGGCTGAGTTGGTGGGCTCGCGTAACCCCTTCAGGCGGTAGTCTGCTCGTTCACCGCCTAAAAATGATCGTCGCGAATCCATATCCCTGTAATCAATTAGTTTCGCGGCCAGACTGGTGGCCGTGGACGAACGTCTGAGATGGTGCTCCAATGCCAGCTCGATAATATCCTGGGTTCCAGTGTTCAAGGAAACCAGCCCGGTGACATCTTGGTATTCTGCCACGACTTTCAATCCTTTTGACGTCAACACCCTTGCTGTTCCGTTCGCTTGCCAGATGCTGGCTTCTTCGAGTTCAGATTCGTCAGGCGTATCGCCGAATGCAATCTCTGAGGTTTCAATGGATCGATCCGATAGGTCCAGACCAGAACTCACCATTGGCCTTGTTAAGAATAGGAAAGTGACAACCTCCTCCGCCTCATTCAGGGCGCTCGTTAACTCTGCCGACGTTCTAAATGAAAATATTGTTTCGGAATTTGAGCGCAAACTTTTTGCACCCAGAATTGAAATGAGCGACAAAATGGCTATCACCGCCAAAACGTAAGGCAGTACAAAGCCGCTTTGAGCCGATGACGGGGTGATTTTCTGGTTCGAGCTGGTTTTAGTTTTGAAAATATTACGATAAATGCGATCGAAGAATTGCTTGATCTTCCACAATTCGTTGGCTTGAAACAAAGCATACTCCAGAATCTGGATGGTTCGCAGCCGCCAAGGGACGCAAGATTATGACAAAAGTATCAGTGATTGTTATTTCATACAACATGGCTCGAGAGGTGCCGCGAACCGTTACGTCCTTTTTGCCCCCGTATCAGCAGGGACTGTCAAATTCCGACATCGAAATCATCGTTCTAGACAATGGTTCGCCAAACCCAATCCCTTCCGTGATTGTTGATTCGTGGCCAGAAAATGTTCGGTATGTTTCAGTGGAAAATGCTCACCCATCTCCAGCGCGCGCTTTGAATTTGGGCGTCGGCATGGCCTCCTCTGATATTGTCTGTCCCGTGATTGATGGGGCAAGAATGGCAAGTCCTGGCCTTTTGCATTGGGGGTTGCAGGCGATTCAGTCACGACCTAGGGCATTCGCAACGACAGCCGGGTTTCATTTGGGTGAAAAACTTCAACAAATTGCCGTCGAAGAGGGCTATTGCCAAGATGTTGAAGACAAACTCATCGAATCCATTGACTGGCCGACACATGGCTATCGTCTCTTTGAGATTTGCGCCCTGGCGGGATCATCGAAATATGGTTGGTTTGGATTTTTGAATGAGTCAAATGCACCAATATTACCAAAGGCCCTTTATGACGAAGTCGGAGGGTATGACGAAGCATTCGATCTCCCTGGCGGCGGGCTCGTAAACCTCGATTTCTTGAATCGAGTTTTGGAACTCCAAGATACCGAGTACTTTTCTGTTCTCGGAGAGGGAACATTTCACCAGTTTCATCACGGCGTAACGACATCGCGCCGCGTCATCAAACCTGAAAGTGACGGTATTACAACTTGGGCGAAATATACCGCCCAGTATGAGCGTATTCGCGGCAAACCCTATCGCCCCGTCAAGAGACAACCAATTTTGTTTGGGAAGTTCCCCAGCAAAGCTGCAAAAATTGCGTCTGCGGGCCTCGCCAATTTCATACGGGACCACGCTTAACGATGAAGTGTGGCGCACCGATTTGTCAGCCTTTCAGAAGCCTGAAGCCGTGCGAATTCAAACTTGGGGGGGGATCGCTAAGTCGTGCTGCCCGTCCGGGCCTGGCTGTTATGCCATTTTTCAAGCGCGCCTTGCATGGTCGCGGCATATGATTTGTTTTGAGAGTCCAATTCTATCGCCTGATTTAGCTCCAGCAGGGCCTCACTGTACTGTCCATCCATAAGTAAGATCATGCCGACTTGATGTCGGTACGGCGCCCACGAACCGTCCAACCGGATCGCTTCGTACATAGCCTTAACTGCCTCTTTGAATCGATTCTGTCGGCGCAAGGCTTCTCCGAGCAATGCATGATGATCTGGTCGTCCATTTTCAAGACCAATCGCTCTTCGAACCGCCAATTCGGCGTTTGACCACTGCTGAAGGTTCATATGCAGCTGTGCCCGGCGATAAGGTATCTGGAAACTGTCAGGGAAAATCCGCTCATTGGCGCGCAGCAATGTAATGCTGGTTTCGATATCCCCCATGCCTGCAATTCCATTCGCCGTATCAACCGCTTCGAATGCCATCCTTGGCTTTCCTGAAACATGAGTCCGTCGGTATCGTCGCGAACGCGTCTCCTCCCATCTCCGCCGAACGTCGTCGACTAGGTTTGCATTTTTGTTTAACTCATTTGCACTGAGCAATCGGTACAGTTCGTATGCTATGGGATTAAGGTCTCGAAGATGCCGATCGTGTTCGTCCTTTGCACGCTGACGGTACTCTCGGGGAGACAAGAAGGCAGCTACTCTCTGCGCTGATTTTTGGTCCCATTTGTATCCGGTGAGACCAATATCCTTGAGCGCGCTATTGAGCATTGTTCCGTTGCTTGAAAGGAGTTGCTCATATGAAATGCAGGCTCGCGGAAATCCGCGGCTGTTTCTTTCAGCGTCGAGTGTATACGACGTCCACAGGTCAATGGCATATGCTAAATCGAACTCATTGCGCGCTTTCAAAGAAAGCGCAACTTCGTAGGGGTTTCGATACACCAGTAAAAAAGTAGGGTCGGATCCCAATGCCTTCGCCGCGTCGATCCAAACCGGTGCGACCCTGCACAGTCTGGGTTCCTTTACGGCGGCGAGTTCCAAACGTACGTATTGAGAATCTAGCAGCTCAGCTGCTTTCGAGACCCAGCGTTGAAATTTGTCGCGTTCGACCATGCCCAAAGGATCATAAGTGTCCTTATACCATGAAGAATTGAGGTCGTTGAGGATCGCCTCGTTGAGCGTTGCGATTTCCTGTGACTCCCAAAATCCGGATCTATTGTTCTGATTTGGAGCCATGGTTGTTGTCGGCAGTGAGAAACCCAGGAAGGATAAACTTCGGGTTAGTGCAGATGTGCCTGAGCGGTGCATACCGAGCACAAATAGCAGAGTTCGCTTTGGGCTAAGGTCACCAGTCACCATCGGCATTTCCTTTTTGTTGGCAGACACTTCGTCGCTCATTTGCTGCAAATTCTATTGTTCAAATGACTGCGTTATGTGTGTCCACCAATAGTCCAAACTCAGTTTTTTGAGCACCATAGCCCTGCCGGCTTGAGAGTCGAATGACCAGCCAAGAGTATTCTTCCAGAACAGCATTTTTTGTTGTGTAACTGCTTCATCTCGCCAATCCTGCACTTTTGCTACGGGAAGCTTATCGTACGCTGCATCCAGTGCTGTCGATCTAACTATTGGAATTGCGCCATGAAGAAGAGCTTGCCACGCCTTGGGCGAAGGATCTAAGCCCCCACCTTGAACGCACAGCACGAAAGCGTGCTGCTCAACTTGTCTAAGATAGTCCTCCTGTGACAATTCTTGCTCAATCGTTGTGCAGAAATCTTTCCATTTTGATTTGGCGAGCATGGTCACATCTCGCCTCGGCTGCCATTGGGAGCCCTCGCGCGTTCGGTGAGCGCAAAGAATTTTGAGCGGCCGACTGTTCAGACTGGGTACCTTGGGCGCCATGATTGGCTTTTGGTCGATCTCGCTAATCGGGTCCACGAATCCTATAGGGAGGGGCGAAACCTTTTGGTTCCAGATTTCATCCAGGTTCTCAACATGCCACCGGCGAAGCAGCTTGTGTTCAGTGATGTGTTTGATGCTTTCTCTCTCTCGCTGACCGAACTGTGGAAACCTCCCATCCAACTGATTGGGAAGTGTGACGTCTTCTGATCCGCTGATTAGGACGAATGGGTGTGCAAGCTGCGGTAAAATGGTCTCTCTGAATTCGTTCACCGCAAAGTTTGGATTTCGCATGGATAGAAAAATGAAGCGCGGTTTGAGAATAGGCGCTCCGTCAGCATCGTGACGATTTATGTGCAAGAATGGATTGATCCGATCCGTCAGGATTGCCCAGTCACATCGCGCGGCGATCCCTGTCAGCTTATACTTGTGAGCACCTTTTGATTTTGGAAATAGACGCGTCGAATGGCCGATGAATTCGTCGGGAATCATTGTGGGTTTACTTGAAGATCCAGCATTCAGCGCCGCGCGTTCGAGCGATAGCATTGCACGTCGGCGTATGAGTCTCTGAAAAATGGGCATCTTATTTGCGTTTTTTGTATTTCACGGTTTGAATTAAAATTAATCCGGCAGCAGGCTTCCGTTCTCATTACCTCGCCGAATTATTGTTATAGGTGGTTTGTCATGAGAGTGTTCACAGCGCGTTTAACCTATAAGGCGATATGCGGGCCGTAGACAACACGGGTTTCATGTCGACGTTTTGCAGCTCAACGGTGAGTGCCGACTGGCGATGCCGATCAGCGCGATACCTACAAAATACTCGGATTGGACATGAGAGCCGATTGAAACACATCAGAAAACATCAAAACATAAATCACCGGAATAGGTAGGTCAGGGGGATCGATCAGTTTCGGTGTCGTCAAAGCATCTTTTAGAGTCACCTAAACCGCCGAAACGTCGAAAGCGCAGGGCAAAGCGCAGGGCTTTTCAACTTTCCACTCTAAACAAACGCGAAGGGCGCTTCGCTTGCCCGCATATGAGGTTTCCCAGGAAGGACCCGCGGTCTTAGTCATGGGCGTAGTCCCGTGGACGGATCGAAATGGTGCGCGCGCCTGCGCATTTCAGCTCAATCAAGAAGTGGTTGCGGCTGGCGAGATCTTGCAACTGCCTGCGGCAACTTTCGCTGAACCGGTCAAATGTTCGTCTGCGTCGCAGAGTGATGGTAATGCCGGTATCGCTCTCGTCGACCTCCATCTCTTTCAGTCCATCGAGCAATGTGCTGTCCAGCAGCTGCGATCCATTGAACCGCTCATACAAAGCGCGCTGAAAAGGGGGCAGTGTGTTTGCCCATTCAGTCTGGGGGTCTTGGCCTGGCTTGGTTGGTTTGGTCGAGGGCGTCTGAGATGTCTCGCCCTTGGAGGTGTCATCTTTCGGCGCTGCCACAGCAGAAGGCGGTTCGATAAGATTTGCGACCAAATCCCAACTGGTAAGCAGGTCCTTAGTGGACTTCAATTCTTTCACAAGGACGGCAACACCTCTCTGGGTTTGCTCTATCAGCCTTTCCCAACAATCGGATGGCTGTAGAAAGATAAGCCTCGACACTTTTTGAACGGCGATCATGCGCGGGTATTGTCGAAGATCGATGATTGGGGTCACCTGCTCCAAGAGACCGTCTTCAAATCTACGGATAGGGTCTGCCGTGTGTTTATTATTGAGTCTATGACTCTTTAGCCCGGTAATTGACGGCGGTATTTCGACACGTGGATTACCGAACTTTGGCACAGAAAGGCCATAGGGTGGCGTCACCGCATAGAAGTAAACACCCTGTTTTCCGCCGTGCTGATTTACGCGAATCCGCCGGATCAATTTCGCAGCTTCCAGATGTTTCAGACATTCGCGTATAGTCTTATCTGTCAGTTTTGTACGCTTCGCGATCGTCTGGATTTTGAGCCAGGTCAGACCGTACTTGTCAGCTGCCAGTGTCAGCACGCGCAGGACAAACATCTCACTCGATTTCAGGCCAGATATCTCTGGCAGTAAATCGATGCGCCGGTACTTGTCGTATAGCTTTTCTGCGTCGCTGAGAGAGTGTGGTTTAGACATCGCGTTCACTCGTCGAAGCGATACGGTTCGCTTCGATCCAGTTCGACAAGTCTTGCTCGCGATAGCGAACGGCGGACCCGAGTTTGATAAACTGCGGGCCGCCGCCGCGAACGTGGAACTGTCCCGGTTTGATTCCGGCCTTGATAGACGATTATCTACATTCAAGGA
>CAYGKE010000087.1:0-10806 GCA_964350465.1 uncultured Hyphomonas sp.
AGGCGTCGGTCAAAACGGTAAGTGTTAGTTTTCTGCTCTGTTGTTTAAGTGACGACCGGCCTCCTGGCGGCCCTGATTTCCGATCTCTTTCATAGCAGCGCCGCATGACCGAAGCCGGTCTGTAGTGATTGCTCGAAGTGCGCCGTATCGTTTCATAGCTTCCTCCAAAAAGGTAAGTGCAGCCTGCTTATCCCGGGTTTGGTGACATAGCTTTCGAACACTTCACCTCCATGATCTACGGCGCGCCAGAGATAATGTTGCACGCCGTTGATGTTGGCTGCGCCTGCCTGCGGCTCACAAAGACCTCATCCAGGCGTCACTGCCATTGGGTGCGCTGACAATACCTGGCTGACCGCACCGATTGATTATTACTTTGGCAACTTGGCCACGCGGATCTTTCCGGATTTCGCGCGAGCGGCCGCTCGTTCAAAACTGCCCATGACCATCGCGGTCAACATATCCTCCACGAAGTCCATATCCGCGTTCGTTCTCGTCAGAAACGCTCCCGCAGCGGTCGACAATCCTAAACCGATCTCGACGCCAACCAGCGCAACATTCTCATCGACGCCATACTCTTCGCACACACGCTTCGTCAGATAGGATTTGTACTGCATTTGAAATTGCGTATCGAGTTCATCCAGAACATCGGCCACTTCGGGCTCGATCATGAGCTGCTGAATGACGATACCGAATTCTTGCACATATTCTAACATTTTGCGCGACGTAGCGCGCACCATGTCCTCCAGCGTGCCGGTCGCCGCAACAACACCGGCGCTATCCCTATGAAAGCGTTGAACCTCTCTGAGAAGCAGGGTTTTCAAGAGGTCTATTCGGTTCGGGAAGTAAACATAAATCAGTGGCTTAGACACGCCGGCTTCGCGCCCTAATCGATCCATGTTCAAGGCCGACACACCTTGTTCCCTTATCATCTTCGCCGCAACGTCGAGGATCTGTTCTTTTCGTTCTTCCGGTGGAAGTCGTTTGCGTTTCAGTTTTTGCTCAGCCATGATCGCCTATTAGAATAGTGGGTCCGCGCTTATAATATACGACCCTGTCGAGCAGCGCAATAACAATTGACGGTTATCCTAATAAACGTCAGATATGTGTCCATGGTCAAAGACCCTAACGCGGATTTCGTGCCGGCATTGTCTGATGTGCATGTGAACGGCATTACACTCAATGTCGCTGAGGCGGGAAGAGGTCCGAGCATGCTCTTTCTGCACGGGTTTCCAGATCATTGGGGCGCATGGCGACATTTGATGTCACATTTCGCGGGCACCAATCGGGTCATCGCGCCCGATTTAAGAGGCTACGGACGCTCTTCTCGGCCCACCGCTGTCGACGCCTACGCCCCAACAGAGCTGGTGTCAGATGTATTAGGCTTGATTCATCTACTCCAGCTCACAGATGTGACGGTCGTCGGACACGATTGGGGTGCATCTCTGGCATTTTGGGCGGCGCTCAAAGACGCCACGCGAATCCGTCGATTGATCATTTTGAACGGCGTACATCCTTACCTGTTTCAAGACCGGATCTGGGACGATCCGGATCAGCGCCGCGCCTCGCAATATATAAAGATGCTGCGCTCGGATGATGCGGAAAAGCGCTACAACTCCGAAAATGCGCGCGCGATTGCGCAAGAGTGGCTCGCGCCGGCGCTGAAGCTCGGAAAGATCAACCAGTCCGATTTTGACGAATACCTGGCACTTTGGTCGGAGACCTCTGCATGGCCAGCTATGATCAACTGGTATCGCGCATCACCCATCTCTGTACCGGGTCTCAACGAAACCGCCCCAAAAAAACGGTGGACCGCTGATTTGGATTATTGGATCCCCCGCTCCGTGCATGTGATTTGGGGTGATCAGGATCCACTCTTTACGTATGGTCTGGTCGAAGACCTCGAAGCCCATGTCAGCGAATGGCATACCCACCGCATAGCGGACGCCGGCCATGTCCCCCACCGGGATGCGCCGACACTATGTGCGAAATTCATCCGAGCCGCGATGTTCAGCTGAATTGACACTTTTTGATGACGGTTCTTATAATTAATACGAAGACAAAAGGAACTTGTCGATATGACCGCGTCCACGCCAAAATCGATTCTCGTGACAGGGGCTGCAAGGGGGATCGGGTATGCAACCGCGCGGCGGTTCATGCAAGACGGGTTTAATCTCATTGCATTAGACCTTCCTGGCGCGGACTATTCCGAACTAGATGCTGATGCAGCGGCGCTTGGTTCTGGTCTACTCAAAATCCACGGCGATGTGTCCAATGAGGAAGACTGGACCCGAACGCTCACCCAGTCAGTCGATACGTTTGGAGGCGTGGACGTTCTTTTTAACAATGCCGGAATAGCCGGGCCTTATCGCGGCGTGACAGGTGTCGATGTAGAAGACTTTGACCGCGTCATGGCGGTGAATGTTCGCGGCGTCTTTCTCGGCTTGAAAACGATTGGGACGCATATGAAGGATCGCGGCAAAGGCGTCATCATCAACACGTCCTCAATCTCAGGTGAGCGCGGCGGCGGTGACGTCTTCGCTTACACAGCCAGCAAACACGCGGTGAATGGTATGACGCAGTCTGCTGCTGTTTCCCTGGCCCGGCACAAAGTTCGTGTCCTTGCGGTGTGTCCCTGTCCGACGGAAACCGAGATGGTATTCTCACTCGAAAGAACACTGGCACCCGGCGATCCGGAATCGGTGCGCGGTAAGCTTGCGGCAGGAATCCCGTTAAAGCGTTATGGCGAACCCGATGAAATCGCCAACGTGGTGCGCTTCCTGGCAAGTAACGAAGCCGCCTTCATGACCGGCGCGCTGGTGCCTGTCGATGGCGGCGCTTTAGCGACATAAGATTGGTTGAGTAGCCTAACGAAGCCGTGAGCTGTCAAACCGAATTTCAACAATCAGTGACGCATCGGGTCGAGGCCCGCACAATTCAACTCTTGTCCATGACCGAAATATCTATTATATAAACCGTCAGCAAGAGGTCAGGATGGACAGTTTGATCAATAATGGCATGCTGAGCGCGTTATATGCGACTGAGAAGCCGCACAAATCTGCCATTACAGATCACCGCGGATCCCGCACCTTCCTGGAGCTTCATCAAAATGCCAATCGGCTGGCAAATGGCTTGGTTCAACAAGGCCTCACTGCCGGTGACAGCCTTGCGCTCATCTGCGGCAACCGTATCGAATTCGTCGAAACCTTGCTCGCCGCGCTGCGAATCGGGTTGCGTCTCACGCCTGTGAACTGGCATTTGAGCGCAGACGAAGCCCATTACATTATTTCAAACTGCGAAGCCAAAGCTCTGGTCGCTGAAGCCGCTATCATCTCCTCCTGGCGTGAGCTTCCGACAGGGCTGTCATGTCGGATCGCGATTGACGGCGACGTCGATGGATTTGATGAATATCAGAGTTTCCTCGACGCTGTGACAGCGGCGGATCCTGCGGGTCCAACACATGGCACCGTGATGCTTTACACTTCTGGCACAACCGGGCGTCCCAAGGGTGTTTATCGCAAGCAACCTGTCCCCATTCCGCCGCAAAAAGAAGGAACTTTGGCAAATTTTGATCCAGAGACTGACGCACAGCTCGTCTGCGGGCCTATGTATCATGCCGCCCCATTGCTGTTTGACGTCGCATGGCCCCTCAGCAGCGGCGTGCCCATTCACCTTCTCGAGCGTTGGGACAGCGAAGAGGTTCTGAGCCTCATTGCCAAATACAGAATCACACATGCTCATATGGTGCCGATCATGTTTCAGCGCCTTCTGAGGTTGCCAGAAACTGTCCGGCAAAGCGCCCATATTCGATCGTTAAAACGCATTTATCACGGAGCTGCGCCCTGCCCGGCCGATGTCAAACGCGCGATGATTGATTGGGTCGGACCTGTACTGGAAGAGTATTATGCCGGGTCGGAAGGCGGCGCTGGGTTTTCGATCTCCTCTCAGGAATGGCTGGCCAAACCTGGCAGCGTCGGGCGCATCCCCTTTCCGGACGCGATTAAAATCGTCGGCGATGATGGCGAGCTGGTTCCGGCTGGAACCGATGGTGAGGTCTTTCACCGCGCCGACCCAAATGTGCCGTTTGAATATTTCAAGGCCCCGGAGAAGACCGCGAGGAGTGTTCAAGACGGCTATTTCACGCTGGGCGATATCGGCCATGTCGATGACGAAGGATACCTGTTTCTGACAGGGCGTTCCGCCGAATGCATAATTTCCGGCGGCGTGAATATCTACCCGACTGAAATCGACAATGTGATCGCACAAGACCCCTTGGTGGAAGATGTCTGCGTGGTCGGTGCGCCGAATGAAGAATGGGGTGAGGAAGTGCGCGCGGTCGTGCAACTCGTTGATGGCACCCCGCAAAGTGCCGAAGTCGCCGCGACAATCCTGGAACGCACCAGCAAGAAGCTCTCCGGTTACAAAATGCCAAGACAGATCGATTTTGTCGACGAGCTTCCCCGGCTGCCCAGCGGCAAGATACCGCGCCGGCGCGTGCGCGAAGAA
The DNA here is from genome assembly GCA_964350465.1 of uncultured Hyphomonas sp. Classification (GTDB taxonomy): domain Bacteria; phylum Pseudomonadota; class Alphaproteobacteria; order Caulobacterales; family Hyphomonadaceae; genus Henriciella. The sequence continues at coordinate 4,504 of CAYGKE010000087.1, forward strand.
TACTGGCAAGGGCGTCCGCGCCAAATCTAAACGAAATCAACCCGAACGTGAGGCAATCAAAATGATCAGGATGGCAACGGGAAACGGCTGGAAAAGCACACCAAAAACGGACCCAGACGTAATTGCATTGCGCGAACATCTGGACGCGCAAAACGGCATCAGGTCACTGGAAATTCATGACCCTAAAGCGGTCGACTCAATTGTTCGGGCGTTCGACCGGGATGGGTTTGTTCTGGTCGGAAACATTCTCAACGATGAGCAGATCGAGATTTTAGCATCCGGTTGCAATCAAGTGATCGAAGACATTCTGGCTTTGGATGATGACGGCAGGGGCAATCGAGGATCCCATCGATACTCCTTTGGCGGATCAAGCAAAACACGAAGCCAGTTGCACCAACCAGCCTGGCAGATGTTACTTAATCTGAAGACCGTTACGGACTTGGTGAGTGCGCTGTTTCGCTCAGAGAACTATACCCTGCGCGCAGCCAGCGGCGACTTTTGCTTGCCTGGCGCGGTGAAGTATCAACCGCTTCACTCCGATGTACGTGATTGGGCTGACGCCCAGACCTCACCTTTCAGTTCGTTTCACGATCCGAGGGGCGTTCTATCGATCAGAGATCTGCCCTGCCCGTACATTTGCGTGAATTTTCTGCCTCAGGACATCACGCCGCTCAACGGTCCAACACGTCAGATCCCGGGTACCCAGAACTCGCGGGCGCAAATCCCAACACTTGAAGAAGAACCGGAATGGATGCGCTTGAGCACCGTTTGCCCGGCGCCCGCCGGTACGATCATGATCCGCGATGTTCGCGCCTGGCATGGTGGCACACCTAACCTCTCCGACCATACGCGCGCCATACCCAATCTCGAGTTCTACGCACCCTGGTTTCGCGAGCCGACAATTCCCGGCATCAGTTATGAAGATTATTGCCAACTGTCTGAACGCGCTCAGCAATTGGCGCGGTTTAGCGTTCTCGACTCAGGCAAGACACTTGAAACCGGCGCGGTTTTGTATGCACGATGATCCAGTCGCAAGGACATGAAATTTGAAGTATCGACGTTTAGGACGAACCGCCCTCAAAGTCAGCGAGCTTTGCCTCGGCACGATGAATTTCGGGCCGCGAACGACGGAAGACAAGGCGCATGCGATCCTCGATCACGCAATTGATAATGGCATAAATTTCGTCGATACCGCCAATCAGTATGGCGGCGAAGAAGGCGTCGGAACGACGGAAAAAATCATTGGGAACTGGATCGCAAAAAACCCTGCGACCCGCAAAAAACTGGTCCTCGCCACAAAAGTCTACGAACCGATGTCAGCGGACGTAAACGATCGCGGCCTGTCCGCGAGGCACATCGTTCAATCATGTGATGAGAGTCTCTCCCGTCTACAAACTGACCATATCGACCTGTTTCAAATGCACCATCTCGATCGCGTCGCGCCGCTGGATGAGATTTGGCAAGCCATGGACCTCCTCATTGGGCAAGGAAAGATCACTTATGTCGGGTCGAGCAATTTCCCGGGCTGGATGATCGCAAAGACAAATGAGCGGTCGCATTCTTGTCAACGGCTGGGCCTGGTATCCGAACAGAGCAAATATAACTTGCTTGAGCGTCGAATTGAACTGGAAGTCTTACCCGCATGCCGTCATTTCGGTGTTGGTGTCATTGCGTGGTCGCCTTTGGCAGGCGGCCTGCTGGCTTCTCCTTCCAATCAGGCGGCAGGCCGGCGCAATAGCCCTCAATCCCAGCAAGATCGCACGCAGCATGTGCCGACACTCAAGGCATTCATGCAGTTTTGCGACGAAATCAATACACAGCCCAGCACGGTTGCCTTGTCGTGGGTGCTTCACCAAAATGGTGTGACATCAGTCGCGATCGGTCCTGCTACGCAAGCGCAGCTCGACAACGCAATTCAAGTGTCCGAGTTCATTCTCAGCGAGGCGCATTTGGCAGAACTCGACAGCATCTTCCCGCCCTGCGGCGAAGCCCCGGAAGCCTATGCCTGGTAAAAGACCTTGCCGAGCGACGCGCAGGCGAGAGCGACAATGTTAAGGCGAACCCAATCTGATGCTCGAAGCTGGGGCAGTTGCGGGCCGGTTTGTCGCTCTGCCGTTGCATGTAAAACACGCTCCTCAACTCTATTGACGGATTATATAATTTACTCTTGACGGTTTGTATAATTGTCCCATAGCTTACAAGGGTCGCAGATCCTCTCTTGTCAATAAGGAGGACTACCTAACGGCGATCCATGGGAGGATTTAATGAAACTATCGAAGAGCCTTTTCTTGGGCGCAGCGTCATCCGTCGCGTTGGCGACTTCGTGCCCCGCATTGGCGCAGACTGACCCTGAAGCCGATGTTAGCACAAAAGACGAAGCGCGCATGAACACGGTGATCGTCAATGCTCGAAAAACAGACGAAACCCTGTTCGAAACACCGGTGGCGGTATCCGTTGTTTCCGCCGAATTCCTGGAGGAGACAGGCTTCAACACCGTTGAGGACATTGTCCGGTTTGTCCCGGGGTTCGATCTGACGCCGTTAAACACAACGCGCGCAACAGGCTCCAAAATACGCGGCATTTCGACATTTAGTTTTAGCGATGGATTTGAATCCAGTGTTGCGACTGTGGTTGACGGGGTCGTACTTGGCCGCGAGGCTCAGGGTTTTTTCGACTTCTTTGATGTCGAAGCGATTGAGATCATCAAAGGTCCGCAAGGCACCTTGTTCGGCAAAAATGCGTCTGCGGGTGTTGTGAACATCCGGACCAAAGATCCTGAGTTTGATTTTGGCGGCGGCTTCGATGTTTCGTATGGCAGCTTCAATGAAGTCAAAGCCCGCGGCACAATAACCGGTCCTATTGCCGAAGACGTCTTGGCCTACCGTTTGAGCGGGACTTACAATAAGCGCGATGGCGTACTGAACAACACCTTGCCCGGCGAAGATGACATCAATGACAAAGACACATACTCATTGCGCGGAAAGCTCTTATTCCAACCCAATGAGCAATTTACCGCCACTCTGATTGGCGACTTTGTCAAAGAAGAAAATCGTTGTTGTCTACCGACCTACAATGTTGCCGGCGACCCAACAGCGGCAGTTCTATTCGCGCTTAATCCGGGGGTGCTTCAACTCCAGGACGCTCTGGCACAGGCCGGCATCACGCCCGGCCCAGGCAACCGCGACATTGCGGTGTTCGACGAGAATATATTGCAAGAATCCGAGGCGAGCGGCATCGCTGCAAAACTCGAATATGAGGTCAATGACAACCTCACGCTGACATCGATTACGAGTTGGCGCGACTGGGAAATTGACGAGTTCAATGAAGCCGACGGCATCTCTCTTTCAAACGTCAATGACCGCAATGGTACCGAGTCCAACTCCACGCAATTCAGCCAGGAGTTTCGTCTCAATGGCTCGATCGGCGAGAAGGTCGATTATATTGGCGGCCTCTACTATTTCGATCAGGACCTTGATGCGTTTGGCCAGGTTGATATCCAACTAGCCCTGCCGTTCCCGCCCTTCTTCAACGTTAGAACGGATTCAGATCGCAATGTAAAAACAGAGAGTTTTGCCGTCTTCGGCGAGGCGACTTTCGACGTGACGGATCGCTTCTCATTAATCCTGGGCGGTCGCTTCACTGATGAAACGATTGAAGCCACATATGAGCGAATTGCGACGCCGATTATTCCAGCTCTGCCCTTCGGTCCATTCTTCGGTCCGGACTATGCCGGGGCTCAGGAAGTCTCCGAGGATAATTTTTCGGGGCGCATTATCGGGCGTTATTTCTGGACAGACGACCTGATGACCTACCTGTCCTACTCGGAAGGCTATAAGGGACCTGGCATCGATGTCGCCGTCTCAGCGTCAATTGCCAATATCGCCGAACCAGGCGGTTTGCCCGTGCTCGAGCCAGAGATCCCGACGCTGATCGAAGCAGGAATTAAATCTACGCTGCTAGATGACACCCTGCTCGCAAATGTGGTTCTGTTCCATCAGGACGTCGAAAACCTGCAGGCGATTACCACGAATGCCGTGGGCGTCACTCTGAACGAAGGCTTTGAGATGGTGAATTCCATCGGCGTTGAGGCGGACGTGATTTACACGCCGCAATCGATCGATGGGTTGACACTAACCGGCGGATTCACATTCAACGAGGTCGATATTGCCGAGTTTACCGCAAATCCGACGCTCGAAGATCGCCGGTTCCGCGACGCGCCCCGGTTCTTCTATTCGCTCACAGGAGATTATCGCCGGGAAATCACAAAGTCTGGTTTCGAGGGTTTCGTTCGGGCAGAATGGGCCTGGCAATCAGCGAAAAACTCGAACTCTAACCCGACGCCATCGACCCAGATTGATGCCTATGGGCTGCTCAACTTGCGCGCGGGCATTAACAGCCCGGATGATCGCTATGGCATCACCTTTGCGGTCGAAAATGCGACAGACGAAGACTATCAACACTTCCTGTTTGGGTCTTCGTACAACGCCCTTGATGGCATGACCCGGTCGCAGTTCCTAGGCGATCCGGTGACCTATTCGGTCACGCTCAGAGCGAAGTTCTGATCTGCAGCGTACCTTGTAAACACTTTCTCCCTACTATGGGCCTGGCCGATCAATGGTCAGGCCCCTTTTTTTGGGATCAAGTTCCGGTTGGTTCGTTGCACTGTCTGCGCCAACACAACGGATTAAACTTTCAGGATTAGCTTTCCGACATTCTTGCCGGCGAACAACATCTGCAGCGCGTCTGGAAACCTTTCAATTCCCTGCTCAACCTGCGTCTGGAAATGCAGCTTCCCCTCGCCAGCCCAGTCCGCCATTTCGCGTCGGGCGTCATCAAATTGGTCTGCCCAGTGCATATTTAGAAGGCCCTGCATACGCGCGCCCGGACCAATCAGATTCAGGTAGTTCCGCGGCGCACGCACTCCGTCGAGATTGTTGTACTCACCGATCGCCCCGCAAATCACAATGCGTGCACCCATGGCCAGATTGTCCAGTGCTGCCTCCAGGGTCTCGCCGCCAACATTGTCAAAATACACGTCGATGCCTCTGGGAAAGAGGTCCGGCAACGCGTCTGCTACAGACTCTGACTTGTAGTCGATGCAAGCTCGGGCACCGAAAGCTTCGATAACCATCCGGCATTTGTCGGGTCCGCCAGCGATTCCGACAACTGAGGCACCTTTTAATTTGGCGATTTGCACAACCACATGCCCGACCGCGCCTGCGGCTGTCGATACCAGAACATTGTCGCCAGGCTGCAGGTCGCCAACTTTCAGAATCCCGAAATAAGCGGCTAACCCTGTGCCCCCCAATCCGCCAAGATACGCCTCCATTGGCGCGATCGCCGTATCAACCTTGGTCACACCATTAGGCGGGCCTACATAGATTGACTGTGCGCCAAACATGCCTTGAACGACATCGCCCTCTGAGTAATCCGCCTGCGCAGATGCAATGACGGTTCCAACTGCGCCGGCGCGCATGACAGCACCAATTTCAACAGGCGGCAGATAGTTGGGTTTGTCATGCACCCAAGGCCGCATTGCAGGGTCGAGCGAGATGAACGCGTTACGAACCTGAATCTCCCCAGGTTTAAGATCCGGGACTTCGAGATCCTGACACGTAAACGTATCGCTATTGATGTCGTGGCTCGGGCGTTGCCGGAGTAGGATTGCTTTATTTCGCATAAAAGACTCGGCTAGGTGAACTGAATTAGTGCGCTGGTGCCGCGACAGGTTCTTCTGACGCTGTTTTGTTCTGGCGCTCGCTGAGCGCATCGAGAATTTCAGCATGGTCCGATCGCGTCAGTCGGTAACAGGCATAGATGGGGATTGCGATGATCGCGCCGAGGCTCATTAGAGGACCAGCTGCCAGACCCATCCGGAAAATGACGTCTTCATCGACTTGCCCAGGCACAGCTTCAAATGGCAGCACCACAAAGACGTCGAGAATCACACCAGCGATCAGGTGTCCGGCCGAGTTTGAGGCCTTGGCGAAGAAGGCCCGCGCGGAATAGATCAATCCCTCCTGACGAAGGCCGTGCGCTAACTCATTCTGATCCGCGACATCACCGAGCATCGACAAAACCGCGACTGCGGCAATCGCCAGACAAAACATCACAGCGGCTGAGCTCGCCAAAAGCAACGGCAGTAGGGCCGGGTCGCCATTCGCAGGCATCATACCCAGTAATCGAAGGTTGATAGGCAGTTGAACAAAAATCGCGATTCCAACCAGCGCTCCAATCAGGGCCACTTTTCGATCCGCAAATTTCATGATGTGCGGCGCGAGCAATGCACCAACCAAGACGGCC
>CAYGKE010000088.1:0-10769 GCA_964350465.1 uncultured Hyphomonas sp.
GTTCTGCACGCGCGCGCGGTCAAGCTTGAGCGCCTCTTTCATGCGTTTTTCAACGGCGCGATTATTCTTGTTCTCGTCCATATCAATGAAATCGATCACAACAAGACCAGCAAGATCCCTTAGGCGCATTTGCCGACAAGCTTCGTCTGCCGCTTCGAGATTCGTTCGCAGAGCCGTTTGCTCAATGCTTCGCTCGCGCGTTGATTTACCTGAATTGACGTCGATCGCGACAAGTGCCTCGGTCTGGTTGATCACGAGATATCCACCTGACTTCATCTGAACGGTGGGCGAGAAGATAGAATCCAGTTGGTCCTCGATACCCTCAGACGAAAAGAGCGGAGTAGGCGCCGTCCATTTTTGCACTTTTCGGGCCTGGGTCGGCATCAGGACTTTCGCGAGGTCCTTGGCTTCGCGATAGGCTGCGTCGCCCTGGACAACCACTTCTTCGATTTCGCGGTCAAACATGTCGCGCATGGCGCGGTGAACCAGCCCGCCTTCTTCATGAATCAGAGACGGGGCGATTGATTCCATCGTGCCCGAGCGGATTTTGTTCCACAGTTTTTGCAGATACTCATAATCGCGGCCGATGTCAGACTTTGTCCGTTTGGCGCCAGCGGTGCGGACGATCAGCCCCATGCCTTTGGGAACATCAAGTTCGTCCATGATGGCTTTCAGGCGTTTGCGATCATTGCCGTTAGCGATTTTGCGGGAAATGCCGCCGCCGCGCGGTGTATTGGGCATCAGGACCGAGTATCGCCCCGCCAATGACAGGTAGGTTGTTAGTGCAGCACCCTTGTTGCCGCGCTCCTCTTTTACGACTTGAACCAGCAATATCTGGCGTCTGCGGATGACTTCCTGGATCTTGTAGCGGCGCGAAATGCTGGATGCACGAGACTTGCGGGCACCGCTTTTGCGGCGAGCAGGACGAGCTGCAGTTTTTGCGGTCTCATCCTCGGTGTCACTGTCATCATTTTCGTCTGGATCGCCTGACTCGTCTGATTTTGCTTCCGAGTCATCTGCATCACTGTCATCTGAAGCTTCAGGCTCGGTGCCATCAGCGTCTTCATCAGGCGTTTGATCCTGCGCATCGTCGCTTGCGTCTGCGTGGACAGGGTCTTCCTCATCGGGGGCATCAAAGTCGTCATCGTCATGATCGTCGCCCGCCTCTTCGGCTGCGCGCGCCGCTTCCTCGATAAGCGCGTCCCGGTCAGCCTGTGGCAGCTGATAATAGTCCGGGTGGATTTCGCTGAATGCGAGAAAGCCGTGGCGGTTTCCACCATATTCAACAAAACAGGCCTGAAGGGATGGCTCTACTCGTGTAACCTTAGCGAGATAGATGTTTCCGCGGAGTTGTTCCTTGCCTGCGGATTCAAAGTCAAAATCTTCAATACGACCGTCGTTGACGAGGGCGACACGGGTCTCTTCGGGGTGGACCGCGTCGATTAGCATTGTCTTTTTCATTGCATATTGCCTTGAAATCTGGCGGCGCTAAGGCCCGCCGCGGGGGCGGGCGATGGCGAAACGCGCCAGGTAAAGTTGGTTGTATGGCAAACCCAACACTCAGCGGTCGACCGTCCGGTTGGACACCGATCCCTGCGATTGAATGTCTGGCTTGCAAGCTCATTTCTTATCCGTTCCGGTTAGAGCGTGACGCAGGTTGTTAAGCCTGTTCATCCGCCCATCGGGGATTCTGTTTCCAGCCCTCATATGGGCATATTTGCAACATGCCCAATATGCCGATCAAAAGAAAGACCAAATTGACTGTATGCTGAGAGATTATTCATGCTCGTGTGTAAATGTGCGATTAAGACTGTTTCTGGCATTGAGTATGACAACGCGCGATCCAGCCAATGGGCACGCAGTTTCAACAGGTGATGGCATATGCTGCTTCGGTGGGTTTCAATAGGTATCACTTTGACAATCGCGTGTTGCTTTTCCGCGCAGGCACAGATTCGGTCTATTGGTGTCGCAGGGGACGGTGAATTCACACGAATCACTCTGGCCTCAGATTATGCTTTGGATGCCGAAATCTATTTAGCAGAGACCGCTGATGGACGAACAATTGAAGTTGTTCCGCAATCTTTCAGTTTATCGAGCGACCCGTATTTTGGCGAACCCACTGGCGGCATAGCTGCCTATTTGATCGATCACGGGCGGATCAGCTTTGAGCTTGATCACCCTATGATGGTCAGCCGCCAGTTGAGCCTTCCACCGACCGGGAGCGATCCACGCCACCGGCTGATTGTGGACCTGGCGCGGGCGTCAGCTACCCGGTTTTCTCGGGTTGCGGCAGGCGACGCGCGGCGGTTGAATCGTTTGCAGTCGAGCGGGGATAACGGATTTCTGGATTTGGTAAGTGTTGAGGATGATACGGACGCCGATCCAGTGCGAACCTTTACTGATGTGCTGGCTGAGGTCGCAAAGACGCGCCGGCATAAGATCGCGATTGATCCCGGGCATGGCGGGAAAGATCCCGGCGCACCAATTGTATCGGGCGGCAGTGAGAAGTCGATCGTTTTGGATACCTCCCTGAAGCTCAAGGCGCTACTGGAATCTGATCCGCGATATGACGTTCTGCTGACACGCGAAAACGACATTTACGTTGAGCATGAGGACCGCGTATCGATAGCGCGTGAATGGGGCGCCGACCTGTTTATTTCAATCCATGCAGACGCAGCTGCCAAACCCGACGTCGCAGGAGCCTCAGTCTATACAATCTCGACGCGCGGCGAGCGCAGAATTGAAGGGACAGCGGACAAATACGGTTGGCACATCCCGCTTGAGGATGGCGGGTCCGATGAGGTCAACGGCATCCTGACGGATCTGGTAAAGCGCGAAACAAAGTCCAATTCAGCTATTTTCGCCGAGGATCTGCTGCCTGAACTTGCAAAAGCCGGTCCACTGGTGCGCAATTCCCATCGCCAAGGCAATCTCTTCGTCCTGCTTGCGCCTGATGTTCCAGCTGTGCTGGTTGAGATCGGTTTCCTGAGCAACAAATCGGACGCTCGCAGGCTGAAGTCAAAACAGGGGCGTCGAAAGTCGGCCGAGGCGATCAAGCAAGCGATCGACACTTATTTCAATCGCCAGGACCTAAAGCTTGCATCTAACTGATTGATTAGCTTTTCGTGGACGTCGCAGCGCCTTAGTGTCGCCCCGTTCACATGTGATTCACCCGTAATTCTCAGGGATTGAAGAGGCTAAACGCGATGTATGAGACCGCTGATCCGCAGACCGAGCCACCAAGTCTGTTCAAGCGCATTTTAACAGCGACATTTACATGGCGAAACGCCCTTTACGCCTTGATTGGTATGGTAGTTTTGGCGGTCATCGCCTTCATCGCGCTATGGATTTGGTTGGCGGCTCTAGGCCGGACCGTGCCGACGGTCGAAAAACTCGCTGAATATAATCCTCCGATTACCTCACGCGTGCATGCAGGCGATGGTACATTAATCTATGAGTTTGCTGATGAGCACAGGGTATTTGTGCCTTACGAAGCGATCCCTGATCATGTGGTTGAAGCTTTTGTGTCCTCCGAGGATAAAAACTTCTTCAAACACAAGGGTATAGATTGGATGGGCGTGCTGCGCGCCGCGAAGAACTCGGCCCAGAGCAAACTGTTCGGCACAGGAAGTCTGCAAGGAGGGTCCACGATCACTCAGCAGGTCGCCAAGAACATGCTGCTGACCCGCGATCAGACCATTATCCGCAAGGTAAAAGAGGCGATTGTCGCTCAACGCATGGAGAAAGCCTTCTCCAAAGAGCATATTATCGAGCTTTATCTCAATGAGATTTATCTCGGTGGGCGGTCTTATGGCGTGGGATCGGCGGCGCTGAACTATTTCAACAAATCTCTGCCCGAGCTGGACATCTCCGAGGCAGCCGTATTGGCATCGCTGCCCAAGTTTCCGGGCCGCGTGAATCCCTACACCAACCCCGAGCGGCTTCTGCAGCGGCGTAATTATGTCATTGGGCGCATGCTGGATGACGGCTATATCACGCAGGAAGAGGCGGACGACGCCAAAGCCATGCCAATGAATACACAGCGCCGTCTGCGCGGCCCGGAGTACTCGGCGGCGACTTATTTTGTTCAAGAATTACGTAAGCAATTGATCGAGCAGTATGGTGAGGAGGAGTTGGAGACAGGCGGCCTTTCGATCCGCACCACGATTGATACGAAACTGCAGCTCGCCGCACAGGAATCTCTTCAGATCGGGCTTGAAACTTATGACCGACGGCATGGGTATCGCGGTCCACTCAAGACCTTGGACGCGACGGCTCCGGATGTGCTTGAGCAGCTCAATGCCATCGCTCTTCCCGGCGGTTATGGCAGCTGGGAGCGCGCCATGGTCAAAAGCATTGGCGGCCGCGGCGCGGTCGTGATGCTGTCGGATGGGCTGGATACCACGATCCCGGTAGAGGATGTCGAGTGGGCCAGTGAGTATAAGCGCGATGACGGCGGGTCTGGCCTCAAGCCCGGCGATGTCGTTCTGGTTGAAGTTACCAGGCAGGTGCTGGCCGCAGAGGAGACCGGCCAGGCCATTGAGGGCAACAAGGCTGACGATGATCAGACCGCCGAGCCTGCTGAGCCGATCATGGTACCGGTCGGGATTTCCGAGTTGAAGCAAATTCCGGAAATTGATGGCGGTTTGGTTGCGCTTGATCCGCATACTGGCCGTGTTCTGGCGATGATGGGGGGCTATTCTTTCTTCAAGAGTCCCTTCAACCGCGTGACGCAGGCCAAGCGACAGCCCGGATCATCTTTCAAGCCATTTGTTTACGGTGCTGCGTTGGAAAGCGGCTACACGCCTGCGACCCGCATCCTCGATTCGCCCTATGTCTATTATGACGAATTTACCGGCGATATCTGGAAGCCGGAAAACTACGCAGAAGGTGTGAGTTATGGTGAAGTGACCATGCGCGTTGCGCTGGAAAAATCATTCAACCAGGTCACCGCACGTGTCGCCACGGATATTGGCATGGAGGCAGTTTCGGAGTTCGCCGAACGCTTTGGTGTCTACGATACTCTACCGCCTTATCCGGCGATGTCGCTAGGCTCTGGTGAGACGACGCCCTGGCGCCTCTCGAAAGCCTACGCGGCCTTTGTGAATGGCGGCAAGGAAGTAACACCTACTCTGCTGGACCGGGTCCAGGATCGGCATGGTGAGACGCTTTACAAGCATGATGAGCGCCCGTGCGAGGACTGCGTCGCGGATGCGTGGGACGGCATTAGCGGACCGCCAATACTTGAGGATACAAGAGAACAGCTTGTCGATCCGATCGTGGCCTATCAGGTGGTCCACATGCTGGAGGGCGTGATTGAGCGCGGAACCGGTCGCCGGGCAAGGCGCGTTGGCAAACCGCTCGCCGGCAAGACCGGTACAACCAACGACTATATCGACGCATTGTTCTTTGGTTTCTCGCCCGACCTTGTTGTTGGTATCTATATCGGCTTCGATGAGCCCAAGACGCTGGGCGAAGGTGAGGGCGGCGGTTCTGTTTCCGGCGTTGTGTTCACAGAGTTCATGCAGCGCGCGCTGGCTGACAAGCCTGCACTGCCATTCCGGATACCGCCAGGTGTGCGCCTCGTGTCGATCGACGCCCGAACGGGCCGGCTACCGACAGCCATGACTGAAACCGTAATTTTGGAGGCGTTCCGCCCGGGGACAGAACCCGGAGCAGTCTTTGCCGAAGATCAGGACTTTGACATTTCGGGCAGCGCGGGTTCGGTGTTTGGGTCTTCGCCCACGGGTCCGGTTGTTGACCCTGATACCGGCGAACTGATCGAGAGTGACGTTGTTGATGTTGATATTGAAGGCGAGACCTATTGACGGGGGTGCCGAAGGTACTCATTTCACACCATCGATTACAACATAAATGAGACATACATGTCCGCGGAAATTCTCGGCCTTGCCGAACAGATCAAGCAGTCCACTGAGCTGCTAAGGAGGCGTCTTTGACTGGGACGTTGCAACCAAGCGACTGGACGAGCTGAACGCTCAGTCCGAACGACCGGACTTCTGGGACGATCCTGCTGAAGCGCGCAAGCTAATGGCCGAGCGCCAGAGGCTGGAAACGGCAATGCAGGTCGTTCAGCAGCTCGAACTTGAGGCCGCTGATGGTCTTGAACTGCTCGAACTCGCGGACGGTGACGAGGATATGCTCGCCGATGTCGCAAAAGCTCTGACGGCGGCGCAGATCAAGGCGGAGCGGGCCGAGCTTGAAGCGCTTCTGTCAGGCGAGGCCGACGGCAATGACTGCTATATCAACATCAATGCCGGAGCCGGCGGTACGGAAAGTCAGGACTGGGCCTCAATGCTGCGCCGAATGTATGTGCGCTGGGCTGAAAAGGGCGGCTACAAGGTAGAAGAGGTCGAAAGCCATGAAGGCGATGAGGCCGGCATAAAATCAGCGACTCTGCTGGTCAAAGGTGAGAACGCATATGGCTGGCTGAAGTCGGAACAGGGCGTTCACCGACTGGTTCGGATTTCCCCGTATGACAGTTCTGCACGGCGGCACACAAGTTTTGCCTCTGTTGCGATATCCCCGGTAATTGATGAATCGATCGAGGTTGAGATTGACCCTTCTGAAGTGCGCACAGACACCTACAGGGCGTCCGGCTCAGGTGGTCAGCACGTCAACAAAACGGATTCTGCTGTGCGACTGACGCATGAACCGACAGGTATTGCGGTGGCATGTCAAAGCGGTCGTTCGCAGCATCAAAACCGCGCGACAGCCTGGGATATGCTGCGGTCCAGACTGTACGAGGTGGAGTTGCAGAAACGCCAGCAGGCCGCGCAGGATAGCCACGATGCGAAGACGGAGATTGGCTGGGGGCACCAGATTCGATCATACGTCTTACAGCCCTACCAACTGGTCAAGGATCTCAGAACCAATCACGAGACTTCCGACACCGGGGGTGTCCTTGATGGTGATCTGACGCCTTTTCTCAGCGCGGCCCTGTCTCATGCCTTGGGGGAGACCCCGGTGGAGCAAGCCTAGCTGGTGGCTGTGTTATTTGCAGGGTCGAGATCGTCATCCTCGTCTTCATCAATGTCGGCTGGGTCCATATCCAGCGGCATGGCGCGCGGAATTGGCGGCTTTCGTGAGCCCGCCTTCGCTGCCGCTGCCTCGGCTTCGCGCCGAAGCTTCTCTTCATCTTCGATCAGGCGGCGATCAACATAGGCTTCGCAAATGTCGATAAGATCATCATGCTTGCCTTGAAAGAAATGGTCGGCGTTCTCAATGCTTTCGCGTTCGATACTCTCGCCCTTTTGAATGCGGACCTTGGTCAGCGCCCGTTCAACATCGGCAGGCTTGGAGATAGCGTCATTTTCACCTGAGATGATTAAGCCGGATGCCGGGCAGGGTGCCAGAAATGACAGGTCATAATGATTGGCGGGTGGTGCGATTGCCAGGAAGCCATCGATTTCAGGGCGTCGCATCAGCAGCTGCAATGTAATCCACGCACCGAAGCTGTAGCCAGCACACCAGACATAACGCGGGCTCTCGACCATGTTTTCCATATAGTCGAGCACGAAGGCGGCGTCTTCCAACTCACCGATGCCCTGATCATACGCTCCTTGTGAGCGCCCGATACCGCGTGTGTTAAAACGCAACACTCCAAAGCCCTTGCGTTCGAACATCTGATACAGGCGGATCGTGATCGGATCCTGCATCGAGCCACCAGCTCTCGGGTGAGGGTGTAGGATAAGCGCGATTGATGCCCCTTCGCGCGGCGGCGGTGTGTATCGGGCTTCGATCCGGCCGCCAGGGCCAGGAATGAGGAGTTCAGCCATACGTGTCGAGTCTCGCTATTTGCATTTCGATGATTGAGCGGGCGTCTTAGGCGAAGTGAGAGGCAGAATGCAAATTTTTCTGCATGTCGTGTGCCTGAAGCTTGCAAACGTACGGCCAATATGCAAATAACTTTGATTAACAAAGTGAGTGGAGATTGTAATGGTGAGCTTGTCTAAGACGGTCGCGGGTGTTCTGGGTTTTGTCATGCTAAGCATGCCGGTTACGTTTGCTGATGAGGCACATCCGCTGGAATTCATGTTTGGTGAATGGGCTGGCCCTGCCAGTGGGTACAGCCAAACCGGACCGTTTTCGATCACACAGACTGAACGTGTCGGGCCTGCGCTGGACGGTGATATTGTGGTGATCGAGGGGCGCGGGTATTCGGCATCCGGCGAAACGGCCTTCAACGCCTTTGCAGTTATTTCTAAAACCAGTGCGGATGCTGGCTGGGAAATGCGCAGCTATGCGCAAGACCGTGCTGGGACGTTCCCATTTGAGCTGACAGAAACGGGATATACTTGGAGTATCCCTGCCGGACCAGGGGCCCGGATGATCTATACTGCCACTTTTGAAGGCGAGACCTGGCATCAAATCGGCCAGTATGTTCCTGCAGAGGGTGACGCCCGGCAAACCTTTGAAATGACACTGACACGGATCGGCGACACGGACTGGCCAGTTGGCGATCCAGTTTCGTCTGATACCGAATAGATCGTCAGTCTTTCGCAGGGTGCAATCTGCAGGACATAGCGCTATATCGCGCATATGAATGTTTATGCCGACTATAATGCGACAGCGCCGTTACGGCCCGAAGCGCGCGAGGCCATGCTCGCGTCGCTCGATGTCGGCGCGAACCCCTCCAGTGTGCACGGGCCGGGGCGAGCTGCACGCCAGATTCTGGAGGCAGCGCGCGGGCAGGTCGCCTTGGCGATTGGTGCGCGGGCGCAGGATGTCATTTTCACCAGTGGCGGCACGGAAGCAAATGCACTCGCCCTCACCGGAGCAGTCGCGCAGCTGGAAAAAAAATGCACGCTGCTTGTCTCGGCCATCGAGCATGAAGCTGTTTCCAAGAATGCCGGCTACGCAGGTGTACCCGTTGAGACGGCCTATGTGACGCCGCAAGGCACGCTCGACCTTGACTGGCTGCGAGGCCGGCTGGCCGAGTGGGATCATGCGCGCGACGGTGTCCCGGTTCTGGCCGTCATGCTGGCCAATAATGAGACCGGTGTGATCCAGCCAGTTGCTGAGGCGGCTTCTATGCTGCGCGAGACGGGTGGTCTCACACATTGCGACGCCGTTCAGGGGCTCACAAAGACGATGGTCAATGTCGGCATGCTCGGCGTCGACTATCTGGCGCTCTCTGCCCACAAGGTGGGTGGCCCGCAAGGCGTTGGAGCGCTTTGGGTGCGCTCTGGCGCGCCCCTGAAACCTGTGTTGTTTGGCGGTGGGCAGGAGCGTTCACTAAGGTCTGGGACCGAAAACTTGAGCGGAATTGCCGGATTTGGCGCGGCTGTTGAGGCGGGCATTCGCGATATGCCGAAACTTCAAGCCCTTGCTCACGCGCGTGATGCGATGGAAGCGCGGCTGAAGTTGGCTGCAGGCGTGACGGTATTTGGTGAGGGTGCGGAGCGACTACCGCAAACCTCAAACTTTGCGATTGGCGGGTTTCGCGCCGAAACGCAGGTTATGGCGATGGATCTTTCTGGTGTCGCCGTCTCGTCCGGCTCTGCCTGCTCCAGTGGCAAGGTGAAACGCTCGCTCGTTCTGGGCGCGATGGGCGTCGATGACACACTTGCGGAATCGGCAATTCGCACCAGTTATGGATGGAATTCTGTGCTAGAAGATTTTGACCGGACAGCAGAGGTGTGGCTGGAAGCTGCGCGCCGAACTGTTCTGAAGGAGAGCGCCTGAAATGGCAGACGATATCAAAGTCAAAGACAGTATCGACAAGGATACTGTGGCTGCGGCGAAGGCGCTTGAGTCTGAGAACTATTCGGCTGGCTTCTCGACGGAAATCGAAACTGAGTACGCGCCCAAGGGGCTTAATGAAGATGTCATTCGATTCATCTCCGAGAAAAAGAACGAGCCTGAATGGTTGCTCGAGTGGCGCCTGAAAGCCTATGAGCGCTGGCTGACCATGGAGGAGCCCGACTGGGCAATGGTCCGCTATGAACCGGTCGACTATAGCGAAATCTATTTCTATGCTGCGCCGAAAGCGGGTGCGAAATATGAGTCGATTGACGATGTTCCAGAGGAGATTCTGGAAACCTACAAGAAGCTCGGTATTCCGCTACGCGAAGCCGAAGTTCTGCTCGGCGTAGAGGGCGCGGCGGAAACAGCCGCTGCCGCGCGTGAGACCCCGCGTGTGGCGGTCGATGCGGTTTTTGATTCTGTCTCGGTGGCGACGACGTTCCGGGCCGAGCTGGAAAAGGCCGGCGTGATCTTCATGTCGATTTCGGAGGCGGTGCACGAGCATCCAGAGCTGGTGAAACAGTATCTTGGCACCGTGGTGCCGCAGTCTGACAATTATTTCGCGACGCTGAACTGCGCTGTTTTCTCTGACGGAACCTTCGTCTATATCCCGCCAGGGGTGCGCTGCCCGATGGAGCTCTCGACCTATTTTCGCATGAATGCCGAGAATACTGGCCAGTTTGAGCGCACGCTGATCATTGCCGACAAAGCCAGCTACGTTTCTTACCTTGAAGGCTGCACGGCGCCGATGCGCGATGAAAACCAGCTGCATGCGGCTGTCGTAGAACTGGTCGCGCTCGAAGACGCAGAGATCAAATACTCGACCGTCCAGAACTGGTGGCCCGGTGACGAGAACGGCAAGGGCGGAATCTATAATTTCGTCACCAAGCGCGGCGATTGCCGCGGCGCGCGTAGCAAGATCAGCTGGACACAGGTTGAAACCGGCTCGGCGATCACTTGGAAATATCCCTCCTGCGTCCTTCGCGGAGACGATAGCGTTGGCG
>CAYGKE010000089.1:0-10754 GCA_964350465.1 uncultured Hyphomonas sp.
CCTCACAAGCGTCCGCCTCTGGATCAAACACTTTGTCAACAGCTCCTAGAGCGTAAGGCTAGGTAAACCGCAAGCCCAGTCGCAACCCCAGGCGCAAATGAGAGAGGAATCGCTATCCATCCGTGCTTGATGCCGATTGCTCGGCGTTCGTATATGATCCAAACGAACAAAATTACCGCACAGAGGATAACATCTAGCGAGTAGCCGCTTGAAAATGGGTTTACGAATCCCGCCGCAAAAGCGCCGACAATGTCTCTGCTTTCCAGCAAAGCTGGCACGACGATGACTCCAAAGGCTATTGCGAATGTGTTCGTCGTCAGGCATTTGAGACATTTTAGCCGTCTGGCTTAGTGAGGGTTTGGCTCATCGATTTCAGCCAATTTCATACATTGGCTGGTCCGGTCTATGTCGAGGGCGCCGAGCCCGGCCGGGGCCTCGAAGTCGCAGTGCTGGATTCGGAGGTGGCCGATTGGAGTTGGATTCAAAGGCGCGGGCGTCGACTAAACTGAGGCGCCTGAGTCTTCTTTCAACCAGGTCAACAGCGATCGAACCATGAAAACGCCCGCAATTGCTATTGGTAGTCCAGCGAGCAAAACAGCAGACTGAACCACTTTCAATCCGCCAATGAACATCAACCCGACTGGGAGCATGCCCAGGACGACCGCCCAGAACACGCGGTGCCATCTCGCAGGATCCTCACCTGCATGAAGAGATTTTGTTGCTGCCGAGGCAAGCGTGTAGCTGGCTGAGTTGTAAGTTGTCGCAACAAACACCGTTGTGACGGTAACAAAAATCGCGAGTGCAACTATTCCGAATGGAAGATGTGCAATTACTGCAGCAATCGCAGCTGCAGCATCCTCCTGAACCATGTCCACAACGGGCATCTCGCCGGTGAGCTCGAGATAGAGCGCATAATTTCCAAACACGATATAGAAGGCCCAAACGCCAAGACTACCAAACACGGACATTCCAAGCAGGACCTGACGGATTGTGCGGCCCCTCGAAATGCGCGTCACGAAGATGCCCACGAAGGGCGCAAACGCAATCCACCACGCCCAGTAGAATATGGTCCAGTCTTGTACAAATCCGGTTTTATCGGTGGGATCTGTATAGGTAAGCATGGTGAAAAAGTTGGCGGCCATATGACCAAGGCTCTCGGTCCCCATTGTCATAATAAACCCGGTCGGCCCGACAATCAGAATGAAAGCCAGAAAGAGCAAAGCCAGCCACAAATTCGTGTCGGCCAAACGCTTGATACCTTTTTCAAGTCCGAGATAGACAGTCACGCCAAACAATCCAACACACACGGCAATCACGACTAAATCCATAACAGTGGATCGCGCCACACCCGTCAGTTCAGCCACTCCTGCCGAAATGACTGGGACCGTCAGAGCCAGCGACGTTGCCGCCCCGCCGATCAGGCCGATCATGAAGATCAGATCAATTAGCTTGCCCCATGGCGAGGTTGCGCACTTATCGCCGAGAATAGACGCGCTAAACCGCAAATAGGGCACACCCTTGTTATAGAAAGCGTAAGCCAGAGCGACCGATGGCAGCCCATAGATGCACCAGGCACTGACGCCCCAATGAAACAGGCCATAACTTGTCGCCCAGCGTATGGCCTCGGTCGACCTCGGCTCAGCGCCAAAGGGCGGCGCTTCATAATAATAGGTCCATTCGATTCCAGCCCAGTAGAGCAGACCGCCGCCCACACCGGCGGTGAACAGCATGGCGACCCAGCTCAGTGTTGAAAAGTCCGGTTCATCCGTCTTTCCGCCGAGTTTGATGCGTCCGTAAGGACCGAAAGCGAGATAGGCTGAGACTGCCATCGCGCCAATCGCGGCCCACTGATAAATGATACCAAGATTGAAGGCGGTCCAGTCATAGAGCGTAACAATCCCCGGACCCAACGACTTGCTAAACACAATCAGAGGCACGGATACAATCAAGGAGGTCGCAACCGCCAGCGCAAAAACTGTCTTGTCGATGGGTTTTCCGGTCACTGAGTTTCCCCTTTCAGGGCATCGCACATGGGCGCCATAAAGTCCGTCCTCGCGCGCACCTGATCGCCCAGCTCCTGGAGCGCTGAGCTGTTTACCATGTGCCGCGACCAAACCGGCAAGCCATCGCCATTGGGGTCACCTGCGCGCGCAAAATTGGTCCAATAAGCCATCATGATTGATGTCAAAACCTGGTCCTGCGCATGTGTTGGCAGCCAATCGTCATGTGTGCCGAAGACGTAGGGAATTTCAGCGCCATGATAAGCCCCATAAGCATCAGCGCCTTCCCGCCTGCGCGTGAAGCGGTAGAGATATGATTGCTGGCCTCGCAATGCCGCAGCGTCGGCAATTCGGACAGAGGGGCAATGAAACTGAGACGCTGTCGACAATGCATCTACAATTTCACGGGCGGTCATCGTCTCAAGGACGGGAAGAACCAGGATTGTCTTTCGTGCATCAGCCGGATAGTCGGCAAGACCGAAGGCGAGTATCTCGGCATCCGACCCCTCAAGGTACATCAGCATTTCGTTGAGGTTGCTACCCGCCATCACATCGACACCCGCATTCATCTCGCCAGTCGTGCGCACCCAATAATCATCAAGGACAGGACCATGATAATGCTCGACGCCGGTCTGCTTATGCAGGTCGACAAGTTTCTGCCATGGCAACGCCTTTGCCGCTTCAGTGCTTTCGATACCCGCTTTGTTGAACATGTCTCTGGCGCGCTCTTTTGCCTGCGCAAGAAGAGGCATATCGGTTGGTCCCAAGGCTCCGCTCTCCAGAATAGCGCGCTGGAACAGGCCCTCAGCCTGCGGACTTTTCATCAGAGCGAAAATATTTGCACCGCCCGCCGATTCTCCAAACAGGGTGAGATTTGCAGGGTCGCCGCCAAACGATTCAGCATTATCTCGCACCCATTGGGTCGCAGCGATGATGTCTGAGAGGCCATAGTTTCCTGCAGGAATATCAGAGGCATCATCAAGAGGTATCGGCAGGAAACCCAGTGCGCCCAGACGGTAATTGATCGTGATCACAATGACGCCGCGGGCTGCCAGCTCAGCACCGATATAGTTGGGTTCATAAGCCCAGCCATTTATGTTGCTGCCACCATGTACCCAGATCATGACGGGTAGGTTCTTCGCTTTGCCCCGCCCCGGTGCCCAGATGTTCAGATACAGACAATTTTCATCCATGTGAGTGAGGTCAGGAATCAGGGCCGGATCCTGTCCAAATCCTTCGGCCACTATGCGATACCAGTCAGGATTACCCTGGCTCTGCGGACAGGCCGGACCATAAGCTGTCGCATCAACGCGACCTTCTCGCGGCGCATGAGGGACCGCAGGGCGCCATCGCAGGTCTCCAATGGGCGCCGAGGCATAAGGAACCCCGAGAAACGCGGCAATATCCGCCTCCAGGCCCAGGCCGACAAGCGTTTCGCCGCCTGCAAGTATGGTCGGCGCCTCAACAGCTTGATGCTCTGCAGGTTGTGCACGGCACCCTGAAACACAGAAAACAAGGCCAATGACCAGGGAGGCAATGATGTGCGCACGTTTCCCCATTTACATTCCTCCCGGTTGGCGCGCCTCTTCGGCGAACGCGTCCACACTCTGCATTAGGCGTGTCGGAAGCCGTGCCGCAAACGAATAAAGATCGCCTGTAGATGAATTTCACTCATGAGCCAGATCCAGCAGGCGCTGCCATGGCCGCATCAATCAGCGGCGAAAGCGTTGCGTCTTCTGAAATCTGGCCCTGCAGCCAGTTCTGGAACAGGCGGATCTTGCGGACATTCGCGCGATCCTTCGGATAGGTCAGGAACCAGTGCCCGATCGTGCGCACGCGTCGCTCGGGAAAGATATCAACAAGGTGGCCAGCTTCGATGTCTTCAGCCACATAGGGCTGCATGGCGAGGGCAACGCCCATGCCGCGCGCTGCCATTTTCAAGGCATGATCATAGCTGTCAAATCGTAGTCCGGCATCCGGATCGACATCTTGCACATTGTTTGCTTCCAGCCAGACGGGCCAGTCATTCGCCGATGGATAGACTTCGAGGATGGGGTGTCCTGCAAGATCTTCGGGTGCCTCTAAATGGCGTCCTTCTGACTTGAGTTTGTCAATGTAGCGTGGACTACAGACCGCCAACATGGTTGGAGAAAAAAGATACTCATAGTGAACCCGATCGCGTCTTCGCTGGCCGATCATCACCGCAAGATCAATCCCTCGATCTGAGAAATCAGCATCGACCTGTGAGATGTTTACGCGGATCTGAATATCAGGGTGAGCCTGCTGGAACCCTTGCAGACGCGGCATCAGCCAACGGACCGCAAAGGTCGAATACATCTGAACTGTCAGGACATATTCTTCCTGTGGACTAAGCAGCTGTTTGGTTCCATCTGCGATCCGGTCAAACGCTTCGCGAATGACAGGAAAATAGGCAGCACCGGCCGGACCGAGCTCAACAGCACGCGGCGTGCGCACGAACAGTTCGATACCAAGCTGGTCTTCCAGATGCTTGACCTGATGGGAAATTGCCGATTGTGACACGCTCAACTCTTCAGCCGCTTCCCGAAAAGATCCAAGTCTGGCGGCGGCTTCAAATGCTTTGAGAGCTGTCAGGGGTGGCAGTTTTCGTTTCATGCCCTGCAATCTGACATGAGTTTTTTTCAAGCGCTAGATAGGATTTTGCTTTTGCCAGTCCGGATGATCTCGTCCAATCTGCTGGAATGGTAGAACATGATCAAGACGTGCAGCGCGCAGAAGCTGCGGCCTTGCGAGCCGCCGGTCATCCGGAATTGATTGAAGCTGCCAGTCAGATGCTTGCGGGTGCTTTTGGCAAGGCCGAACCGCTCTGTCGGGCGGTTCTGAGACGTGACCCGCTGGACGTCAATGCGATGCGCCTGCTTGCAGAAATTGGTATGGAAGTCGGCCGTCTCGAAGATGCAGAGTCGCTACTAGAAAGGGCGCTCGAACTTGCTCCGGACTTTCGTCTGGCGCGTGGCAGTTATGCCAATGTCCTTGGCCGGCGGGGAAAGTTCGCGCGCGCGCTGGCAGAGCTCGATTCGCTGTTGGCGGAAGATCCGGCCCATCCGGGCTATTTGGTTCTCAAGGCAAATATGCAGGTCAGGATTGGTGACCATGTCAGTGCCATCAGTATCTATCGCGACCTCCTTGACCGCGTGCCCGCAACTGCCGGCATAAAATTGAGCCTTGGACATAGTCTGAAGACCGTTGGACGCCAGGATGAAGCCATCTCGGCCTATAACGATGCGCGCGCGATACGGGACGATCTGGGGGACGCTTATTGGAGCCTCGCCAATTTGAAAACATTTCGTTTCGCGGACGAGGACATTGCGATCATGCGCCAGGTTGCCGCGCGCGAGACGATCGACCGGGAAGACTATTACCATCTTGTTTTTGCGCTGGGCAAAGCCCTCGAAGACCGCGGCGAGTATGAAGAGTCATTTACCTGGTACCGACGTGGCAATGCGATCAAGCGGCGACTGATCACTTATAGTGCAGATGACAATCAATCAGACATGAATCGTCTGTCTGACTTTTTCACGCCTGATATTGTCGCTGCCCGGGCCAAGGCTGGCTGTAAGAGCACCGCCCCGATCTTCATCGTCGGGTTGCCACGAGCAGGTTCCACGCTGCTTGAGCAAATCCTTGCCAGTCATAGCCTCGTTGAAGGCACTCAGGAACTGCCCGACATTATTTCAATTGCCCGAAGGATTGCTGACAAAAAGCAGGCAGGCGATCGGTCAAACTATCCGGATGCAATTTCCTGTTTGACAGATTCAGACCTGACCGCGCTTGGCGAAGAATATCTTGAACGCACCCGCATTCATCGCACTGACAAGCCATTCTTCATTGACAAGATGCCGAACAATTTTGCCCATATTGGCTTGATCCGTCTGATCCTGCCGAATGCCAAGATCATTGACGCAAGACGCCACCCTCTTGCCTGCTGCTTTAGCGGTTTCAAGCAACTCTTCGCAAAAGGCCAGCACTTCACCTACAATCTGTCTGATATCGGGCGTTATTATTCTGACTATGTCAGGCTGATGCGGCATTGGCATCAGATTCTCCCGGGGCATGTTCTGCATGTTCAATATGAAGATGTCGTTGCTGGGACCGAAGTGCAGGTCCGCCGCATTTTGGATTATTGCGGTCTGCCGTTTGAGGAAGGTTGCTTGCGCTTCTTTGAGAACCAACGCGCTGTGAAGACCGCAAGTTCTGAGCAGGTTCGCCAGCCCATCTTCACCTCCGGTCTCGATCAGTGGGAGAATTATGAACTCTGGTTGGCCCCATTGAAAAACGCTTTGGGCGACGTGCTTCACTCCTACAAGCAATAAAATTACGAGACCCCGGCGTCCCGTGCAAACCGGTCGGGTGGCTGCAATCAATGCAGAAAATGAACCCCGCCGCGCACAATCATCCTCGCAGGCATGAATTTGGTTCATGCATTCGTGACAAATGATCTTTTGTCACCTGTTGGAAGGCGAACTAGCGATTGATGACGGAATGCATGTCTGCACATCACATGTGCCGGCGTCGGCAACCCGGGGAAACGGATCAGGCAATGTCAGCACCGGAAAATCGGGCTGGTGGCTCCAGGGAGGAACAATATGTCTAGCCAGATAGGAATCGGCCGTCAGCGCTCACGCGCGCAGGCCTCAGCTTTTGCAATCGCAAGCGTGGTTGTCATCAGCCCCGCCCTTGCGCAGGAGACGACCGGCGAGGAAACCTCCGCCATGAAGCTTCAAACCGTCACCGTCACGGCGCAGAAGCGCACGGAAAACCTGCAGGATGTTCCAGCCAGTCTTCAGGTTCTTGGCGGTTCTGAACTGGATGCCCAGGGCGTTGCCAACTTCGAAGACTATGTTGCCCTTCTTCCCAGCGTGTCCTTCGCGGGTCAGGGCCCAGGCAACTCCCAGATCTTCATGCGCGGTATTTCATCAGGCGGCGACGGCAACAAATCAGGCTCCAGTCCCAGCGTTGCGGTATATCTCGACGACCAGCCCGTCACCACGATTGGTCGCGTTCTCGATGTTCACATGTACGACATCAATCGGGTGGAGGCGGTTGCCGGTCCTCAGGGTACGCTTTATGGCGCCGGGTCACAGGCCGGAACGCTCCGCATCATCACGAATGCGCCCAGTAGTGCAGGATTTGAATCCGGATACGATTTGTCCGTGGGAACGACCAAAGATGGCAGTGAAAGCTATTCGGCCGAAGGCTTTGTCAATTTCCCCCTGGGTGAGAAAGCTGCACTGCGGGTTGTTGGCTGGCACGCCAAGGATGGTGGTTATATCGACAATGTTGCGTCTTCCACGACATTTACTTTCGGAAATATCACGGTCGACAATGCTGACTTTGTTGAAGAGGATTTCAATACTGAGGAGAACACCGGGGCAAGGGCCGCGCTCAAGATTGATCTTGATGAAAACTGGACTGCAACGGCAAAAATCATGCATCAGCGCCAGAAGACGAATGGCGTCTGGGACCATGACCCGGAAGACATTGGTGATCTGGAAGTTGCGCGTTTCTTCGATGATAGCGGCAAGGACAATTTCACCCAGGCCGGATTATCCGTCGAAGGCAAGGTAGGCGGGCTTCAGCTCACCTATGCGGGTTCCTATCTTGACCGCGAGGTCGATTACAATGTCGACTATTCTGCCTATGCAGAATACTCCGCCTACATCCCCTATTACACGTGTTACAGTTCAGGCACTCTGGATGAGGCGACCTGTACGGACCCTCGCATTCAGTATGATAGTGATGACAAATACAAAACGATGACGCACGAGCTGCGCGTCCAGAATGACGCATCTGAACGTTTGCGGTTTATTGCTGGTCTTTTCTATCAGGATGCCGAACACGACTACCTGAATGTCTGGCATATTCCTACCATTCCGGTAGACAGAAGCGTCAATGCGAACCCGCAACTGAGCGGGTATCCCAATGACGCTTATTTCATCACAGATCAGGTTCGCACAGAGAAAGAAACGGCTCTTTTTGGTGAGCTGTCCTTCGATTTCACCGAGAAACTGACCGGCACATTTGGAGCGCGTTTTTTCGAAACAGATAGCGATTTGAAAGGGGCGGTCGGTACGCTCTTCTCCGGCAGCCCGCTCATCGATCTGTCATCAGGCGAAAGCGGCGATGTTTTCAAGGGCAATCTCAGCTACAATTTCACACCGGATATTCTGGTTTATGTGACCTATTCTGAAGGCTTCCGCGCAGGCGGCAACAACCGCGCATCAACTTCCAATATCCCTGCAGTCTACATGTCAGACCTGATCACGAATTATGAGGCGGGTTGGAAAACTACATTCTGGGATGGCCGGGCGCGTTGGAATGGAGCCATCTTCAATATGGACTGGGATGACATACAAATCACCCGTTTTGACCCGGCGGAATCTTTTCTCGGCCTCACCGCGAATGTCGGAACTGCCCGGTCTCGCGGTATAGAGTCTGATTTCTCCTTGCTTCTTGCAGAAGGCTTCCAGCTTAACGGAGCTGCATCCTGGATCGAAGCCGAACTGACCGAGGATTATATCCGCAATTTATCAACCCAGAATGTCGATGCACCCGCTGGCACAGAACTGCCGAATATACCGAAGCTCAAACTTGCCTTGACTGGAAAATATGAGTTTGATTTCATGGGCATGGATGCCTTTGCCCAAGGCAGTTACCGCTATGTGGGTGAGCAATACAATGATCTCTTTGTTGCGGCTCGCCAAAAGCAGGATGCCTATTCGATAGTGAATGTCTCAACAGGCATTGATCGCGATAATTGGGGCGCCAGCCTCTATGTCACCAATCTCACGGATGAACGCGCTGAGCTGAACCGAAATGCCGCAACATTTGATGAGCGCATCACCACCAACCGCCCGAGGACTGTTGGCGTAAGCTTCTATCAGCGTTTCTAGTGTTCCTTCTTGCCCTCTTCTCGTGCAGTCGCGCGCGAAGAGGGCAACCCAATCACAGAGTGACAGTGTATGTTTTCGGGTTCGTCTTCTCTTCTGCAGGATAAGCGCATCGTGATCACGGCAGGTGCGAGCGGGATTGGCCTTTCCATGGCGCGTCAGTTTCTCGAACAGGGTGCCACTGTTTCTGTCTGTGATCTTGATGGTGAGGCGCTAGCCGCCTTGAATGGCAGCCACAACAAGCTTTACGGGTTTGAGGTCGATGTTTCCGATCCGTCTGCGGTAAAATCCTTCTTCAACGCCGCTGAACAGACGATGGGGGGCCTCGACATTCTCGTGAACAATGCTGGCATTGCAGGACCGACAGCGCTTTGCGAAGATGTTGAAATCGAGGACTGGCGCCGGACAATTGATGTTGACCTTAACGCCCAGTTTTACTGTACAAAATATGCGATCCCTCTGCTGAAATCAGCCGGTGGCGGATCAATTATCATGATGGCATCAAACGCCGCACTATTCGGATATCCGCTAAGGTCTCCCTATACGGCGGCCAAATGGGCTCTGATTGGTCTGACCAAGACCCTTGCCATGGAACTCGGGCCTTATGGCATTCGGGTCAATGCGCTCTGCCCATGCAGTGTTGAAGGGCCGCGAATTGACGGTGTCATCGAACGCGAAGCGGCCAGTCGCGGCGTCTCGGCAGACAAGGTGCGGGAAGACTATCAACGACAGAGTTCGCTTAGAACCTTTGTCGGTGCTGGAGATGTTGCGGCAATGGCCTTGTTCCTCGTGTCAGATCTTGGCGCCAAGATATCAGGCCAGTCGATCGGAGTGGATGGTCACACCGAATCGCTCGCGCAAACCTAGTTGCAAAGGAATGAACATGAAAGCAGTCTGGTATGAAGCAACGGGCGCGGCCCAGGATGTCCTCCAGTTTGGTGATTTGCCATCTCCCGATCCGGCACCGGGAGAGGTGCTGGTCAGGGTCAAGACGTCTGGCGTCAATCCCTCGGATGTGAAGTCCCGTGCTGGCTTGCGCGGTCCGATCCCGTTTCCGCGGGTCATTCCTCATTCTGATGGCGCTGGCATCATCGAAGCGGTCGGTGAGGGTGTTGACGCATCCCGGCTCGGAGAGCGTGTCTGGATATGGAATGCGGCCTGGCGCCGTGCGTTCGGAACCTGCTCAGAGCTGATGGCGATCCCCAGCGCGCAAGCGGTGCGTCTGCCGGAGAACACAGGATTTGAAGCGGGCGCCTGTCTCGGTATTCCAGCGAGTACGGCCTATCATGGCGTGTTTTCTGATGGGCCGGTTGACGGCCAAACGATCCTGGTCACGGGAGGGGCGGGCGCCGTCGGTCATTATGCCATACAATTTGCCAGATATGGCGGCGCCACAGTGCTGACGACCGTGAGTGGCGACACAAAGGCTGCCCACGCAAAAACTGCCGGCGCAGATCATATTATCAATTACAAAACAGAATCAGTTCGCGACAATGTGATGGATCTGACTCAGGGTGCAGGTGTGGACCGCGTGATCGAAGTCGAGTTTGGGGGAAATCTGGCAGACGTCGCGCTTGTGCTCAAGGATGGTGCCGTGATTGCGACCTATGGCTCAATGGCAGATCCCAATCCAGCGCTTCCGTTCTATGATCTTATGTTCAAGAACGTCACCCTACGGATGTATCTTGTTTATCTTCTCAGTGACGCGGCCCGAAAGCGGACGGTCGAGGGCGTAAATGCTGCACTGGCGAGCGGGAAGATTTCCCATGCGATTGCAAAGCGCATCGCGCTGGCAGATGCTGCCGACGCGCACGAGACTGTCGAG
>CAYGKE010000090.1:0-10721 GCA_964350465.1 uncultured Hyphomonas sp.
GATCGATTTTGTGAACAGACTTTTCGAGAATGCCCTGTCCCAGAGGGCGTCCGACATCCATGTTGAACCCGCTGAATCCGAATTTGAGATCAGATTCCGCGTCGACGGCGTCATGACTTCAATCGGGAAAAATCCCAAATCAAAGTTCGATGCCATCATAAGCCGTATCAAACTCTTGTCGGGGATGGACATCGCCGAACAGCGATTGCCTCAAGATGGCCGGCAATCGATTCGATTGTCGGGTGAACGTGTTGATCTGCGGGTTTCGTCATTGCCCGGAACATGGGGAGAAAGTCTTGTTGTCAGACTATTGAGAAAGAATAGTGCGCTTCCGAGCCTTTCAGAGCTCGGTTTGCGGGGCTATCCGGCCGCTGAATTGGACAAGGCACTAGCTGAAACCAATGGTGTCGTGCTGTTAACGGGTCCCACCGGATCCGGAAAATCAACGACGCTCTACAAGCTGCTGGAACGCTTAAATGACGGATACCGAAAGATAATTACGGTTGAAGACCCCGTTGAATATGACATGCCCGACATAACACAGATCCAGGTTCGACCCGACATCGGGTACAGCTTTCAACGCGGGCTACGGTCCATACTTCGTCACGATCCAGACGTTGTGATGGTCGGTGAGATTCGCGATGGTGAAACAGCAACGATTGCAGCACAAGCGGCACTCACAGGGCATATCGTCTTTTCGACGCTGCACACCAATTCTGCGCTCGGCGCAATTGAGCGATTGGTTGACTTAGGACTGGAGCGCTTTTTGGTTGCATCATCTGCCAGGGCATTCGCGGCGCAGCGTCTAGTTCGTAAATTGTGCACAAGTTGCTGTGTTGACGACGTCTCCGGTTACGGACCGGAATTGCTCCAGCAGAGTCGCCTGGCTGGGGCCGACCTGAGTAATTATTTGTCTGGTCCCGAATCCTGGAAAAAAGCCCATGGCTGCGCTGTTTGTGGATTCACAGGTTATTCTGGTCGAATCGGGTTGTTTGAAGTTGCTTATGTTGATGATGAACTCAGGTCTGCAATAACTGGCGGAGCATCTGAACAAGACATAGCTAAACAACTTCGTGCGAGTGGTTTTTTGAACCTGATGGAGGACGGTTTATTGAAAGCAAGAGAAGGCCTCACCTGCATGAACGAACTCGCCCGAGTGACTGGAAATAACCATATTCGGGGGGTCCGGTGAAGCATAACTGCCCTCTATTGATACTCGGTATGCATCGATCGGGCACATCATGCTTAGCAGGCAGTCTGGAAGCTGCCGGACTGTATCTTGGCTCGGTGAACACCGCTGCTCCGTTCAATAAAAGAGGAAACAGGGAGCACGAGGCGATCAGAGAAATCCACGACGCTGTGTTTGAGAGTTCCGGTTACTCCTGGGACCACCCACCTACCAAACAGCTGGATTGGTCAAAGCACCAGATTAAACAGTTAGCGAATCACGCTGAGCAACTATCTCACGTTCCAAATTGGGGACTAAAAGACCCCAGATCAGCTTTCTGCTTAGAGGGCTGGAGAACCGTGTTCGATCCACGGTATGTCGCGACCTATCGGCACCCGGTTTCAGTCGCAAATAGCTTGGTCGCCCGTTCAATCGCCTGGCAGCGTCCGATGAAGCAAGAGGCGGCGTTGCAGCTGTGGCTGTCCTATAACGAACAAATCCTTATGGCCACATCGGGCTTGCCCGTACAATTCGTCCGATATGATGTGGCTCCCGAGGAATACTCGCTGCAACTGAAAATGGTTTGCGAATCTCATGATCTGGATTCCAGATTGGCCAATACGTTTTACTCGTCTTCCCTTCAAAACCACCACGCTCAAAACTCCAGAATACCAGCAGAGTGCGAAAGGATCTGGTCCGAGTTGGAGGCGCGGCGGCAACAACCACGTATCAAGCAATCCGCTACCTGATTTCTACCGCTCGGCAAGTTGGCGGATAGATTTCGTATGAGCGCGTCCTTCCTTTGGGTGTTCGGATATAAAATGAGCCTTCGCCACAATAACCGGCTCTGGAGTAATCCGTGTCTTTGATGGCCTGTACGACCCAGCGGTCAGGTATGATTACTGAGTTTTCGATTTGTTCAGAAAGATTCAACTCTCGCATTGAGGCATGAGCTTTCACCGGAATACGACTGATTTGATTGCGGATATTTTTCGCATCGATGGATTCTTGCCAGCGCTCGAAGGTTGAAACACTCGACTGCGCCGCGAGCGTCAGAACCAAGCCAATCAGGAACAACGCAACCATTACCTCCATAAGTGAAAAGCCGGCCGAACAGCGACCGTTGCGAGTGTGAACGTCACCTCGCTCAGTTTGCTTTTCTTCGTGGCCCATCGAAAAATCTGAGAAAACAGGAACTCGCATGTCAAGCACTTTGGGCCATATCAAGAGCAGGAGCAACGTCGTACATAATATACGTTCCGCATTATTGATGCTGCTCTCTTCAATAAGAAGCTGCTCCGCCCGACGCAAAAAATGAATTTCTTGGCACAGTCAGAACCAGCCGAGCCATCAAACTGGGCAACGTGTTCTCCAATAGTGCTAAAATATCAATTCACGATGGATCGCGATGTTCAACTTGGACACGAGACGCCAGGCGATGAGCGCAAAATTGCGGCCATTGCGGTTTGCGCGCCCAACGGGGCGCATCCGACTTCTAAGTATTTTCACTACCGGTACTGGTTGCCGTCGGTTTATCGGAGCCGGTAACGTCCCGAATTCGTCGACAATGTGCGCGCGTAAATGAAAAGTCACGAATGGCTGTTGCGGGAGGAATTGTTGATCACTACATAGCGCAACTAACCGGTATTCAGTCTTGTGAGCCTTCAATTGCACCACATAGTCCGGCAATTCCGGAGTCTTCACTTCTTGATGATCTTCATAACCGCACGCCCTGAACTCGTTAGAGCCGACTATACGGTTGGTTTTGCGGGCATCCGCAACGCGCTGTGAGCTCGCACCAATCTCCATTTGCGACACTCCTGCCCGCCTTGTTTGGACAGTCGGTGAATGAATTCAGACGCGACGCGGCGACACTGAAGACGAGCAAGCACGGTTTCGTCCCAGATTGTTTACACGGCCACGAGGATGCAATCTCGGATTTGGGTTTGAAGGCCCTTCAAAAATACTGTGAGACCGTGCTGGGGAAACTCAGTCAAATTGATGCTCCATATACTCCCTTGAACACAAAAGATTTTGAGTTGGCGTCGGCATCGCTTAACGAATTCAACTCATTCCTTAGTGTCGAATTCTACAAAACCTGCGAAAAGCTCCCGCTCGAAGAAAGGGCGTTGCATCTGAGGTGTAATTTTGAGAAGCGGCAATCGTTATTATCAACCCACCAAGAAAAGTTGATCAAGAAATTGTATGACTATCAATCAAGTCGTTCGCTTGAAAATTATGTCAAAACCGAGATTGCCTGGCTAGGAACCAATTGGGTTCGCGTCGCGTTTTTTGTGTCGGCGGGAGCCGTTTCTGGTATCATACTTCAGTCATTTTCCTAGTTTTTTTGCGCAACGCGATTTTTGAGCAAGGCGACATTCATAGTTGAACGATCCGTCGGTCACCGCTAAACTTTCAGCTTGATGCATATTATTCCTTCGCGAGATTTTTCGCACAAGAATTCCAACGGAGCGCGGCGAGCTGTCATCATGAGACCAAAATCCAAACTTGAAATAATATGGAGCGAAAACTCCAAAATGTGGGAAGCAAGGAATCCTGGCAGCGAAAGCATTGTTTTCAAGGCAGCGACCTTCCAGGATGTTTCTAGAATGATCCGCGATACAACACTTGAGCCTGACCCGGAAAGCAGGCGTTTTCCGGAACAGTAAGTAATGGATTCGCGGATTGAGCAATCTGTTATCGTCTGAAGGCCGAATGTCTGCGTGAAAACTACACCAGGCAAGCGAGACGCGTTCGAAATGGTTCGCCAAACCTGCATAGTATAAGCAATTTTGGCTGCGGCGTCGCCATGAGAATGGTTATTATTCGATTTTTTTGTGAGATGGGATTGTGGCGCAGACCTATGCGGTAGCAACAAAGATCTATGTGGTTGGTTGTGGTTCAAACGAAGCACTTTCAGGCCCGCTTTGCTCCCTGAATCCTGTTCTCGTCGCGTGGAGTGATCGAAGTGGCAAGATCTTTGCAAAGTACAGTCTGTTGAGTGATGGCCCTTTGCCCAAATGATTCTGCGAGGTAGATCCCGTGTGCTTACGAGATCCGGTTAGCAATATGCCCACACCGAGACGCACCAATTGTGCGACGATCGCGGTGAGAATGTTGGGGCATGTTCACCGATTGCTTTCGCAATAATCAATTTCGCAGGACGAAGGAAATGACCACTCGACCATTTGAGATTGTGAAGGGAACTAAAGTTTACTACCGGGAAATTGACCAAGTGTGTATTGGATCAAGCATAACCGGAAAAGCTGCGTACTTTGCTACCTTCCTGATGATAATACCGATTTTTGTATCGGATTACCACTTCGCGGCGAAGGTTTGTATCGCTGTAATCATGTTATTGTTTGGGCTTTTTTTGACTACCGCGTTTTGGGCAGGAGTGAAAATTCACTTGATTAATGGGGATAGGGTGTTTCTTCAGTTTCCCTTCCTTGTAGGGGCAAAAATCGCGGCAGACCACTTTTCCACCAAGGCTGAACAAAATCGCCCGGCTTCACCATTTCTAGTCGGCTGAGCCTTGAATTTGGCAACGATGATCGCCAATCCCGACAGTCTCAGGAGCGTCGATATCTGCGAGCCTGAACTTCAACTCCCCCAGGCGGCCAACACTATGCTGCTAATTATGGATACTATCCTCATGTCCTGATGCGTATCGAGATTCGGGACGCTGATTAAATCCCGGATGAAACCGCCGCAAAGCAGGCCGCCATCACAAGAACAATTATGATGGCCAGGGCCCAGAACCATTTCGGAGGTTTAGTTCCACCACCATAGTCAGGAGATTTTTCATATCCGCTGGGCATTTGAGATCGTGACACGCCCTGCGTGCAGGTCAACGTGTAGATATGTGGACGTTATCGGCAGAAGCCTCTGCGCCAAAGACAGCTCCCTAATGAAAATCCCGGCTATAGAAGAGCTTCTTGGCCTGCTCGCGCGGATGCCGCGCTCCGGAGGCAAGCCTTGCCCTGTGGGCCGCTTGAAGCTCTGACGTGATTGCGTCAGACACATTCTGTCGCCGCTCGCTCTTGGGTCCTGTTCGCTGATCTGGTACGGGGCGTTTGGCCTCGTCTGGATTGTCGCGCAAGGGATCAATCGTGTCACCAACAAATTCGGGATAGCCAAGGCAATCGAGCAGGTAAGAATAGTCAGCAATATGCGCGGCAATGACATGGGTGACGGTGCCTTCGCGCTGAAGTTTGCCGCGAACATGTAGCAGGCGCCCGGCCATCACCTCTTTGCGATACTTTTCAAATGTCTTTGGCCAGACCACCACATTGGACACAGATGTATCGTCTTCCAGCGTGATAAAGATCACGCCGCTCGCCGTGCCGGGGCGCTGGCGTGTGATGACAAGACCTGAAACCGCCAACCAGACGCCATCGGGTGTGCTGCGCTGCTGATTGGCAGGCAGGAAGCCTGGTAATTGCGACCGTAACAGATTCACTGGGTGATCGCGCAGGGTGAGCCTCGTCGAAACATAGTCTTCAAATACGCTTTCATGGAGGCTCAGCGCGGGTAGCTTCACAGGGACATCTGGCAAGCCTTCACCGGCCTGCTCAAACAGTGGAAGAGGTCGGTCACCGCCGAGGCCCTTGACCTCCCAGAGCGCTTCCCTGCGCGCCAGGTCATAGGCGGCAAATGCGTCAGCCCCTGCCAGCCTGGTCAAAGCCCCACGGCCTATGCCCGCACGTCGCCACACCGTATCGATGGAGCGATAGCCATTGCCTCTGGCCGCCGCGATCCAGTGACCATCCTCCTCGGCAAAGCCTTTGATCTGGCGAAACCCCAACCGCACGGCAAGCGATCCATCTGGTGCATATTCAAGGACGCTATCCCAGAAGCTGTTTTCTACGCAGACCGGTAGGACACTGACGCCATGGTCTTTGGCGTCGCGAACAATCTGGGCGGGCGCGTAGAAGCCCATGGGTTGCGCGTTTAGGAGCCCGCAGCAAAACACTTCCGGATGCAGGCATTTGATCCAGGAAGAGGCATAGACCAGAAGCGCAAAACTGGCCGCATGACTTTCTGGAAAGCCATAACTGGAGAAGCCTTCCAGCTGTTTGAAACAATTCTCGGCAAAGCCTTGTTCATACCCTCGTTCCAGACAGCCTGCGATAAAGCGATCCTTGAAGTCTTCCACTGCGCCCTGCCTGCGGAACCCATTCAAAGCTCGGCGAAGGGCATCGGCTTCAGTGGCAGAAAAACCTGCCGCGACAATCGCGATCTGCATCGCCTGTTCCTGGAACAGGGGCACGCCATAGGTGCGCTCCAGGACCTCGCGCAGGGCCTCGGAGGGATAGACAATCTCTTCCTCGCCGCGCCGCCTGCGCAAGTAGGGGTGCACCATATTACCCTGGATAGGTCCTGGCCTGATGATCGCCACTTCTGCAATCAGGTCCTGATAGGTGCGTGGACGCATACGCGGCAGGAAATTCATCTGCGCGCGGGACTCGACCTGGAACACGCCGACTGTGTCGGCCACACATAGCATGTCATACACTTGAGGGTCTTCCTGAGGCAGGGTCGCGAGCGTGTAGTCTTCACCCTTCCAGGTTGCCAGTAGGTCAAAGCATTTGCGCAAACAGGTCAGCATTCCGAGCGCCAGCACATCGATCTTGAGCATGCCCAGCGCTTCAATATCATCCTTGTCCCATTCAATGACGGTGCGATCAGCCATGGCTGCATTCTCAATCGGGCAGAGCTCATCAAGTCGGCCTTTGGTGATCACAAACCCGCCAACATGCTGTGACAGGTGGCGCGGGAACCCGATAATCTGTTTGGCCAGGTCAAGCGTTTGGCGCAGCCGCTTATCCTTTATGTCGAGCCCGGCTGACCTGGCCCGCTCGTCACCAAGGTCAGAGTTCGAAACACCCCAGACCTGGCTCGAAAGCGCTGAGACAACATCTACGGACAGGCCCATGGCTTTGCCAACCTCACGAATGGCGCGGCGGGAGCGGTAATGAACGACTGTGGAGCAGAGGCCAGCGCGCTCGCGGCCATATTTCTCGTAGATGTGCTGGATGACCTCTTCGCGTCGCTCATGCTCAAAATCGACATCAATATCTGGCGGCTCATTACGGGCCTCTGAGATAAACCGCTCAAACACCATGGTGATCATCTCAGGCGAGGCCTCGGTGATGCCCAGAGCATAACAGGTCACAGAGTTGGCCGCAGACCCCCGGCCCTGACAAAGAATGCCCTGCGTGCGGGCAAAGGTCACAACATCATGAACGGTCAGAAAATAGCGCGCATAACCCAGCTCTGAGATAAGCTTCAGCTCTTTTTCGACCATGCTGCGAACCTTGAGCGGTACGGCATCCGGATAACGGCGGACAAGGCCTTCTTCGGTTAGCTTTCGCAGGCGCTGATCAGGTTCAAGCCCATCTGCGATCTCATCAGGATATTCATAGCGTAGCTCGTCCAGAGAAAATGGGCAGGCCTCGGCGATGCGGACTGTGTTGCTGATCGCTTCGGGATAGGCCCGAAACAGGCGGCGCATTTCCAGCTCGGATTTTAGCCGTCGCTCTGCATTGGGCAACGCTGACCTGCCGAGCTGATCAATTGTCGTCTTCTCGCGAATACAGGACAGGACATCTGCCAAGCGCAGTCTGGAGGCGGCATGCATGATGACATTGCCCAGGGCAACCAGGTCCAGTCCAAGCGGCTCGGCAATCGCCGCCATCTTACCAAACCGGTCCTGGTCCTGACCGTCATAGGTCGGCACCAGGCCAACAAAGACATGATCATCAAACGCCGTCTTCAGCGATGCCAGCGTCTCTTCGAAATCCGGGCCGCTCAGCGCGATCAGGATACTGCCTGCGCAAAACTCAAGAATATCGTCCAGGTGAAGCTCACAAGCACCTTTGACGGTTCGGCGTTTGCCGAGAGTCAGAAGTCTGCAAAGCTGACCAAATGCGGTGCGGGTTCTCGGATAGGCGAGAATCTCGGTCGCATCTTCGAGCACCAGCCGCGTGCCAACAATATAGCGCAGACCAAGGTCTTTGGCGGCGGTGTGTCCGCGAACGATCCCAGCAAACGTATTCCTGTCGGTAATGGAAAGACCACCGAGACCAAGATGGCGCGTTCTGACCACCAGTTCCTCGGCATGCGATGCCCCAGTCAGAAACGTAAAATTGCTGATCGTGAAGAGTTCGACATAGCTCATGCAAACTCTCCAGCGACATACCAGGCCTCACTATCCTCTCCGGGGTGGTGCAACAGCCATAATCTGCGACCCTGTTCGGTCTGTACCTTCCAATAGTCGCGGGTGCGCAAATCATCATCGCAGTGCCAGCGCGGCGTGATCCGCTCCGGGCCTGACGCTCTGTGTGAGCGAAACGACATACGCCGCCACTTGAATGCAAGAGGTGGACGTCCTGGTGTTTCAACATGTGCAAACTCTGGTGGCTGAAACAGGCGTATTGGCCGCACTCTTGGGCTGCTCTGCCAGCTCGGTTCTGCTTGCACCGCTACGACCTGTTCAAACTCGCACTCTGGCAGATGGCTGTTGCAGGAACTGAAGACTCGGACATGGTCAAAGCCGATGCGATTGCCGAGCGTCTCGATCAGACGCAATCGGTGATCTTCGCGCCTGGCATCCTCGCCCATCGACATCTGCCGCAGACGGACAGGTTCAACATGACTTGCCGACAGGCGAAACCAGTCGGCGCCATATTCGATTTCCAGCTTTGAGAGTGGATGCGAGAACTGGCGCAAGACGGGCTCCGGGTCCGAGCAGGGTCTTGCAAACCCGATTGAGCGGTGGTGATCGCCAGTATCGACGCAGCGCACCGTCAGATGAAACTGCCGCGCCCCGCGCTGGTCACCTAGCAACCGCCCGCAGACTTGGCCTGCAAGCCGCTCCAGAACGCCCTCCAGGTCTTCCAGATAGCCTATCGGCTCCGGCAAGGTCATGCGCGCCGCATAGACCGGGTCCGCCGCTTTGGGGGTGACCGGGTCTGGTGCAAGCCCGCTCGCTGCCCCAAGCCGCTGCGTCAATTCCAGCCCATAGCGCCGCGCCAGTTCACTCGATTTTTGTTCACCCAGCTGGGCGATGGTGCTGAGGCCCGCGCGTGCAAGCTCTGCCACCTTGGCCTCTGGTAGGCCCAAGGCCGCGATAGGGAGTGTCGCTAGGGCGGCACTGGTTTTCCCTGCCAGCGCAATAGACACCTTATCCGGCCCAAACCGGGCCAGGGCTTTTGCAGCAAGCTTGGTATCGGCGATCCCTATGCGGGCGGTGATCTGAAGATCATCAAGACGGGTGATCGCATGTCGGCCCATGTCAGGCTCGCCGCCAAAAAGGTTGGCGCAGCCTGATATATCCAGCAGCAAGCCATCCGGCGGATCGAGTGCTACGCGCGGCGACAGACAATCTGCCCAGCGCCATAGCGCCCGCAGCAACAGGCCTTCGCGAACAGCGTGACTGGGTTCGGTCAGAAGATCAGGACAAATCGCGCGCGCGTCAGCAAGGGCTTGCCCCACCTGAACACCGGCCTTGAGCGCCGCTTGATTTGCATGCGTGATCCGCCAGGCATTGCGCTCCTCGGCTGTCACAGCAAATACGCCGCTCAGCCTCGGGTCGCCGAGCCTGACAAGCCGATCAAGGGGAAGCTGTGGCAGCCATATGGAGAGTATCCTTGGCATTCTGCCCTCCCTGACACGCGGTGCGCCAAGTCCCAGCCTCGCCGCTCTTGCCTTTGATGCAGTTCCAGACCCAGGCCGGTTGGTCGTTTGGAATAGCGTCGCACTGCCACCGGGTTTGCGCAGCAGACGTGTTGGCGGCGCCGCGTAGCAGGAGCAGGCCCAGGCCGCCGCCCTGTTCTGCCGCAAGCTGCAAGCGGCGGCTCTCTTTCAAGGACAGTCCATCAGGCATATCGACAATGACACAGAAACCACCTTCAGCCCGCAACGCCTGGTCGCTTGCCCAGAGCAGTTCGCCGCGTGACACCGCTTCCACAATTACCAGGCGCTCTGGCGTAATGTAGTCTTGAAGCCCAGTGGGGCAAAGGTTGATCATATCCCGCCCAAGACCAATCCAGATCACATCCCGCGCCTGTTTGGCAGCCGCGAGAATGGCAAACATATCAGCCCCAGGGCCCATCACCTCATGCGTGCGCCCACGGCGTAAGCTCAGATCAGAACATAGCTCCAGCGTCTCTACAGAAGCGTCTATAGCACCCGCGCATATCAAGTTATGTGGCTTAGCCTGGTTCATATGTTCCTTTTTTGTTCTTTTATGCGTCAGAGTCAATCGCGATGTGCAATTGTGCCATTTGGCCCGAAGCGGACATTGGCCAGGCTCTTACCCAGAACCTTACACCGATCATCGATGGTACATTATGATCGGATTCCGAGCATTGCTGGACCCTTTCGCGAAGGACGCCTTGTACAACTGGGATTGAGAAACTTTACGCAATCCATAGAAACACCATATGTGCGGACGGTTTTTCAGACATGGCGTGACTTGGGAAGAGTATAGCACCTACTTGCGCTTCTTCATCTCCGAAGGTGTGGAGCCACCTGAACCCGCCTACAA
>CAYGKE010000091.1:0-10655 GCA_964350465.1 uncultured Hyphomonas sp.
TAATTTCAATGATTTGCGTGAATTCCATTTCGTGAGAAATGGCGCGAGTGACGGGGCTCGAACCCGCGACCTCCGGCGTGACAGGCCGGCACTCTAACCAACTGAGCTACACCCGCGCATTTCTGTGTCACCAGAGAACCGGTGAAGCGCCCATTTAGACGGCGCCTATTGGCCGGTCAAGCCGGAACTGCCATGACTTTGCCACGTATTACACCTAGAAGCAGGTGCAGCTCCAAAGAGGCCTCCCGGACCCCATGAAACGCATTTCAATAATCGTCTCTGCGATCATCGCAGTTATCCTGCTGGCATTGATCATCGTGCCCCATTTCATTCCGACTTCGGTCTATCACGGCCAAATTGAGAAGGCGGCAACTGATGCATTGGGGCGTCAGGTCACCCTACAGGGCGATCCCAAATTATCCCTCTTCCCTTCCATATCTGCCAAGATTGAGGGGGCCAAAGTCGCTAACCCGGATGGCTTTACCGGTGACTACATGGTCGAAGCCGGTACCCTAAAAGGCAAAATCCGACTTCTGCCTCTGTTTTCACGCCGGGTAGAGATTAGCCAGATCACTCTTAGTGATGCCAGTGTTCGTCTTGAGCAATTGGCTGACGGGCGAAATAACTGGACATTCGCCTCAGCAGGCACACCAGAAGAAGCGCCTGACACCAGCAGCTCAGGCGGTTTCAGCGCTGGCGTCGACAGTGCCCGGCTCCAGAACACCTCTATTTCGTATATCGACCGCGCGACCGATACTCAGTACGCGCTTGAAGACTTGGATATCTTCGCACGAATGAAAGCAACGGATGCACCGCTGTCCTCAAACGGCACCGGTAAACTGAACGGGCAAGCCTTCGACTATGATATTGCCATCGATTCCATAGACTTGGTCGCGGCCGGCACGCCGGCGGACATCGACCTTGATCTCGAAACCGACTTCGGACGCATTCGTTATGACGGCACTTTGCAAGTTGGCGAAATCCCAACCCTAAACGGCGATTTCGATATCCGGTCGGAGACCATTGGCAGTCTGATCCAATTTCTCGGCAGTGATCTGCCGATCCGTGGCAGCGAGATGCAGTCAATCCTCGCCGAGGGCACTATTTCCGGATCGATCACCAATCCAAAGATCAGTTTCGGCAAGCTTGAGATCGGCGCAACTGGGCTTGGTGTTATATATGACGGCCTTCTCGACCTCACAGGCGAGCCAGTATTGGATGGCCGTCTGGATGTGAAAGCTGACCAACCCCAGCGCATCTTCAAACCCGAAATAGAGGGACTCGACGCGCTCGCCCTGCTGCGCGATTTCAGTCTAAAAGGCGAGATTGACGGTCCGATCAGCGCGCTGACGCTGACCGATACGCTCATCAAACAGAATAGCGATCTACTAACGGTCGATTTTTCCGGTGATCTGTCGCTTGCACAGGATGGACAATCGAATGGCGCCCTGAAAGCAAGCAGCGCAAATATGCGAGCGCTTCTGGACCTGTTTAATGTTCAACTCGCGGATGGCGAAACGATGCAGGCTTTTGCCGTAGACGGCACAGTCGCAGGTTCCAGGCAGACCCTCGCGCTGACCAATGCCAGCGTCACGTTGGACGACCTGACAGCAACAGGAACACTCGGCGCTGACCTCAGCGGTGCGAAGCCGCGGGTCGAAGCCGACCTGACCATGCCCGCGCTAGACCTCACGCCATTTCTTGGCAGCGGCAATCAGGACACGACTACGCCGGCCAATCTCAACAATGACTGGAACGATGACCCGCTGGCGCTCGAAGGCCTCAAGGCCGTCGATGCGGTGATCGATATCAATGCGGGGTCGATCACACTCGGCAAGGTCACACTAAACGATGCCTTGCTGAAAACGCGCCTCGACAAAGGCCGCTTATCCGCCAGCTTTGAGCGGGACGATGCCGTCCCGGGCTTCAAGGCGTTTGATGGCAACTGGTCCGGCAACCTGCAGCTCAACGCCGCTGCGCCGACGCCGACACTCTCCCTGCGGGCCAAAGCTGACAGTATCACCACCCAGAAGATGCTCAGCGCACTGATGGGCTATACCGGACTGACAGGCCTTGGGGGTATCGATGTCGACCTGCGCTCCAGCGGCAATAGCATAAAGTCACTGGTCAACGGTCTCGATGGGTCTGTCGCATCACAAGTCGCGAATGGTGATCTCGCCGGCATCAATCTCGCCCAGATGGTACGGTCCGCAGAAAATCTGGAGGGCCTGATCCGTAGTGGCGGCCTCTCTGCGGGTTCTTTCCGAGATGCCATCTCGCCAGAAGCAGAAACCGATTTTTCCAGCCTGAACAGCGGCCTTTCGTTTCAGGGCGGTGTCGGAACGATTCAGCAGCTTAATCTCAGCAATCCTGTCGTTTCCGTATCTGGATCGGGCCAAATCGACCTCGGTGCCAGAACCTTCGATATCAGGCTGGTGCCAACAATTGATCGACGCGCACAGGGTCAGGGCTCGACCCTGGGCATTGATCAGATTCCTATTCCCGTGCGCATTTCCGGCCCATGGACCAAGCCGAGCTTTGGTCTGGATGCCAATGCGGTGCAGCAGGAACTCACGCGCCGCCTGACCGGCCAGCTTGAAGACCGCATTCGCGGCGAGCTGGGCAATGTTCTTGGGCGGTCGCAGCCAACAACACCGTCTCCGCAGGGGCCGACAGCGGAAACCAATGACAGTGACCCAGCGCAGCCTGACGCACCTGCGAAATCCATCGAGGACGAGCTAAAGGATCAGGCAATCGAGGGCGCTATCGGGGCGATCTTCGGCAACCGCAAAAAGGACGACAAGCCCGCTGAAGACCAGCCACCCGCCGAATAGGCTCTGTTAGAATACGAAACTGTGTTTGGCTTCAAACCCGGGCAGGACTGGCGGGCAACACTCAAAAGCCTCGCGGTAAGAAACTGTGCCACCACCGCGCGTATAGATGCGTGCCCGGCCAAGGCTGCGGCCAGCTGAAACGACAACGCCAAGGCGACCGCCCTCAGCCAATTGATCGAGCCAGGTCTGCGGCACCGTCTCGACCATGCCGCCAATCAGAATAAGGTCAAACGGCCCCTGATCGGCCAAACCCTCTGCCAGATCGCCTTGAACCGGCACAGCAGTATCCAGGTTGATGGAAGAGAAGCGATCCGACATCAGGTCAACCGCCTCGTCATTATCTTCAAGCGCAATCACCGTTTCGACCTGTTGCGACAAGACGGCGGCGCTATAGCCGCAGCCAGCT
Organism: uncultured Hyphomonas sp.; assembly: GCA_964350465.1. Lineage (GTDB taxonomy): Bacteria > Pseudomonadota > Alphaproteobacteria > Caulobacterales > Hyphomonadaceae > Henriciella. Next base: position 3,241 of record CAYGKE010000091.1, read on the forward strand.
CCAATCACCAGCGCGATATCGCTTGGCGCAGGATCCAGAGCGCGCAACAATTTGCCGAGATCGCGCGGCGTCCAAAGCGCGCGGCCTTCGCCCGTTTCCAACTCATATTCCGCGTAGGCCGTGGTCTGCATCGATTTCGGGAGAAAAATTTCGCGCGGAACCGTCAGAAAGGCTGACACCAGACCTGGCTGGGTGACATCATTCACGCGAATCTGGGAATCCACCATGATGCGACGCTGTTTATCGAAATCCATATCCGCGCTCTCACTCCTCACTTCACGTCCGCGCATAGCACAGACCGCGCGGCGCACAATGGGTTGAAATGTCATCACCGGTTTTAGGCGATTGCAAGCGCTAATTGGCGCTGCTATGTCCCTCGCTCACTTCGGCGGCCCTGTGGCGGAGTGGTGACGCAGCGGATTGCAAATCCAACACTAACTCAATAAAAACAATGACTTATGTGTCTAGCGGGGTCTAAACATGTGACGAACGGGTGACGAACACCCGCCGAACGCGTCTAACATTTTCAAAGCCGGTTTACACATTATTTTCTCGAGAAATTGTGGCAAACTTAGTGTGCTCAGTTGAACGTGGCTGCCTGGATTGCAGAATTGAAATGCCCCCAAGGTCTTCTTTGCAGCACCATAATCTTATCGGCGATGTGTGTACGACCTCATTGGCTCAAAGCGTTTATTTACTCGGCTTGATTAGGAGGTGCCCTCAAGAGCATATTATTTACGGCGAATGCATTGAGTAAATCCGCCTTTTGCGCTTCGAGTCTTTAGTATATTTGGTTCTTTTTCAGAATCATTTTGGGGGGTCATACTCGGCTGGCCGATTTATTACTCGTCCATCTGGGTGAGCAACAGTCCGAGGTAGCAAAGACCCATCAAGTTGAGCCAGCTTCATTTTTCTCTTGCCATCACAAAATCCGAGCATTTCAGTGCTATGTCCGGCACATAGTGGTGCCACTACATAGAGCTCTTTGTTCGGGTACATTTCTTTGAACGCTTTTGCAGCAGGCACTAGATCAGAGTCCCTGGACACAATCAAAGCTCGATCGAACCTGTTTTGAAAAGCATGTTGAAGCAACGTCACTGCAATCCGTACATCGGTTTCCTTCTCTTCGTGACCGACCCACTTGTGCGCGCACTTGGGACATTTTCTACTTTTGTTTGCAAACCTCGCCATATGAGGCGTCACACCTGTTGCCTCTAAAGCGGCAACATATGCCCGGTGTCGTAATTGTTGCTTCGGCATCCAATGCGCGTAAGCACTGAAATAGTGCACTTCAGTTTGGGTTACACTTTTCGATGGGCTGAAACGGGCGCAGACTTTAGCTAGATCCAACCACAAGTGATGAGGGGCGCCATGATTCTTTATCGAGTGGTAGACATTATACCCATCAATATACGCTGAAACCCGCAAACCCTGCCCCACTAAAAGTAAACCCCACGGACCGGAGCCCGTGGGGGCCGAACAGTAAACTGCCCGGGATTACCATACCTAATTGGTATCTTATTTCTTTAAGGTCAATGAATATGCTGACCAATAATCGCGCTTTTTCTCCAATTTAGACTAGAGGACATGTATGTCCTCTAGTCTAAAAGTATTTTTCTGTCAATACCCACACACGAAACAACCCAGGATCAAAGTCAGTTTACAGCGCAGCAGAGAACCAAGTAATACTCAGTTATTTCAGAATCAGGCGGCACATCCCAACGAATAGCCTAGCCGTGTTGGAACTTGGTGCTCGCTCAATCAAATAGGACGCAAATTCCACATGCGGTGTAAGCTATCGGGACGCATACAATACATGTATTTTCTAGCGGTAGATTATCGGTTGTAGAAGCGCGCTGATTTGTATAAACACCGGCTGTTCTGTCTAACACCTGTCTAACACCTGTCTAACACCACTAGACGGACTTGGCTTTTTCGAGTGTTTTCAAGGACTTGGCCCTGTGGCGGAGTGGTGACGCAGCGGATTGCAAATCCGTGTACGCCGGTTCGATTCCGGCCGGGGCCTCCAATCGCCAAATTCCCTGAAATTAAACGCTTCCTAATCAAGGCTTTGGCAATATTTCAGGCTTCGGTAATATCTCGTTAATCAAATTCCGGCATATAGTTAATGTCTTCTTATGGAGACACCCACCATCACCCAACGCCTCGGCGGGAGTTTATCTCCCGCCGTTTTTTTGTGCGTCTGTGACATTCGCGGTTTGACAAGCAAATCGCCTTTGCTATGGAAGCGGCCTGCCAGTGATCCGCGATAGCTCAGTTGGTAGAGCAGGCGACTGTTAATCGCCCGGTCGTAGGTTCGAGTCCTACTCGCGGAGCCAGGCTTTCCAGATCGTGGAATATGCCTCAGATCGTGCCCTCAATTTGAACGGTGCGTCCCTGAATCTTTGCCCGCACAGCGTAAATTTCGGCCATCCGGGCCTCTGTCAGCGTATCCACAACCTTGCCGTCGGCGATGATCCGGCCCTGCTTCATCCAGATCATCCGGTCAGCATACCTGGCTGCCAGAGCGACATCGTGCAGCACAATCAAAGCGCCGCCGCCGCCATCGACAAAGTCCCGCACAATATCCATCACCCGAAACTGGTGACGCGGGTCGAGCGCCGCCACAGGCTCATCGGCGACCATAAGCGGCGCTTCAGCCGCAAACGCCCGCGCGCAGTGAACGCGCGCAACTTCTCCGCCCGACAGTGTATCCATCCGCCGCGAAGCCAAATGGGTAATATCACATGCTGCCAGTGCACGTTCTACGGCCGCCAAATCGTCCTGTTTCAAACGTCCCAGCGAAACACCGTATGCATAGCGGCCAAGGGCAACGACATCAAAAACCAGATTGGGCCAGGCGACCGGCCGCGTCTGCGGCAGATAGGCGACCTGTCTCGCTCGAACCATCGGCGACATCCCGCCAATGTCTTGACCGGCGAGAAAAGCGCGCCCTGATTGTGCCTCCTGCAGGCCCAGCGCGCCTCGCAAAAGAGTTGTTTTACCGGCGCCGTTCGGCCCCAGCAGGACAACAAGCTCTCCGGGGCGCAAGGTGAATGTCGCGCCCTCCAACAGGCTTGCACTTTTGGCTGTGACGGTGAGATTATCGACCTTTAGCTCAGTCATGACCGGCCCGCCCCTGCATCGCGATCCAGATAAAGGCTGGCGCGCCAATCAGCGCCGCGACCACGCCCAGTTTCAACTCATTGGTCGTCGGAATGACCCTCACCATAATGTCTGCAAGCACAAGGAACACACCAGCGAGCAGGCCAGACGGCAAAAGCGAGCGCGCCGGGTCATGTCGCACCAGGGGTCTGACGACATGCGGCGCGACGATACCGACAAAGCCAATAGCGCCGGCGATTGAAACAGCAGCGCCGGTCGCAAGCCCTGCGCCCAACACAACGAGAATGCGCTGGCGCTGCAGGTCGAGGCCAAGGCCACTGGCCGCCTCCTCTCCAAGCGTTAGCGCCGACAGACCGCGCCGCGATGCAAATAGAACGACCAGCCCCACAGCAAGGAACGGACCGGCAAGCGCCAGGTCATCGAAGCTCCGGTTGGCGACTGATCCCAACATCCAGTTGATCATATCCGACAAGAAGAACGGGTTGGGCGCAAAATTCATCAACAGGCTCATCAACGCGCCGGCCAGACTGGACAGGCCGACCCCGACAAGGATCAGCGTCACGACGGAGGATGTCCTGATCGCGGTGACAGCGATCACAGCCGTGGCCACAAGCGCGCCAATAATCGTTGCCACGGGCAACACCCACGCGCTGAGCGTGGTCAGACCATAATAGATTGAGAATGTCGCCGCCAATGATGCACTTGCCGACACGCCAAGTACGCCAGGCTCGGCCAGGGGGTTGCGCAAAAGCCCTTGCAATGCCGCACCGCTGCACCCCAGGGCGGCACCTACGACAAAAGCTGCGAGGGCGCGCGGCAGGCGAATATCCCACACCACAGTCATATCCCCAGCGGCGCCTTGCCCTGCAAGTGCAGACAGGACCTGTCTGATCCCCATCGGCGTAGAGCCAATCAGACATGCCGCCAGCACGCTTACAACGCTTGCCATGACAAGACCGGGTAGGAGAAGGCGATCAGGGCTCATCTGCCGCGCGCTCCTCAATTCGGGCCTCGGACAGCGCCTCGATGGCATCAATCAGGAACCATCCTCCGCAAGCCGTCCATGCGCCGCTTAGCATAACCGTTGGCTGATCCTGCATCTGCGCTCGCGCAATCGGGTGGCGCATCGCGCTCCATGTCTCACGGTGATTGGCCTGCACATCGAAGAACGCCGCCGCAATGACATCCGGCTGTTCATAGGCCAGACGCTCCAGCGGCAACTCATGCCAACCGGGCCGCTGTTCAAAATTGCTATAGCCAGCCGCGACGAGCATCTCGTGGATCAACCCACCCTGCCCCGTCGTCACGCCCGAAGGCGTCATATAAAGCGCCGACTTGGGAGCGGGAGAGCCAGCGATCCGTGCAAGCCTGGCATCCATATCCTCGACAATCGCTTCGCCGCGCGCTGGCTCATCAAGCGCCGACGCCATATCGCGTGTCACTTGCCGCAAGCCATTCAGGTCACCGGCCCAACCGACATTGACGACCGGAATACCCGCCCGCTCAAAAAACTGGGTTGCATTTGGCCCGCCGCCATGCGCCCGCACGACAAGATCGGGTGCAAGCGCGATGACGTCCTCGGCGCGAGAGCGGACGGTCGCAATACCGTCGGCACTTTCACGCATGTAAGATTCCGGCGCCGCCGCATCTGGCGAGAGCGCCAGAATCCGGTCCGGGTCAACCAGCTTCAGGACATATTGATCAGCACAATAGTCGAGGCTGACAATTCGCTTGGCTTGCTGATCCGAAGCGGACGGGGGCGTCGGTGCCCCGCATCCCGCAAAAGCAAGTGCCCCAAGCAGAAGTGCCAGCCTCTTCATCTATCGCACTCGCACACCGACAAACAGACCGGCCCCCGGCCCGTTAAACCCAAACACGTCTGTCACGTCTTCGTCGAGCAGGTTCTCACCCCGCAGCGTCAACGACAAGCGCTCCGTCAGTGGATATTCCGCTGTGGCAGAGACCAATGCGTACGGATCGAGTTCAACCGTCTGAAACAGGCCGAAATCAGTATCAAGCTGCTCTCCGACATAATCAATTGCCAGCCCGGCGCGCAGGCCGGTCTTGTCTTGCGAGCGCCAGTTTACAGCCAGACTGCCTGTCCATTCAGGCACACGTATCTCTTGAGCGCCTGAATCATTATCAGAGCTTATGTTCGACAGCGCACCTGCAAGGCTCAGTGCGTCGCTGACATACCAGTCGGCAGAAAATTCCACCCCGGACCGCTCGCTATCGCCCGCCCGGTTGGCTGCCCTAAACGGAAAGCTGCTAAAGTCTGTGAAGATTTCGTCTTCGAGCGCCGCTTCAAAATATGTCAGCGACCAATTCACATCATCATAGCTCTGGTCCCAGCCAATCTCCCAACTAGTCGAGCGCTCAGGCTCCAGATCTGGATTGCCTGTAAAGCTCCCCGGGAAGAAACCGAACAATTCAGTAAAGGTCGGGTTCTTCACCCCGGTCCCGACACTGCCGCGCAGCTTGCCGCCAAACTCGAGCCGATAGGCCCCGCCAACGCGCCAGGTCGTGGCATCTTCAAACCGGCCATCATTGTCATCACGGCGAACAGAGGCGTTCAGCGTCAGGGCGTCGAACCGCGCAGCCACTTCTCCCGCAAGACCCAGACTCTCAAAACTCTGGTCTTGATCGGTGCCACCGCCAAATTGCGTGTCGCGGACACTATAGTCCTCCTTCTCAAGCTCGATCAGCCCCGAGAGCGTGACGTCGCCCTCGCGGACCCCAAACCTCGCCGACGGACTATAAGCCAGCTTGCTGCGTTCGCCTGTAGCCATATCGGCTGAAACACCATCGGCAAAATTGTCCCGCTCGACCTGGTTGAAGCTGGCTCGGATGGCATGATTGAGACCGAAGGCATCGCCGAGCAATGCGCCGCCAAGCGTCCATTGCTCCGCTTCGGTAACCCGGTCAGCATTGTCGAGACGTCCGTCGAAATCTAGATCCGGATCGCTATCTACCTCACCATACCCATAGCGCAGCAAACCGTTCACGCGCCAATCAGCCGGCAGGTCGGCGCCGCCAAGGACCACACCTGAATAGGTCTGGTAGCCGTCCTTTTCACCCTCCAGGCCAGCCGTATCGACACCATCAGAAATGACATCTGCGAACGCTACCGATAGATCACCGCCGTCAAAGTCCCAGCCATAACCCGCATCGAGACGATAGGTAGAGCGGCTGCCGCCTTCCATCAGACCATGAAAGCCCTCATCCGCGCCAGTAACGACATTGATTACGCCGCCAATCGCGTCGGAGCCAAAAAGCGCTGACTGCTCGCCGCGCGCGACTTCAATCCGTGACGCATTGAGACCGGAAAACAGACCGAAATCCGTCTCACCCGTGACCGGATCAGACACCTCTATCCCGTTCAGCAGGACCAACGTGTGGTTCGCCTCTGCGCCCCTCACCCGAACCTGAGTCAATCCACCTGCCGCACCAGATCGCGAGACACCAAGCCCTGGCACAGCGCGTAACTGGTCGGCCAGATAGGGATTGTCTCGAACCGCCAGATCAGACGCATCCAAAACGGTGACGCTGGTCGTGATGTCCTGCTCATTTTGGGGTCTCAGGCCAGCCACCGCGACGGTCTCGAGCTTCAGGTCAGCAATAACCACTTCACCGCTCGCATCTATTCCATCCTGCGAGAGCGCCGCGTTCGGCAGGATCACAAGTGCGACACCGCAACATAATGATGTTTTCAACATCGGTTTCTCCAGCGCGCCCAGCCACCGGACTGCAAACACGCAAAAACGACAATCGAAGCGCAAACACCTCCGGTGCGGCGGTGCGCTTTTTGAATGTCGTTTCTGAGGAAACACCCCGACTGCCATTGGCTGGACCCGGCCGACAGGCGAACGACGCGATGGCAGGTTTCCTGACTTGCCGATCTTTGCGTCTGGCCGTCTTCCCAGAGCTGCTGCTCCAGTGACTTTGTGGCCGTCAGCTCCCGGCTAACAGTTACGGGCATAGTCCCGGATTTGCACCGGCTTCCCTCTTAGCCCCCTGTTACAGGGGCACCATCTGCCTCGCCATATGCTGCATCTGCGAAACTGAGTCAATTTTTCGGATCAACCTGTCAGGCCGCCGCGCTAAGAACATCACGAGACAAAAAGTGGCGGTGGTGTCAGTCTAAAGCGAACCCGTCTCCAGCATCCAATATCGTGTTCGAGGCTCAGGCAGCAACAAGCTCACGCCATTCGGAAAGCAATGCGTTTCTCATCGATTTGAAAGTCTGACGGCGGTTGATATGGCGCTCTAGATTGAAATGATTGTGGAAC
>CAYGKE010000092.1:0-10455 GCA_964350465.1 uncultured Hyphomonas sp.
GTATTCCCCTCATCTATCGCCCGGAACAAACCGATCAGCGAAAACACTATGAACCAAGCGCTACGACGCATGGGATTTGAAAAAGAAGAGCATACCAGCCACGGATTTAGAGCCAGCGCGTCTAGCCTTCTCAATGAATCTGGTTGTTGGAATGAAGACGCGATCGAAGCTGAGCTCGCGCATGTTGGCGCTGACCAAGTTCGTCGCGCTTACCATCGGGCAACTTATTGGGACGAACGAGTGAAGATGACCGAGTGGTGGGCAGTCCAAGTTTATGGGTTGCTAGCTTAGAGCCAACTGAGTCATTTGCTTGTGGGTCTACTGTATGTTGTGTCAAATGATCCCAAGAAGCACAGGATGGTGTGAATGGGCTGATGACTGGCGATGCTGCCGACGACGCCAAAAAGAATGGCAAAGACCCCGTCTCAAGCCACTCAAACTCTGAGTCCCAAGAATCCCAAAACATACAGGGTGCGCCGTCGTACGGCGGTCCATACCAACCTGCCGACTTTGAACATTATAGTCGATTTCCAGTTTGGACCCATTTGGAGCTTGCGTGTCTGTCGTTGGGATGGGACCCGAATCCTCTACTGAATGCTGATTTAGAAGCCCTACAAAGATTCCCAGGCGAGCTCTCGAAGTTGGAAAAACGTTTGCACCTGATACAGAGCGCGTGCGATGCGCAAATACTCTCTTCTCCTATGGCGCCGCTCACTGGACTAGCTTGGTTAAAATCTGTGGACATCGAAATTTCGGCAGAGTTTGTTTCAAAGTGTCAGCGATACTCGACCAACTTCTCTCTCGTGCCGTTCGATGAAGTAAAATCTCTAATCGGCAACATGACTGATCGAATGGAAGCAGCTGTTCAGAAAGTCCAAGCAGATAACCTTGGGGCTCACTCCTCTGGAGCAAAACAAAAAGTGGACTCACTTCAACGAATGTTGCTCGGCATGGCCTGCGATCGTTATGAGTACGACCCTAGCAAAAAACGCAATCCGACTGCGGGTATGATAGCGGGAGCTACTCAATTGCTTGGTATCGCGGTGGATGAGGGTACAATAAGGACCCATCTGACTGCTGCAGCGGAAAAGCACCTAAAGGACTAATTTCCGGAAACCTGGATTCACTAACGGAAATCGCGTTTCCCGCACAGACTACTTCGACCTGGATACCGTCACCTCAATTCAATTCGCATGAGGTGATACAATGTCTAACAAAATTGAGTTTCCGCGCACCGGTCTGGTCCGCCTTCGTCAAATAATCGCACCAAATGGTCCGATCCCAGTTTCAAAGTCAACTTGGTGGGCGGGGTGCAAAGACGGTCGCTTTCCCAAGCCGATGAAGCTTGGCGCTGGAACCACGGTTTGGCGTGCCGAGGATGTTTGGGCGCTAGTCAAGAATGGTGCAAAGTGATGCCTCGGCGGTTTTCGACAAGAGGTTTCAGCAAGCACCTCAATTATCGCGTGGATGAAGCTTCCCGTATTCTCGGGTGCAGCAAGGCGACTATCCGCAACTGGATTAAATCCGGCAAGCTCGAAGCGATGACCGAACGGAAGCCTTTCCTTCTGCGCGGCGACGCCATCATCCACTTCCTGCATGCATGTAAGCAGCCTAGCACCAAATGTGCGCTGGACGAGTGCTATTGCGTCAAGTGTCGTGGCCCTCGGCACCTACATTCCGCCCGACGCCTTATTACAATCAGCAAGGGAGGAAGGCCGCAATTACGTGGTGATTGCGAGGTCTGTGGAACCACGCTGCTCAAACCCATCAAAAGAAGCGAAACGAGCGCTTTGGCGGCGCTTTTGGGCGACTCGCTCAAGCGTGTTGGCTGACACCTTAGTTTGGTGCGGGAAACCCCGCCTGAGCTTAAACTTAAAATAGGAGCCTCTCGATGGCTAAAATCAACTCTAAGAATGAGCGTATCAAGTATGAGTATTCAGCATATCTGAAAGAGGCGAAGCGGATGTCCGCAGAATCGGTAAAAGAGGCCATGGCTGCGATTGCGCTCTTTGAGAAATCGACCAAAAATCGAGACTTCTCGGTGTTTCATATTGATCAGGCTCGGCGTTTTAAGCGCCTTTTGTCTGAGGCAATAAGTTCGCAATCGGGAAAGCCTTTATCGAAGGCCACCATCCATTCCCGCTTGAATGCGTTGAAAGCTTTTTTCCTCTGGCTTGCGACGCAGCCTGGATACAAGTCGAAGATCAACTACAGCGATTGTGACTACTTCAACCCGTCAGCGCATGACACTCGCATTGCCACCGCTCGCAAAGAAGTGAAAGTGCCGACCATTGATCAAATTAAGTATGTCATTTCCGGGATGCCGAGCGAGACGCTTATGGAGCAACGCGACCGGGCCATCGTTGCGTTCACACTTCTGAGCGGTGCGCGGGATAACGCGACTGCCTCCTTCAACTTGGGGCACATCGATTTAGCCCGCCGTACTGTCTTTCATGATGCCTCCACAGTTCGCACTAAAGCGCGCAAGACGTTTACATCGACGTTTTTTCCAGTGGGAGAGGACATCGAACAGATTGTTGCTGATTGGGTTCATACTCTTCGCGCCGACTGCATGTTCGCTGAGACTGACCCTCTTTTTCCTCAAACGCGGGTCGGGTTGAATGACCGCGGCGATTTCGCTCCAGAAGGATTGTTGCGCAAACACTGGGCAAATGCTGACCCGATCCGTAAGCTCTTTCGATTGGCGTTTGAAGCGGCCGGGTTGCCTTACTTTAATCCGCATTCAGTTCGAAATACGCTTGCGCAACTGGGTCAGCGAGTTTGCAGAACTCCAGAGGAAATGAAGGCTTGGAGCCAGAACCTGGGTCATGAGGAAATGATGACGACCTGGACTAGCTATGGAAAGCTCGACAGTCATCGCCAACGCGAGGTTCTACTACGGCTTTATCAGGGAACAGAACAGAATGTTGACACCGACGCCGATCCAAACCCCGAAATAGTTCAATGGGTTTTGAATTATCTACAGCGACTATCAAAGTAGATGCCGACAATCGACCTCAACCCAGTGCTCAAGCCAGAGATGGTGACGAAGGTGCTGGATTGGCTGCAAAGGCAATCGAAATAGCGCGATCAAACGGGCTTAAGTCTGCTGTTGATTGGCGTTTCAGTTACAAAATAGATCGCAAAATTTAGAGATTCGATCCGTCGATTTCAGTATATTCTGACAACTCGTCCAATTGTGCGATAGGCTATCCTTGTTCCAATTTGACCGTATTGAAACAGAAGGCCCCACCGATCAAATTGCATAAATGTGACCGCTTTGATGCGACAGTTGTACCACTAACTAACAGGTTAAGCTCAGATTCCCCATTGGCTAAATGGTACTGACCATCTTTTAGAATCAGCCAACCGATCGAAAACTTGTCCAATATGACAACATCACCGCTTGTCATATGGCGCTGCTCTGCGTCTAAGAGCTTTTCTTCCAAATTGTACTGGATTGCTATCAATGTGGCGATGGAGATCATAATACCGATCATCGCCATATTGTGCGTTTCGGCACGCCTTTCGGGCCAATTGTGATCGGCGACTTTATAGACCCAGTTTAATGCGTATGGAAAGAAAACAACAAACGCCGCGATCAGCATTACAGAGTTCTTTTTGTGGGGAGTGATGGCGATGAAGAAGACCGCAAGCAAAGCCAAAATAAGTGTGCGCTTCCAGGTCCGCTTGCGGTATCCTCGCTCATGACCGGCCTGTTTGCGGGTGGGTTCGGACTCATCGGGACTAAGCATGGCTATAGTCACACCAAGAAACACCGAACCCACAAAAGACAAGAATACCGGAATTAACAAATCGACCGCTTTGTCGAAGTAATCCTGAACCCCAAACACGTCTGCTGCTACACCAGTGTATCCTGCTAAGCCATCGAGTGTTATGGCGGCTGAAATGATGGCCACTGCTGGGACCAACAGGATTGCCGTCGTGATGCTTTCGTTGAGCTTTGCCAAAGTCGCCTTCGATTTTTTTAGAGCGCGCCTCGAATGATAAATGTTGTTGTCCGTAAAAGCAAAAGCGAAATGACCTAGTGCATTAGCAACAGGCGCCTGTTCAAATCGACCGTACGATACCATGGAAATCTAAGCGACATGTGGGTAAATATGGGGGTTTCGAAATGACCTTGACAAAAAATACGTCGGAAAAATGGGGTTGTGGCGCGTCATTTGGATGCCCCTTTTAGCAATCACGCATCAAATTAAGCATCACATCAGCGTCGGCTGACCTTTTAAGAATTTCATAGAAATGAAGCCGACCACGTTTCAGTTCTTCTTGTCGGTCTTGCGTGGTGGATCGACAGAGATTTCCTTGTCCTTGAACTCTTTGCACTCACCGTAGGCGACGTGGTGGGGTTTGGCATTCTTGCCGGTGTAGACCGTGATCGGCATGCGGTTTGGGTTCTGATTGCAGACCTTGTAGGGCTGTTCTTCCTGATCGGAGAAATGCAGAACACGCTTGTCCTTATGTGCGCCAAGGTCAGGGCCCGCCATGGCCACAAGCGGACACGTAAGCAGAGCCAGTGCTGCGACTGTTAGGATCGTCTTTGTCACTTTGATCTCCCCCGCTCGGCGCACCCGCATACCCGGAGCGCACTACTCAAAGTAGCAATTAGCAAGTTGGCAAACGGTCGATCAATAGAGAAATAATTAAATTTTATTGTGGCTTGATTTTGTGTTCCGTCAGGTCTTCCATCGCGCAAACTGTATTTGAACTGGGGTGGGACATCATGTTTTCCATTATAAGAGTGCTTTGCGCACTGACACTGGCGCTTTGCCTGGATTTCACCGCGCGCGCCCAGTTTGGTGGCGGCGGCGAGCCTTTCCCGCAGGTTGGGGATATTCAGGCCCGGATCAGTTCGCATGAGTTAGACGTCCTAGGCGATGATCTGGTCGGCGATCATATTGATCTCGACACCGGCGCGCTCACAATTTCACAAACCGATGTTTCGATCCCCGGCAATTCGGCACTGCCCGTGGCGTTCGGACGGGAACGCACGCGCAATGGGCTTGGCGCTACATGGCTCGGCGATTGGACGCCGCAAATCCCGTATATGTCGCGCAATTATTTGCAGCAGTTTGGCACCAATTCAGATCGCTGTTCCGGGCAGCTCTATCCGAGCACGATCTATGTCTCCAGTTCCGTCTCGCATGACATTCCAGGCGAGGCGTATTTTGATGGCTATAAGATATCTGTGCCCGGTCGCAGTCCCGGAACGCTGGCCGAGCCGCTCAATGGTGGCGGCAGCCCTGAGTTTTCAGGCACGGGCGCGGTCATGGTCTCCAAGAACAATTGGTATATAAAATGTATTTCCTCGATCCCAGGCGGCGGTGAGGGATATGAGGCGGTCGCGCCAAATGGCGACCGCTATAAGTTTACCCATAAGGTCGACTATTATGAGCGCGAACTCGAATACAATCTGACCACCGGGTACACAGTCAGAGAAGAAGTTCTTTATGTCACCGAGATCACCGATGTGCACGGCAACTGGGTCAAGTATGACTATGTTGGCGGCAAGCCGACCAAGATACATGCCAATGATGGCCGCCAGATCACGCTGAGCTATTCTGGCAATCGCATCTCCTCGGTCAATGCCAATGGCCGCACCTGGGGCTATGTCTACAATGCGCAGGGCATTCTAACCCGTGTCAATCAGCCAGACGGCCGGTTTTGGACCTTCACCGACGAGCAGGTGCAAGCGCTTGAGCCGTTCGAGAAGGGGCTCTGCCTAATGCACAATGTCACCTGGCTTGACCCTCTGGAGATCAAGCATCCGAGTGGTACGGTGGCGCGGTTCGAGTTCACGGTAATCATGAATGGCCGAACCATGAATGATGTCGTGCAGAACAATCCCTGCTCGACGTTCCCGATCGGAACCGGTTGTTTTGAGGAAGACACGATCTTTGACTGTTTTGTCGGCAATAACGATTATCAAAACCCGTCGGCTTATTATTCTTTCGCGGTGACCGAGAAAAAGCTCACCGTGCCAGGCGGCGGGACATATACCTGGACGCGTGATTACGAGCAGGATGATGGCAGCTATCACACGCCAGCTGAGAGCCTTGCCGACACTAAGAAACGCACCGTCACCGATCCGCTCGGCAACAAAACCGTCACCTATATCAATCGCCGCTTTGGGCCACGCGAAGGCACAATTGAAAAAGTCGAGATTGTCCCCTCTGGCTCAACCACACCGCTCCAGACGGTCGAGAACACCTATTCGCTTGGCAATAGTGTTGGCATCCGCCTGACCAGCCGCTGCACAAGCTGTGTCACCAGTTCCAATGCGACGCAGCGCCTCTATCAAACCGAATCTGAGACCACGCGGGGCAGTGACACGTACACCACGACGTCCACCTTCCAGGTCAGCGCCGGCGCCAGCGACTTCGCCTATGGCGCGCCAAAGACCGTGACCGAAACCAGCTCGGTCGCATCTGGCTCCCGCATCGCCAATTACGAGTACACTCACTATAAGACGCCGTGGATTCTTGGCCTCTCCAAGAAGGTCACGCGCAATAGCAAAGTGTTTGAAGAGCACACCTATAGTGCGACGACCGGCAAGCGTCTGACCACAAAGACCTTTGGCAATCTGACATCAACCTACACCTATAATGGCGATGGTACGCTGGCGACGGCAAGGGACGCGCTCAATCGCACTGTGACCTATGCCAGTTATATGCGCGGGATTGCTCGCACGATCACCCTGCCTGACAGCAATACGATCACGCAGGTGGTTGATAATAATGGCTGGGTCACCAGCCTGACAAATCCGGGCGGTGTCACAACGGGTTTCTCTCACAACAGTTCAGGCTGGCTCACGACCATCAATCGCCCAGGCAGCTGGGCGGATACAGTGATCACCTACAGCGGATTAGGCAGCGGCCTTACCCAGACCGCCACGCGTGGATATAGCCGTACTATCACAACGTATGATGGGCTGCATCGCCCAACGCTTGTCAGACAGGTTGATCAATCAGGGCATTCCGGGTCGAGATACACCAAAACCAGCTACGATGGCCTCAGCCGTGCCACCTTCACATCGTTTCCATCAGCCAGCGCCAATCCAACCGCGGGGGTCAATACGACCTATGATGCGCTCGGGCGTGTGACCCAGACGCAGGAAACTGTGTCGCCAAATGCGACGACGCAATATGCCTATCTGACCGGCAATAAGGTTCGCGTGACCGATCCAGCCAGCGCACAAACCACGACGACCTATCGCGCGTTCGGGGCTCCCGCCCAGGATGAGGCCATGCTGGTTGTCGATGCCACCGGTACGACAACGACAATGACGCGCGACATTTATGGCAATATCACCAACCTCAATCAGACGAGTGGACTGAACGGGTACAGTGTCAATGCCGACCGCTATTTTTGGTACGACAATCGACTGCGTCTTTGTGGTCATCGCGCGCCTGAATTTGGCGACGAACGGTTCAAATATGACGATGCTGATCAACTAATCGAATCCTCAAGAGGCGAGAGTTCAGGATCGTCTTGTCCCGCACCTTCAAGCTGCCTGCGCACAGCCTTCACCTACGACAGCATGGGTCGCCAGACGCTCATCAATTTCCCGTCAGGCACTGCTGATATCGTCAAGACCTATGACGCCAATGGCAATCTCAAGACAGTCAATCGCGGTGGGGTGAACTGGACTTATACCTACAATGATATCGATTTGTTGACGCAGGAAAAACTTCAACTGGACAGTCGAACATATACTACAAGCCATAGCTATGATTCCACCGGAAGTTACTCTTCACGGACTCTTCCAGATGGTCAGCAGGCATCGTTCCTACCAACGGGTTTTGGGCAACCTCGCATAGTCAAAGTTGGCGGAACGACCTATGTTTCACCCATTGCCTATCATCCTACCGGCGCTCCAGCCTCTGCAACCTATGGCAATGGTCGAACTTACTCGCAGACACTGACAGCTCGCCAACAACCTTATGACCTGAAAGTCCAGGGTGCGGGCAGCACTCTGGTCAATTTGCGTCATGCATATGATGCGCTTGGCAAGGTCACGTCGATTACGGATTATGTCACGACCAGCCAGAACCGCACCTTTACTTATGATGGGCGCGGACGGCTGATCACCGCAAATGGTGTCTGGGGCACTGGCACGTTCAAATATGATGGCCTGGACAATATCCGTCAGAAGAAGCTCGGCTCGCGAACGGTCGATATGTATTACAACAACACGGTCAATCGGTTGACCTCATTCAAGGATACGGCTGAGGGGAATGTCTCGCAGGGCTTGCTGTACGATGCCCGCGGCAATATGATCGACAATGGTCTATGGGCGCACGGTGCCGTCGATTTGACATATGACTGGGCCAACCAGCCGACCCAGATGTCCGGTTCCGGCATCTCCGGCAGCTACACCTATGACGGCAATCTCAAGCGGGTGAAGTCGGTCCAGAATGGCAAGACCACTTACTGGGTCTATTCAGCACTAACCGGCACACCGATCTATCAGGATGAGGTCACCGATAATGTCAAAACGCATTACCTCTCCGGCGGTGGGGCGCAGGTGAGGCTGCGCAATGGCGTGCCGTCCTACACCCATCTCGATCATCTCGGTAATCCGGTCGCAGCGACGGACAGCACCGGCGCGCTGCTCTGGCGCGAACATTATACCCCGTTCGGAGAGAAGTGGCTGAACCCGTCGGCCAACAAGAATGATATTGGCTATACCGGCCACGTTCAGGACGACGCGACGGGTCTCACCTATATGCAGGCGCGCTACTTCGATCCGGTGATCGGGCGGTTCTTGAGCACCGACCCGATTGGCTATCAGGATCAGGTCAATCAATATGCGTATGTCGCAAATGATCCGCTGAACAAGGTGGACCCCACCGGGATGTGTTGGGGGGCTGCGGATGGTGGAGATCGAAACGTATGTAAGCTTGCTATCAACTCACTCGTAACCGGAACAAATATTCTTATCGAGGGTATTGGCACGGTTATGACGGGGCAGGACTGTTGCGTACCAGACATACCAGTTCCATATCCAAGCACCGACCCCGGAGCACAAGCTATTTCGGATGTCGTTGTCGTAACGGCTGCGGAGACTGCTGCGGTTGTTGCGACCCGAAGACCAACTACAACTACGACCACGGTAGGACCAAAAGTAGGCTCCGCAGGAGGGCCCGGCGCAGGCAAGGGATTCTCAGAGTCGGTTAAAGATGCCGCTCGCGCTGAGTCTCGAGATTGTGTATTTTGCGGCCAACCCACTGTGAGGAGCAAGACCCCTCAACCAGATCGATCAAATATCGATCACGCGGTTCCAAAGTCCAGAGGCGGAAACAACTCAATAGACAATGCCCAAAACACTTGCCAGACGTGCAATCTGGATAAAGCAACACAAACCACAGAAGAATATCTGAAAAAGCGTGGTGAGTGAGCCAAACGAGGATGTATACTTAGGTTCTAATGCAGAAAGTTTTTATCAATCTCCCTCCTGATGAATGGCACGGGTTTCTCACTGAATCCCTGAATGCAACCCGTGTTGGTGAGGGCAAATATCGTCTTGAGAATACCCCATTTTTTGCTCGAGGCGTAAGCTACAAAGACATTGTATCTGTGTCGGAAAACGAAGGACGCTTAGTTTTAGATAAGGTGTTGATTTCTTCTGGACACTCTACCTATCGCATCTTGCTTAAAAGTGATCCCAAGGGTTCTCGTCGTTGGATGGACTACTGGAAGCCGATAGAAAAACTGGGCTGCACATACGAAGAAAATCGAGAACTTGCACTTACAATGCTGGCTATAGATATACCCGGAAATGTGTGTGTCCATGAAGCCTATAAGCTTCTTGAAGAGGGTGAGACCGCAGGAGTGTGGGAGTTCGAGGAAGGCCATTGTGGTCAGGTTGGAGTGTAGTGCAAGATAAAGCGAACTTCGCGCCATGCGCGAACTCGCGGCTAACGCCTTGTAAATACGATCTTTAATGTGGCGCCATTTTGGCGCCCTCGGCGTGTAACTGGCGCCAGATAGGCCCCCTTTAGGCCCCCCTTAAAATCGTCCCTTCGGAACAGTCCTTGCAAGGCCAGATGGGTGGCAGAAGACAAGGACTTGTTCGGCCCCCGGCGTGAGCGTCGAGGCGGCACAGAGGGCGGCTCAGGTGAAAGCGGCACGTCCGGCACACCCCGAACCCCAAGCGCGCGCTCCAGCCCTGTCGGACGGCCTCCCAGATATGGTCATGGCAGCTTCCTGACCCGTGTGAACAAGGCGGTTGCGAAGGCGCATGCGTCGAAGGGCACGAACCGCTACTCCAAGAGCAAACCCAAGACCGGACGCTTCAACGCCAGAGGCCGGGGCCGCAGAGCCTATGCAAACGGCATCGGCCCGAAGAAGGGCTGGCAGGTGCATGGCGGAATCAAATACTGATGTGCCCCTAAGAATGTAGACGCCCTGCGGCTTCATTGTGCTGTCATT
>CAYGKE010000093.1:0-1128 GCA_964350465.1 uncultured Hyphomonas sp.
ACGTCCCCAATGACCGGTCGACTCGGCCACCTGCGTGAACACATAGGCCACGCCTCGACCAGACTCATCGAAACTGATCCGCTCAATCGATTGGCTTTGCGCATTGTCGATGAGACCATCGCCAATAGCATTGGCGAGCGATTGCCCAGAAACCGCCATGCCGCCTCCGCCAGGTTGTGCGTTATCGAAATACTCTTCGCCAACCGTCGCCTGCTTCCATCCGGCCGGAAGCAGGATCGGCCCCGACGGGTCATAGACATCGCCCTGGGCCATCAGATGCACGGTTAGCCCGGTGATCTGCATCGCACCTGAGTCCAACACGCGCGCTTTTGCCCCGCGCCCATCCAGAATCGTGACATAGCCGTTTCCCTTGACGGTCAGCGCACCGTTGCTCTGTGTGATCAAGGCGGTATCTTCATCAATACCGTATCCGACGCGATTGGCTGACGCCTCAAGCCCCATCAGCGCCACCGCCAAACGCCCCAACCTAGCCCGCTCGCCGAAGTGCTGATCGACCAGACCAGGATGGAAGAAGCCGAGCCCAGGCCCGACGCCGATCGCTTCGCCAAACGGAGATCCGGTCAGCGCGGTCAGCGCATCTCCTTGCGTGATCATCGTATCCGACATGATTGCAGCGCCGGCGCTGGTGCCACCAAGGGGCGTCCCATTCGCGTGCGCGCGATGGATCGCGATCAGAGCCGCACTTGCAGCGCCGTCTGCGTCAAGAAACAGCTCAGTTGTCCTGGATTGGTCGCCGCCCGTAAACCAAATGGCAGCAGCTTGATCGAACAAGGCGATCATCTCAGGGCGCTCAATGTTCAATCGCCATGTAGCTTCGTCGATATCAGGTGTGGAATCGTCATCGAGAACCGCGAGTTCGGCCATGCGAATGCGCTCTGGCGCAACCTTGTATCGAGTAAGGGTTTCACGGACCGATTGTGCGGATTGCACCGGCGCGCCAGACGCGGACGGAACGATCACGATCGGACCGTCTGATTTGGCAGCCGCGACGAAGGACGTCCAGACGTCTTGCGTCTCTGCAGATAGCCCACCGCCCGCGATCACCAGGGCCCCTTTGGAGGGCGCCTCCTCTGCGCTGGTCTGCGGTGCACCGGCACAGGCCGTGAC
>CAYGKE010000093.1:1138-10402 GCA_964350465.1 uncultured Hyphomonas sp.
GGCCGTGACCAGGAGCGCAGAGATCAGCAGAAGCCTGTTCGAAAATGTGTTCATCAGCTGTATCCAATCGATATCGCGAGAAGAATAAAGACCGCGCCGAGCAGCATGAGACCGGCAAACTGCTTCCAGAAGAACTGGAACCATAATCCCCAGCCGACCCGCGCGGCGGCAAGACATCCCATCAGCGCGGCAGAGGACGGCACGATGAGATTCATCAGGCCGTCACCCAATTGAAAGGCAAGAACAGCGCTTTGACGCTCGACCCCGATTAGGTCTGAAAGCGGCGCCATAAGCGGCATGGTCAGGGCGGCCTGTCCGGAGCCTGAGACAACGAAAATATTCGTGACGGCCTGCAGGATGAACATGCCAAGCCCTGCAATATGGGTCGGCAGCCCCTCGGTCAGACTCGCCATGCCATAGAGCGCAGTATTCAGCACGCTCGCATCGCTGGCCTGGTCGCCGCCCAGCAGCAGAACGATGCCTTTGGCAAAGGCGATAATCATCGCCGCCGGGGCAAGTTGCACCGCGCCATCCCGAAACGCCTCACCACACGCATTCAGATCCATTCCATTCAACCGGAACACTCTGGCGATGATCGCCGCGAAGAGACCGATGGCGAAGAACTGAGCCGCGAGCTCCGGGAAATAGTATTGGTGAACTGCAACGCCCCACGCGACCCAGGCAATCCCGACCAGAATAGTCAGCAGGATAAGAAGATGCCCGAGGCTGAATTTCTGTGACTCCAGCTCGTCGTGCTTTGCATCGTGTAACCATTGATCTGACGCGCGGGCGAGAGAGGCCTCCGGAGACAATCGCACGCGCCGGGCATAGCGATAGGTGTACGCGGCGCCGATGGTTGTGAACACGACCCACATGCTGACCCGTAAGCCCGCGCCGGACATGGTGTCGAGCCCGGAGATTCCTTGCGCAACAACGACCGAGAACGGGTTCATCCAGGAGGTTGCGAACCCGACCTGCGTGGCGACATAGGTCACCAGAAGTACGGTGAGCGTGTCATATCCGGCGCGCGCAAAGGCTGGGACCAGGATCATCACGAAGACGATCGCTTCTTCGCCCATGCCAAAAATCGCGCCGCCCAATGAAAACAGGACGAACAGGAGGGGCATCATCACATCGCCTTGCGATCCAGGCTTTGCGATGGCTTGTTTCAACGCCGCTTCCATCGCCCCGGTGCGCATGATGATGCCGAATGCACCGCCGACAATGAGCAGGAAGGCAAGGAGGCCGATGGTCGAGGAATAGCGATCACCAGCAATGATGCCTTCGAACAGGAAGTTGAGAAATCCGACCTCTTCGCCCGTCCCAAACAGAGGCGCGGGCTGTCGACCAGCCCATTCAAAGGCGTCGATGCTGAATGCACCTGTCTCGCTGACAAAGCGCCCGGCGGGCACAAGCCAAGTCGCCGCCCAGGCGATCAGAGCGACAAAGAAGAGAATGATGAACGTGTCGGGTGCCTTGAAGCCCCCCGACGGGGAAGGTGTCTTTTGAACCATGATGAATGATCAGTAGGAAAGTGTGCGAGGGCGGACAAGTCTGTGCCCGCCCTCAGACACAAGGCCCATCCTAGAAAGCGTGTCCGACGCGCAGCGTCACAAACCGCCCGAGGCTGCTATGATTGAAGTGATCAACATTCGCACCGGTTCCCAGCGCGAGCGGCGGATCTTCATCAAATACATTGTCCACGGTCAGCTGAACAAAGCTGTTCTCGCGGAAGTCATAGGACACGGACGCATTGAATACGGTCCAGGATTCAACATCCTCGTAACCCGCGTCGACCAGACCGCTCGCGATCGCAGCGTTGAGGACGCGGGAGCTTGGATCATCGCGATAGCTGGATGTGTAACGCGCTGCCACAGATGTCCGCCACGGACCTTTGCTCCAACGCACACGGGCTGATGCGGTCAGATCCGGATAGGTGAACTCTCCCGCTTCCTCGACCACAGGAGAAGCCGGAGAGGCTTGTCGATCGAACTCGAACAAATAGGCAGCGTCGGCCAGAAGAGCGAGATCGCCATGCTCGCCCAGATCAACATACTTGGTCGCCGTCAGGTCAAGGCCGCTGGTTTCCTGGAAACCCAGATTGGTCAGCGGAATGTGCGCATCGGTGACAAAGCCACGATCAATCTCCAGGCCTGGCGTGCCGGTTGGAAGTGATCCGCTGGTAATATCTACGACGGTGAACTCGCCCGCCAGGGCCCGGCGAATGAAGTCATCTTCATCAATGCCGACCAGGTCCTCGTGACGAATGTTCCAGTAGTCGAGGCCAATGCTGAAGTCAGCATTCGGTTCAAACACGACTCCCAGGCTCCAGCTTTCCGCTTCCTCAGCCTGGAGATTCACATTGCCCAGCTCTTCTGACAGCAAGGATTCCCCATCCGCGGTTGCATCGCCATCGCATGCTTCTGGCGTGATCACGCAATCCACGGAGAAACTGGTCAGGCGAACTCCTGCTCCGGTTTGCGCCAGCGATGGCGCCCGGAAACTCGTGCTCCAGTTGCCGCGGAAGATCAGCGGCTCGATCGGCTGGTATCGGAACGCCACTTTCGGATTGAAGTCATCGCCGAAATCTTCATCGCTGTCGAAGCGACCCGCCAGCTGGATATCAAACTGATCGGTGATCGGCACGTAAAGTTCCGCAAAAGCCGCCCACTGCGTCCGGTCTGCATCGGCCGAGGTGGATGAGAACCCGACAATGGGGTCAGGGTTGGTATTCGTTGCGACCGCTTCCCCAGACGGGATATCGGTTAACTCCTCAGCGCGGATCTCGGCACCGAAGGCCCCTTTGACCTGATTGCCATTGAAGGTAAACAGGTCACCGCTCGCCGACACGTCGAATTGGAACAGCGAGGATTCACCATTGCGTTCGGCCTGCGTGACGATCGCATCCAGCACGGCCTGATCCTGGCTGGCCTGGCCGCCAAATGGATTGTACCAAAGGGTTGTCAGAGCGCCATCTTCGCAGCGCTCCCCGCCAAGTGCATCAACCCGGCTGCCATCGGAGCAGAGATTGCCTTGCAGCGCGTCTTCGAACTCAGCCGTACGATATAGGCCCGACAGACCACTCTGCGTCGACTCGTTCTGGCCGTAGACGAAAGCCGCTTCATAGGTCCAGCCATTGTCGGCTTCGAAGGTGAGGCCCGATGTCAGGCGCAGAGTCTCACTTTCGACGTTGACCGCCCGCGGTTCTGGCACTTTGCCCCAGGCAAAAATCGGGAAACCGAAGAAATCGCTGTAAATGGTTCCCGGATTATCGATGTTCGCCTCTTCGACGATGTCATTGATCAGGGTTTGCGGGAAGAATGGGTTTTCCGGATTGACCGGTGTGCGCGAGAAGTTCGCTGGTGAAGACGTGCCGTTGCTTTCATTGGTCGACCACAGGACGTCATTGAACAAGGTTAGTTGGTCATTGATCCGGAACGTGTACGCCCCCATCAAGCCAATCGATTCCAGCTCATCATCGGTGGCGACGAAGGCGTTGGTGTTGACTTCACAAAACTCACCGAAATTGCCGAACCCGAAATCATCAGCGGCGCAGCCACCATCGCCTGGCTCTTCCGTCTGGTCGAAGAACATCAGGAACAGGTCATTGAAGCTCGGGAAGAACCCTTGCTGACTTGGGCGCACTGACGTGGCGGTGAAATCCCGGTCTCGGTCGAACAATGCCTCACGCTTATAATAGTCGGCGACGAATAGAAGCGACTGGCGGTCATCGGAATGCCCCCAGACGGCGTTAAGATTGAGCTTGCCCTCATCTGTTCCAGCCGCGGAGTTGCCATAACTCGCCTGAACTTCAAAGCCGTCAAAATCATCGCGCAGGATATAGTTCACGACGCCCGCGACAGCATCCGCGCCATAGACAGCCGAGGCGCCGCTTGGCAGAACATCGACGCGTTCAATCGCGGCGAGTGGAATTGCGTTGACATCAATAAAATTCTCTTGGCCTTGCGCGAAGGAGGTGATGCTGGCGCGCCGACCATTTATCAGCGTCAGGGTCGAGCTGGCGCCAAGACCACGCAAAGAGACCGAAGCCGCCCCCGGAGGCGTATCGCCCGATAGCGCACCTGCGGTTGAGGTGGAGAATGTTCCGCGACCACCCCCTGTTTGAGGCAAGTCTTTCAGTACCTCAATGAGTGAACCCGCACCGGTTTCGTTGATCGCCTCCCGATCGATTGAGAAGGCTTGAACAGCGCCGCCTTCAGCCAGCCCGCGAATCCGTGAACCGGTCGTGACAACGGTGCCGAGGGTCATACCTTCTTCGGCCTCGGTGGTCGTTGTGGTTTCGATTGTTTCTTCAGTGGGCGCATCCTGAGCGATCGCCAAAGGTGTCGTCATCAGAGCGAGTCCCAGCGGTAACGCAGACGCGCGCGCCAGTTTAAGTGTCTTGAATGTCATTGGTCGTTTCCTGAAATAGATAATCTCGAACAGCGATGAGCTGCTCCGTCAGACGACGCGCCTTATTGGGTCAGTAAATGTGCTTGTGAGCCCTAAATGGACAAACGCCGCCAGTCCTCCGCGCGGCGAAATCTATTCGTCGAACCATTCGCTCAGCTGATAATCAGCTGACGATCTTCCAAAAACCTGCGAATTGGGCATCCAACCAAGCATGAGCTTTAATACCACGACCAGGCCCATTTACAAAATCTTCGAACAAACTCGTTACAAATGTTACCTCTAGCGCTTGGGTATTGCCTCCCCAGCGCCTGCAGATGCCTAAGTCTGCATCAACCTTCCACCACGACCTTCCATAGCCGCCGCGAACTGGCACATTTGAGAGATTTATGAAGATTGAAAAGTCTAGGCACTGGAGAGCCCAAAATTCGATTCAGTTCGAAAATCGTGCGGTATCCGAGTATAGCTGAGCACGCGAAGAGGGTGGAACGCGCGCTGAACGACCCGAACCAAGACAGCCGCTAGTTCGGATTAGATGACGAAATTGGCACAGTCGAAATTGGGAAACGGGCCGACCTTCTCCTTCTTAGCGAAAACCCACTTAAAAATGGTCGGGCACTTAACATGATCAACTTCGTGATCGTTGAGGCGCGCGCGGTTGAACGAAAGAGCCTCTCGGCGATTAACAACTAAACGCGGTGCCGTCGGTAGTATGAATTGTAAAATACAGATTTGGATTTGGAAGTCGGTAATCTGCGGGAACGCATTATCAGAAACGAGCTAGCTGCGGTCACTGCTATCCAAAATCGTTAGGGTCGTGCTTAATCAAAAGCTGACATTCCGAGCGTCCATTTCCGGGTGTGGTCTCAATGGGTCGACGCAACACTTTGGTTTTTAGCAACTGGAGTGAAGCAGATGAGACCTCGGATATATTACTCGGCTGAGCAGCGCGCCGAGATTTGGGATCGATGGAAACGTGGGGGTCGATGCACGAGATTGGTCGTGCATTCGATCGCGGTCATTCTTCCATTCAGAAGATATTGATGGCGACGGGAGGCATTCGACCTGCGGTTCGCAAACGGTCGCGTCTCGCGCTGACTTTGGCGGAACGTGAAGAGATATCGCGTGGCTTAGTGACGGGCTTTTCACTTCGGGCGATTGCAGACCGATTGAAGCGTTCGCCATCCACAGTCAGTCGTGAAATCAATCGCAATGGCGGCAGGCGACGCTATCGAGCTGTCAAAGCTGACAAACGCGCCTGGGAGGAAGCCTTGCGCCCAAAGGTTTGCAAACTGGTGCTCAATGACCGTTTGCGGCAAGCTGTGATCCGCAAGCTAAAACGCTACTGGTCACCGCAGCAGATTGCCGGTTGGCTGAAGCGAGAATACGCAAACAGCAAGGCGCTGAACGTGTCTCATGAAACCATCTACCGAAGCCTGTACGTGCAGGCACGCGGAGCCCTGAAGAAAGAGCTGATCGCGTATCTACGCCATAAACGGATGATCCGCAGGTCTCGCTACGCGCGCCAGCCAACAGACAAACGTGGTCAGATCAAAGATGCTGTCTCGATAAGCGAGCGCCCGGCATCCGTGGAAGATCGCGCAGTGCCGGGACATTGGGAAGGCGACCTTCTTTGCGGTTCAAACAATAGCTTCATTGCGACACTGGTGGAGCGCCACTCGCGCTTTGTGATGCTTGCTAAACTGCCCAGTCGGCACACAGAAGCCGTCGTGGATGCTCTGATCAAACAGTCCAGGCGGTTGCCAACCGAACTCTACAAAACACTCACTTGGGATCGCGGTCACGAAATGGCGGATCACAAGCGGTTCAGTATGGAGACAAAGATCGATGTTTACTTCTGTGACCCTAAGAGCCCCTGGCAGCGCGGAACGAATGAAAACACCAATCGCCTGCTACGTCAGTTTCTTCCAAGACGAACCGATCTATCAAAATACACTCAGGCCGAGCTCAATAAGATCGCCAGGCTGCTAAATGAGCGCCCTAGAAAAACACTGGACTATCACAGCCCAGCTGAGCGATTAGAAGAATGTGTTGCGTCGATCGGTTGAATCGGCAGGGTTTTAAGCACCATTCACCATGACCCGTTGTAGAGCGCCTTGTGCCGCCGAGCTATTGTCCGTTTCTGCGCGCTTTGCAGGCGTTGAACATCCGGACAAAGGACTAGAGCGAGTTGTGCATATGCATAATAGTCCAACCCTCTCCAGCTGGCACGAGCACTAGAGTTTCTTTGGCCGTTTTTGTTGACGTTTCGCCTTCGCGGCCGATGCAATACCTTGCGTAGTATGTGACCACTGCGACGTTGTGTCGAATGCGAGCCGTTGGTTCAAGGACCTGCCAATAGTGAATTAGACCTCTGCCATCTACACGGTGTGAATGCACAATCTCCTCGTGATCTTCATCTCTATCAATCCGATACGGCAGATTGGGGGTGAAGATCGATGCGTCTTCGGCGAAATATGCGATCGCCTCTTCGATTGAGGCATGTTCGCCGACAAATAGATTGCACCACATTCTTACAAATTGAATAGCTGATTTGTGTTGGTTCATTTTCTCGGTTCCCTTAATGCAATGCCGTTGAGACCAAACACTCGGTTCAACGTGACCAGGCCTGTCTCTATGTATTTGGCAGTTCTGCGGATGCGACACGTGCTTCGTGATCCAATAGCCACCGCTTTCGTTGCAAGCCACCGCCATACCCACCAAGCCCGCCGCCCGCCCGGATAACGCGGTGGCATGGAACGATGATTGCGAACGGGTTGGCGCCATTTGCAGAGGCCGTGGCGCGCACAGCCGACGGTCTATCAATCGCGGATGCGACGTCGAGATAGCTGCGCGTTTCCCCTAGCGGAATGGACACAAGAGTGTTCCAGACCTTTTTTTGAAACGGCGTGCCCGTATCCGAAAGCGGCGTCTTGAATGTTCTCAGTGTTCCGTTGAAATAAGCCTCAAGCTCTGATTCAATTTTTACGATCGGCAGGGGCCGCCCCGGGACAACGCGTGCCTTCAATCTTGAACAAAGGTGTGCGACCTGTCGCTCGATACCTTGCCGATCTGCGTACTCCAGCAAGTAGAGGTGATCTTCATCTGCGAGTGTTGTGACTGTGCCAAGCGGTGTATCAATCCATGCGGCAAACAATAAGCGCGCCGAGTGATTTGAAGGTGGCGCGCCGAGTATTCTTGAAAAAGCATCGCGGAAGCCACTCCCCGAATTGTAGCCTGCTTCAAGTTGCGCCATAATTACCGGACCGCCTGCGCGAATTGATTTGTATGCCTCGCCAAGTCGGCATGCTCGCGCGTACTCTATAAATGTCATGCCGAAGCGCTGCTTGAACTGTCGGCGAGCCGTTGATCCATCTACACCAATGGCACGAAGGTCGGCATCGCGCCAACGCTTCTCAGGTTCCTCTTTTACCAGCTTAATAAGTTGTTGTGTCAGATGTGTAGTTTCTGCTGGGTGAGATAGAGGAAGGCATCTTTTGCAGGGACGGTAACGAGCCTGCACCGCCTGTTTAGCGGTGTTGAAATACTCACAGTTTTCTGGTCGTGGTGGCCGGGCAGGGCAAGTGGGCCGACAAAACGCTCCGGTTGTTTTAACCGCAACGAAAAACACGCCGTCATAGTCAGCATTTCGCTCTACAACTGCAGTATACATTGCGTCTTCTGTTAGTTCCATTGCTGATCATCATCCTTCAGGCGCAGTATAACCGGGAAGCGAAAAGGCGCCGCCGGAAATCGCGCACGAATTTCAAAAAGCCGGACAACACTTTTAGAGGTAGGGGAGCACCATCTTCGAACAAGTCACCCGCAAACAGGCGCATCGGGTTTTACAATTTCACATCCGAGCAGGGTATTGATTGTGCTGCTCCGGCGGGCGACATGAAATCTGCCCAGATTGCGTTGTGATGCTCGATGATCTTTTGTGCGGTCAGATAGGGGCGATCTGCGGTCGTATGTCCGTCGCTGGGGGCGATCGTTTCAAAGCCGTGCGCCAAGGCGCTTCGAATCGTCGTGTCTACGCAAAAATCACTGGCACAGCCTGTTACAATTAGGCGTTGAACTTGCGCGTCGTTCAGAATTGAACTCAGTTCCGTATCGATGAACGCATCGCAAGTGGTTTTGTTGACAAAATGATCGCGATTATCCGTTTCCAGATCTGCCAGTAACTCCCAGCCGGCATTTCCGGGATGGTGCGCATCGCCTTTAGGTCCGTTGTGTTGGATGAAAATAACCAGCCCACTGGCGGCTCTAACTCGCGCCGCAAGATCGTTCAATCGTTGAACCAGATTCTCGGCGTCGAACCTAGGTGTCGTGTCGGTGAACGACCCTTTTTGCATATCGACAACGATCAACGCTGTTCGCATCGAAAATACTCCTATTACTTAAGCTCCGAGAAGCGGCACCCGCTCAACCACATCGGGTCAGTTAATGTATCTGCTCTGTCCCACTGGGGTGGGGCACGTCAGTGAGGCAGATCATTCCCCGTACCACTCGCCAACATTTATGTTCTCTGTCTACAAGTAAATGATCAAACAAAGGCAATCTCCCGCCGAGTTTGCCCGAAACGCTGGCCTATGCCATGGTGGAAAGGTCAAAATCGCCGCTGGATTTTAACGCTGGTATTGGACCACCAAAAGCAAGCACTTCATCGCCGCTGGATTTTAACGCTGGGATTGGACCACCAAAAGCAAACACTTCAACCCAAATCTGATGTCTAGTCCCTGCGTCAGAGCGGACGTTGGCGCAGCAAGGCTCGCCCGCTGCTATTCCACACCGGTCTTTGCTTAAAAATGGAGGCAGCTGACAATGCATAAAGTCCCGCCCAAAGAAACAGGC
>CAYGKE010000094.1:0-4835 GCA_964350465.1 uncultured Hyphomonas sp.
GGGAGACCCTGCCAAATCAATCCAAGGGCCGCTCAGGAAACTGCGCGGCCCTTTTTTTGGTTGGGCTACCGGTTATCCTGAAAAGCGACCGTCTGCTGGGATTTCGAAGTCACACCATATTAATCGATAATCTGCATTATGGGAAAATAAGAACCGGCATTTCCGAATCTACCCAAGCGCCGCATAAGAGTTGGAGTGACTATATCAGAACGGTGCTACCGATGACCACATCCCCCTGGGATACTACCCTCGCGAATTTCAAGACCCTGTTCGAGATCATGGCTAAACTCAGAGATCCAGATGGTGGCTGCCCCTGGGACCTTGAACAGGATTTTTCGAGTATTGCGCCATACACCATCGAAGAGGCCTATGAAGTCGCCGACGCGATCCAGCGAAATAGCATGCACGATCTTTGTGAAGAATTGGGCGACCTGCTGCTTCAGGTCGTCTTCCATACTCAAATGGCGACTGAAGCCGGGCATTTCACCCTGAGCGACGTTGCCACTGGCATCAACAATAAAATGATTAGACGCCACCCGCACGTATTTGACACGAGCGCGGGCGAACTGACGAGCGAGCAGCAAACAGCTGCTTGGGAACAAATGAAGGCTGAGGAGCGCAAATCTAAGTCGTCTATTCAGGAAAGCGCTCTGGACGGCGTTGCAGTCGCCCTCCCCGCCCTCACACGCTCTGAAAAGCTACAAAAACGTGCTGCGCGAACCGGGTTCGACTGGACCGACCCTAAAGATATCTTCGACAAACTTGAGGAAGAGACCGAAGAGGTGCGCGAAGCTGCCACGACAGGAGATCAGGAAGACATTGAGGAGGAAATCGGTGATCTTCTTTTTGTCTGCGCGAATCTTGCGCGTCGTCTGAAAATTGACCCCGAACAAGCGCTCATTAAGGCCAACAGTAAGTTCGAGCGGCGCTTTCACGGTATGGAAGCCGAGGGTCGTGTGGACGGCATTGACTTCGCCGCGCTCTGACTGGAACAGCAGGAAGCCTTGTGGCTTCGGGTCAAAGGCATCGAGAAGCGCGGCCGATCAAATAAATAGATCGCCGAACTGAGATTTCAGCCGCCCAGCCTGCGCAGCGGTTATCCGCACCTGTTGAATGGATGAGCCGTCAGCCTGAACTTGCTCGTCTTCAATATACAAGTTTTCATGTATCCAGGATCGCGCAGCCCCATCCTTCGGCGCAAGGCGAATTGTGCAGGGTTCGGCGTTGCCTAGAAGGGCCTTCTCGACTGCCATAAGCAACGCATCAACCCCATCACCGGTGGCAGCAGATATTGGCACAACAACCTGCCCTGTGAGCGGGTCCTGAAATGCACCCGAAAATGCGTCTGGACCCATTAGGTCTGCTTTGTTCCAGACCTCGATAATGTTGGGAAGTGGGCGACCAGAGGTTGCCGTCAAGTCGTCCAGAACCTTAAGCACTTCAGCCTTTTGCTGTGCTTCATCCTGTCCACTCCGATCGCGCACATGCAGAACCAAATCGGCATCGAGGATTTCCTCCAGGGTCGCCCGAAAGCTATCAATAAGGTGCGGAGGAAGGTCTGAGATAAAGCCTACTGTGTCTACCAATCTGGCATCACCTAGCTGTGGCAATTCAAAAGCGCGTATAGTTGAATCCAGCGTCGCAAAGGGCATATCCTTGGCGAGCACATTCGCGCCGCTGAGGCGATTAAACAGCGTCGACTTTCCAACATTGGTATAACCGACAAGTGCTATGAGGGGTTTGTCTTTCTTGCGCCGCCCATCGCGCTGCACCGAGCGCGTCCGCTTAACGTCTTTGATATCGCGCCGAAGCCGTCCAAGTTTGCGATCCAGAATGCGCTTATCCGACTCCAACTGCGTTTCACCTGGCCCGCCCAGGAACCCGCCGCCGCCGCGCTGTCGCTCCAGGTGTGTCCATGTGCGAACCAGTCGCGAACGTTCATACATTAGCCGCGCATACTCGACCTGTAGAACACCTTCTTTGGTTTTGGCGCGCAACCCGAATATCTCAAGGATCAATCCTGTCCGGTCGATGACTTTGAGACCTAGTACGTTCTCGAGATTGCGCTGCTGAATGGGACTCAAGTTTGCATCAATGACTGCCAGTATGCCTTTCGCAGATTTCAGGTCTTCGGCGAAGCGCTCAAGCAAGCCTCCTGACAAGAGTTGACCAGCATTTGGTTGTCGCAAATACTCGGCGCGGACGAATGCTGCTTCGAAACCAAGCGCCTCGATTAAGCCGGTCGTTTCAGTCAGCCGGTCTTCGGATGGTCGCTCACGTGGCAGGGTCCACGGGATAACAACACCGGCTTTTTCCAGAGCGACAGACGTGTCTTTTTTCTGCTTGTCAGGTTCAGCCAGCTTCGCTCTCATCAAACAACTGTACCGGTGCGCCGGGGGCGATTGTTGAAATAGCATGCTTGTAGACAAGTTGTGGGGGGCGCCCATCACCGCGTAAAAGAACGCAGAAATTGTCGAACCAGGTCACAACGCCCTGAAGTTTCACACCATTCACGAGAAATATAGTCAGAGGCGTCTTAGACTTTCTGACGGCATTCAGGAATGTATCTTGGAGGTTTTGCTTTTTTTCGGATGACATCGGTTTACCCGCCTTTGTTATGGCATTGCGGCTATATCGAAAGAAAGCCGATTGCAAGCCTCGTGAAGGCTATCTTTGCCAGAATGAGGGACTCAGGGCGGGAAGAAGCGCGATTACTTCCAACCGCCCTAATATCATGCCTAAAAGCGCACATAAATGAACCATTGGCCCCGCGTCCGAAAAACTGTTTCCGATAACGTGACCAGAATTCGATAATGTACCGATTGCCGACCGGATTGCGGCATCAAACGGTAGGCCCAACCCGGAAAATATTAGCACGCCAACCACTCCGGCAATGATATAGCCGACAAGGTAAACCCAAACGCCCATTACCGTTTCTTCCGATTGGTAACGGCCACGATACTTAAATTTCTGCACGCTGCCGCGGTAGCCTAACTGCACGAATTCAAGCCCCACCCGGCGCGTCAGTATGATTAGGCGACCAAGTTTGATGCCTCCGGCTGTGGAGAGGGCTGACCCGCCAATCAAAACAGGTAACAATAAAAGCGGAAGCGGTATTCTGAGGAAGCGATCAGAGTCGCTCAGCGCAATCCCGCTGGTCGATAGGGACGACAGGGTCCAGCCAATTGATTGGAATAGAGGAACCCCGGCCATGAGAACCAGCGAGGTGATCGCCAGCGTCGTGAATAACAGGGCCAAGGCCTCTGGGTCCTGAATGGCTCGATAAATTCGACCCGAAACGATGTTGTCGATCACGATAAAGCCGACAGTGCCGTAAATCAGCCCGAAGAATATGAGATTGGCTTGAAATACCGTCATGTCAGGGTTGAATTGCGAGGATGTCGGATCAACCAGACCGGTTGTGATCGCACTGACTGCCCAGCTGGCGGCGTCCCTTGGGCTGGCCCCGGATATCAGTAGGATCGACGAAATCACGACGATTGCACCGATTAGGAGTGCTGATGTGATTCTGATGACGCGTGGTACATTGTCGAAAAAGTCATGCTCACGAATGGTGAAGAGGTGGCTGCGGTGTACGCCGGGACCACCGAGGTTGAGCGCCGAGAGAATAGTCGCCGCAACCGTAATCGAGGCAATGCCGCCCACAATATGAAGGATCGCGCGCCAAAACAGCAGGCTCGTGGAAAGCGCCCGATCAGGTGTTACTAGAAGGCTGTGCCCAGTTGTCGTAAGGGATGAAGTCGCCTCATAGTAGACGTTCAGAAGATTGGCTTCTGACGAAAACGCGAGAAATGGCAAGCCCCCCACCAATGGTGTCATAACCCAAAACAGAACAACCACGGCAAGGCCGTCCCTTGCCGACGTGCGCCGCGTTGGTTTGTCTGAAAGAACCAGCACTGTGCCAGACAGGCCCAGCAGAGCTGCACTCGTCGCTGAGAAAATATATAACTCGCTGATATCGCTTGAAATAAGAGCCACAAGCGCTGACAAAAAAAGGAGCGCCGCGACCCCGATCATCAGCATGGACAGTAGTCGAATGATGGCGAGATGGTTCATGATCTATGCCGAAAGCGACGTCTCAAAAGAAGTCAGCGCTGACCCGGAAGAATTGTTCAACCTTACGAGTTTGCTCAGTTTCATAGAACACTAGGACTCGATCTTCCGTTTCAATCCGCAGATTTCTGGATGGATACATAATTTCTGGGCCCCGCACCACGGCCGCCACCGTTATACCCTCTGGCAGGTCGTCGTAACCGACTGTTTTGCCAATCAAAGGCGAAGATGAAAGCGCGATACCCTCAGCAATTTCTGCTGCGCCGTCCTCCAGCGACTGAATGGATAGAATTCGCCCACGCCGGAGCTTGGAAAGAATTCTAGAGACACTCAAAGCGCGTGGATCAAGAACCCCATCAATATCGAGATCAGACGATATAGCGACCAATTCGGACGAATTTACCAATGCGTGAGTGCGCTTTGCACCAAGTAGTTTCGCGAGCTTGCCGATCAGCATATTGGTCTTATCGTCATTGGTGACGGCGACAACGATATCAGCCGTTGCGACGCCGCCTTCATGAAGGATATCGCGCGATAAGCCGTCGCCATTGATGACTATGGTTTGACGAAGTTTGGAAACAGCGAAGTCTGCCCGCGTTTCATCTGCTTCGATCAAGCGCACACGGGCGCTATTTGTTTTTTCCAGCTCTGTGGCAACGTAAAGCCCAACATTTCCGCTGCCCACGATTACAACGCGCTTGAGCGGCTCTGATGACCTGTTGAATAATTTGTACAATCGCCCGGCCTGTTTCGTGGGTACA
>CAYGKE010000094.1:4845-10292 GCA_964350465.1 uncultured Hyphomonas sp.
TTGATCGCCTGAGCGTGGCGCAAATACCCTCTCGCCTCGTTTGATGCCGACAATCCGGGCCCCAAGGTCCGGAAACAGACCTGCGACCTGGTCGAGGGCGGTCTCGATAAGTGGGCTCTCATTATCAACTTTAATCGCCAGGAATTGCAGTTCGCCGTTTTCGAATGTGATGCTCGATAGCGCGCCTGGGCTTCGAATTCGCCGCAGAATTGCTTCGCCAACCTCGATTTCTGGCGATATCACAAGGTCAATCGGCAGCGCCTTTCGCGAAAATATTTCCGAAGCATTATTGCCGAGATAGGCCTGCGAACGAACCCTCGCAATCTTTGTTGGCACAGAAAACAAGGCGTCAGCGATTTGACAGATGACCATATTGATCTCGTCAAAATGTGTAACAGCGATGAGCATATCAGCAGATTCTGCGCCCGCTTCTCGCAACGTTTTTGGATGTCCCGCATGTCCGACAACACCGCGCACATCCAGGTCCGTCTGAACCCGGTCGATCAACTCGGCATTCTCGTCGATCAGAGTTATGTCGTGGCTTTCCTTGGACAGGTGACGTGCAATCCCCTGCCCTACGCGACCAGCCCCGCAAATTATCACTCGCATGTGTTAGGCTTCCGAGCGTCCAATAGAAGTGTTTACACCCAACGCCTTTAATTTTCGGTGTAGAGCCGAGCGTTCCATACCAATAAATTCGGCTGTTCGAGAAATATTACCGTCAAAACGGGTAATTTGGAGCGTTAGATACTCTTTTTCGAACTTTTCGCGGGCCGCCCTCAACGACAGACCAACGAGCTCGCTCGAAACGGCAATGCCGCTACGACCTGTACCCTTTGTGCTATCAATTTGCAGCTCTTCGACCTGAACGGGTGAATCCAGCGTACCGCGTGACAGGATCAGGACTCGTTCAACCAGGTTCCTCAATTGCCGAACATTGCCCGGCCACTGCATTGATTGCAGGACAGCAATCGCCTCTTCGGAAAATTCTCGCGGATTAAGACCTGAGCTGTCAGCAATTCGGTCTGAGAAATACTTCACAAGCTGAGGGATATCATCGCGGCGATCCTTCAATCCGGGCACATCCAGGGGAACGACGTTCAGCCGATAGAATAAATCTGTGCGAAAGCGCCCCGCTTCGATGGCCTGCTCCAGATTGCGCGTAGATGACGACATCACGCGCACATCAACCGTTACGTCCGAGGCTCCGCCAACACGCTTGAAGCGCTGTTCGGTAAGGACGCGCAGAATTTTGTTCTGTGTTCCAAGCGGCATGTCGGCGATCTCATCCAGCAATAGCGTACCGCTATGTGCCTTTTCAAATACGCCAAGCTTTGTGGGCAAACCCTCGCCATCTTCCTCGCCGAAAAGTTCGCTTTCCATCATGTCCGGTGAAATGTTCGCCGCATTTACAACGACAAACGGGCCACCCGAACGAAGCGAATGCTCGTGGATTAGTTTGGCGCAAAGCTCCTTCCCGACGCCCGCTTCGCCGGTAATCAGAACCCTCGAATTTGTCGGCGCCACTTTTTCTATCGATTGGCGTAATGTGCTGGCTGCACTGCTGATACCAATCCAGTCGGAAACCTGCAGCGACATTGTTTTCAACGAGGCGTTCTCTCGTTTCAGGCGTGAAGCCTCTATCGCCAGTCCGACGAGATGGATCAGGCGATCAGCTTTGAATGGCTTTTCCAGGAAATCATATGCACCGCGCCGAATGGCAGCGACCGCCGTTTCGATATTGCCGTGACCTGAGATAACAATGACCGGCATAAGAGGGTCAATTGTTTTCAGGTATTTGAGCAGCGACAGTCCGTCCATATCGCTGCCTTGCAGCCATACATCCAACACCACCAATCCTGGGGCACGCTTACGCACCTCTTCCAGTGCCGCTGCCGACGTCTGCGCCGTTCGAACCGCATACCCTTCATCCTCAAGGACGCCGGCGATAAGTTCGCGGATATCTGGTTCGTCATCAACAATCAGTACGTCGCTTATCATTTGACACTTTCCAAGTCGGTCAGATCCTCGATCTGATGTTTGGGCAGGCGAATAGGTAGCAAGACGCAGACCACTGCCCCTTGCTGACCATCTTCACGATCCTGCAAATCTACCGTGCCGCCATGATCCATGATCACGCGGTTCACGATTGCGAGCCCCAGCCCGGTACCATTCTCTCTCGTCGTCACATACGGCTCGAGATACTGATCTTTCAAATCGGACGAGAAACCAGGTCCATTATCGGTAATACGGATTTCGACATTCGGCCCATTATCATGAACCGCCGTCACTGTGATAAGGCCCTCTGCCTCATGTGATGCCGGCAAACCCGAAATCGCGTCTG
Organism: uncultured Hyphomonas sp.; assembly: GCA_964350465.1. GTDB lineage: Bacteria > Pseudomonadota > Alphaproteobacteria > Caulobacterales > Hyphomonadaceae > Henriciella. The sequence continues at coordinate 7,190 of CAYGKE010000094.1, forward strand.
CTGCGTTTTTAACAATATTACCGATGGCTTGAGCGAGAAGCCGTTCGTCACCAAAGACCTCTATCTGGGGGTCACTCGCCTTCAGGATGACATTGATTTCTGGATTCACGACATGCTGAGCGAACGTTACCTCCTCCAGGAGCTTGGTAATATCAAACCGCTGGGGCGAAGGCTTCGGCATCCGGGCGAAGTCAGAGAATTCCTGCACCATGCGGCCAATATCGGCGACTTGCCGCATGATCGTGTCGATACACCGTTCGAATACGCCGTCCTCGTCATCAATCTTGCCGCTATAGCGCCGTCGCAACCGCTCAGTAGAAAGTTGTATCGGGGTGAGTGGATTTCGGATCTCATGAGCGATACGTCGGGCAACGTCGCGCCAGGCAAGCTGCCTTTGTGCATTAATCAGGCGCGTCGCATCATCGAACGTTATGACGAAGCCGCCAGATAGATTGCGGGTTGCCTTGATACGGAAATAGCGAACACCGGACCGGCCTGACACATTCAGAGAGATGTCAGTCGGCTCGCCAGTTTCAATCGTGCCTGAAATAGCGCTCCAGAATTCGGGGGCAATCTCGGCAAGTTCGAGGCCCTCCAACCCTGTTCGTCCGAGTAACTCTTCGGCTGACCGATTTGCGAGGGCGATGGTCCCGTTCACATCAACGCGCATTACACCGGCGCTGACTTCAGCCAGTAATGTTTCAACGAAATGACTGCGCTCAACGGCTTCTACTCTGGCCCGCTCCAAATCGGTTCGACGCTCTTCGAGCTGGATGGTCATGCTGTTGAAAGATCGAGACAGCGTGGTGACTTCATCGTCACCTGGCGGCACAGGAACCTGCACCTTGCCGCGGCCCTCACTGACCAATTGCGCCGCAATAGCGAGGCGGCTGATAGGCGTTGTCAGGCGAGATGCAAACTCTTGAGCAATGCGCACGGACAGCAGCAGGACGAGCGCGACAATTTGTAGATATGCAATGACAAACACAGTCTGCGTTTGGGCCGATCTCTGCTCCGCCTGCCGGTAATCAAGAAGGGCCTGCTGCGCTCGGCTCAGCCGCGTAATAGACTGGGCATCCAGAGGCTTTGCGAGATAAAGATAGGCCCCCTCAATGTCGTCGAGACGGATCAAGGATGACACAAACTCGCCCGCCTCCTGGAGTGATACGACAACATCTCCATTGTTGGCTTCTGCAAAGGCTTGCGTGTTTGGTCGCCGGAAGAAACCAGTCTCGACCATGTTTTCAGCGACGGCCTGAGGCACACCAGCGGCATCTATGACATAGGCCGCCGGAATATTTCTGAGATAAGCTTGGATACCCAGATATGATTCAAACCGAGGACGATCTGCGGCATACCCCTCGGCAGCATTATTCACATCAACGGCCATAAGCCGGGCATCTTCTTCGAATGTGTCGACATATTCTTCGACGTTTTCGCGCGCGACACTCGCGGTATCTTCGACCAGCGTTACAACACGTTGCCCGAACCATGTATCGATGCCATTGGCGATCGACGTCCATAGGAACAATGTCACGATAATTGCCGGGATCATTGTTGAGAGCCCGAACAGCAGCATGAAGCGCCGGGCCAGACGTCCTCCACCCGCGGCCATGGTGGCGGCACGTAGGACCAGATAACGGCGGATCACCATCCAGACCAAAATGAGCAGGATCATGCCGTTGGCGACCAGCAATAGTTGGACTTCGCGCGGCACGGGTGCTGTCGGGCTAGAGCGCGCAAGAGCCACGTATGTGACTACGGCGCACAACACGGCGGCCAGCACGAAAAGACCCTGGAACAGACGCCCGCTAGAGCGCCTAATCAAAGAGACGGAGTTTTCCGGCAAGTAAGGTCCTCTACAAACAAACTGTTACCCAGCTGCCACAGTGAGGACAAAGAGCAACACTTTGCTCAGGCGTCAATGCTCAATCTGTAATTCCAAGAACATTGATCCTTGCTCTGAGCGTGTTGCGATTGACGCCCAGAAGAGCCGCTGTTCGCAACTTGTTGCCAGAGGTCACCGATAGAGCAAGCTTGATCAGTGGACGCTCAACCCGTTCCAGGATGTCTTGATGAATGCGCATGCCGTCCTCAGGACCTTTCAGCAGATCCGCCATCACATAGCGATGCAATAAGGTTTCGATCTCGGATTCAAACGAACTTGTATCACTTAGCTCTTTTAGAGATTCAGCCCGCAATTCCCGCTCGACGTCACGCTGAGAAATAGTCGGGTCAGGACTTAGAGCGGCCAGTCTGAAAATCAGGTTCTCGAGCTCACGCACATTGCCCGGCCAGTCATAGGCAACCATGAGGTCCATTGCGTTCGGTTCGATTTGTTTCTCTGAGAGGCCGCGGCGAGACGCCCGAATGAGGAAGGCGCGAACAAGCTCCTGGATGTCTGTTTTTCGTTTGCGCAGAGGCGGCATATCGATCCGAACGACATTGATCCGGTAATACAGGTCTTCTCGAAACGTTCCGGCATCTACCAGTGACGACAGGGGCTGGCGGGTCGAGGCGATTATTCGCGCACCGCCAGCTTCACGCATCAGTTTTACAAGTTGTGTCTGTGCTTCGGGCGGTAAATCACCAACTTCATCCAGATAAATCGTTGCATCACTCTGGTGCGCTATTCCCGGTTCATCCGGCGTGCCAAACAATTCACGGCTAACTTGCTCAGTTGTCATGGTCGCAAGGTCGAGCGCACAGAATGGCCCTGAAGACTGTCGCCCTAAATCATGAATGGCTTTCGCAGCCAATTCCTTGCCTGTACCCGACTCGCCCTCAATCAGGACCGTCAGATCCGTACTCATCACGCGTGTAATGATACGATAGACTTCCTGCATCGGCTCAGAGCGTCCAACCAGTGGCAGGTTCTGCTCGTCGAAACTGTCCTTCTTTGCCACTTTGCGCGGTTCGGTACCCTTCAAGGCGCGATCGACCAGGTCAGCCAGTTGATCAATATCGAACGGTTTGGGGAGATAGTCATAGACCCCGTGCTGAGCTGCTGACGCCGCCGTCAAAATCGTATTCTGGCCGCTCATCACGATGATAGGTAGCTCGGGTCTGGCTAGACGAAACGAGGGTATCAGCTCAAATATAG
>CAYGKE010000095.1:0-10124 GCA_964350465.1 uncultured Hyphomonas sp.
CCCATGGGCAGAAAGGCATAGCGATCAACGACGGCGCCAATAAAAAACTTAAGGCTCCAGGGCAGAGAAATGGCCGCGACGAAGGATCCGATAGCTCCAACAGGTTGCCCGTTCACGGCAAGCCAACTCGGAATCGCAACGAAGAATAGGCCCTGCGCCAAGCCTTGCGCCAAATATAGCAAAGTGCCTGTGGCGAGGCGCAACCGCGCGTTCTGGGTGTAGGCCGGAAGACTTGAGGCTCCCCGTTTCAATGCAATATCTGCGCTATCTGTCATGTTAAAACACCTCTCTCCAGCTGGGGTATTGTTGCGACCGCTCCGAAAACCGCAGGATTCTTGCGATCGCCGGAAGCCCCCGGTGCCAATAAGAGTGAAGTCGGCATCCAGGCGCCTCCGGCCCGCACAGAAGCGCCTAACCTCACAAGTGGAGTCCCTGAAGGCTTATCAGCGCACTGTTTTTGTTTCTTTGAACCGAGCGATAGCGTCTCGAAAACTGGTCGCCATCGTCAATGGATGTGAGCGTCAAAAAGGCGTCAATTCGTTCAGTGGCTTACTTTACCGAGACAGTGTCGGCCAATTTGCGCTATGAGCACGGCCCTCCGTCTTATTGCGGTCTTGCCGCGTAACGGGGGGCCGTGAACTATTGGCACCGTACCAAACGAGGTCCTTATTTCAGGTCAATCTCATGCACGATGTAGCTGCCCGTGATTTCTCGCAATTCGGGGTAGGTCTCCAGCGCTCGCTTTGAGCCAGCCTCAGCTTGCTCCTGGCCGAGCGCGCTCATAAACGCGTCATACTTTTCTTTTGACGGAGCCATATCGGCGAGGCTTGCATATTTCGTGACAAGCAGCAGGTTGAAATCACCGCTCTCGGGTGTGATGCTGGAATAGATCGCATAATCCTCGATGTGTCCGAGGTCTTTACCGATCTCTTGTCCGCGCACCCATGTAGCTTTTAGACCTTCGAGATAATGATCGCCCGCATTGGTCTTTACTTTTACGGTGCCGATTTCCCAGACCGCTTCGCTAATCTCATAGTCAGTGAATGGCTCTAGCTGGGCTTGCGCAGGTGTGAGCCCGATCGAAAATGCGACCAGTAGCAAGCTGAAAATTCGTTTCATTTTTTTCTCTCCGTTTTACCCTTTTTGGGTGAGCGGAGGATGGTGTTCTCGTGCTATCCTCGTCAATTCCGGGCGGCGTCAATAAAGCGTCAATTCGAACTTACGTAGAGCGTGGGTCTGACGGGATGAGGTCCGGCCAGCCATATTTTTCCCAAGCCTCGACCATGCCGATATCTTCGGCAAACGACATAAAGTCGGGGTGTTTCAGCGTCCGGCCAATTGGATCTATCTGCGTCCACAGGCTCATTAGACCAGGCATATTGGCTGGATGAATCTGCTCACGATAGAGCTTCATGACCAAGTCAGAATACCCCATCCACACCGCGGGCCAGGCGACGGTTTGATCATATGGATCGAGCAGAGTTTGGTGCAGCATTTCGATCAGGCTGCAATAGGTTTGCCGCGCCTCTTCATCGCCGCCGCAAATCCCTTCCGCCGCGGTTTTCAAATAGAAGTCGCGCGCTTCGTCCGAAATATCACTGGCGCCAGGCGGCGACATGATCAGCGTTCCAACATAGCGCCGTGTTTCGTAATAGGTTTCAACCGCCGCCGCATGATCGCCTGCCGCCGCTTGCGCGACGCCAAGGTGAAGACCAGGGACCCCAAGATCGGCCATGCGTTGTCCGGCGCGGACCGCCGCGTCCAAGTTTCCGAGATTTAGGTTCGCGACACACAGCATGACATAGTTACGACCATAAACCGGGTCCTGCTCAATCGCGGCTTCAACATATGGCAAGGCTTCTTTAGTCCGCCCGAGATATAAGAGGCACGAGCCTAATCTGAACGTGACATCGGCATTGTTGGGTTCCAGGCGGTAGGCTTCCAAAGCATATTCCAGAGCGCCTGCCGGATTGAAACTGGTCCATTCATGGATGCTTAGAATGGCGTGGGCATAGCCCTGATTTGGGTCCAGCTCCAGCGCTCGCCGAGCGCAGGAGGCCGCTTTTTCCGACCGCTCGACCCGTTCCAGGCACGGCGTGTAAACGGCCACATGTATGTTCGCATCAGCGAGCGCGGTCCAACACTCGGCGAAGTCGGGGTCAATCTCAAGCGCTTCCTCAAGCAACTCTGTTGCCTTTTGCAATGCCCCTTCCATGCCCATTCTTTGGGTCAGGTTCCGGCCTTGCAGATACAGCGCATAGGCTTCGCGACTAGGGGTCATTTTCCGAACCGGCGTCGCGCTTTGTTTCAACCCCATAGACTGGGTCAGGCCTACGATCACATTCTCACCAATGACTTTGCGTTGTTCAAAGAAATAGGCTTCTGATTCTTCGATCCGGTCCGCCCAAATCTGCTTGCCAGAAGCCCCTTCGATCAGTCGGATCGATACGGTTACCGATTTGGTGGTCCTGTGCACGGTGCCTTCAATAAAATGAGTCACAGCAAGCTTGTCAGCCATTTCCGGAAGCGTCGCCTGCGCTGCGTTCAATGCCTCCACCGACGTACGTCCAGCAAGCGCTATGCGACTAGAGGCGCCGAGACGCGACGACAGTTCTTCAACAATTCCATCCGCGAGAAACAGATCACCGCTGACTTCGTTGATTTGCTTAAACGGGAGGATCGCCACGCCAGCCTGACGTTTGCGGCGATCAACACCCATCCAAGCTTTCCACGCCGCGCTTAGGGCTTCATGGATGGCGGTCTCACCGCGCTCGCTCAAATCTGTAAGGAGCCGCTGTGTTGCTATGCGAATACGATTTTCCACTTGTGCCCGCTGTGTGGTGAGCCAGGCGTCCAACGCGTCGCCGAAATCGATATCAGCAAGAAGCGGTTTTCCGGCCGAAGCCTGCAACAGCTCAATGACCGTATCGGTGTCTGCCCGCTCGAGCGCCTGCTCTAGAATTTGCACGTCGGTGATCACCGCCTGAGGGTCGATTGACAGCTCTGTATTCGACACGCTCAACACGTTCAGATCAGCATTTTGCAGCTCCCGATTGAGATCATGCAGGCATTGTCGAAGGCTTGCGCGCGCCTGCGGCTTGAAACGGCCCGCCCAAATCAACTTGCTAACCAAATCACGGCTCAGGCTTTGACCAGAACTAATACTCAGCATGGCGAGAATAACCCGCCCCCGGCGATTGGGGATGTCGATAGGGGCGCCCAATCCTGTCGCAATCTCAAGCGAACCAAATAGCGAAACCCGCATCCGAATACCCTCGTCTTCATTTTTGGGCAATCGCGTTCTCCCCAAACTCGATGGTTGAGCTCAGGCATACGGACGCGCTCGCGTTCCGACAACAAAAAACCTCCGCGTTAAAGCGCTAAGCGCAATCTTGTGTGGGATTTAGACGCGAGCGGTTACGGTGTGCCGCATATCCGCTTGGCGCCTATTCTTCCGCCCAAGGCTTGTCCAGCGAGCGTCCCATTCAGGGCGTTTCTTGCCTCTCGATTCAGCGTCTCTGGTAAGGCGGTTTTGAGACAGTGAGCCAATGAATGATTTCGGTGTCAAAGCAAATCATTTCAGATGACTTAATCAGCTTTTGATCCGTTAGTTGATTAAGTCCCTTCTTCTATATTCTTCTCAAGAATTATTCTGATTTTTGTGACTTGTTTTGCCCAAGGCGCGATGCCGAATCCGTTCACCGCCGCACTATGGCGGTTCATATTACCCGCCAGTGCAGTCATCGCCGCTCGATTTTGTGAAAAAGCCTCAGCATTGCAGGTAGTTTCTGTCGTGTAGTAGATTCATTCCGGCGCTTCTTTGAGCTCCGAAGTTGCCATCCCGTGCTCTTGCTCAGCCAGGATCGAAATGACCTGGTCTTCAGTAAATTTACTCTTGCGTATCGTCTGTCTCTATTGCGCGAGGCTCTCTATTCAAACGCGGGATCACATGGAGCTCAGGTCAGCCGCTGAAATAGAAATATCATATGCTTCGAGATCCCAAAGCTTTACAATTAAGCCCCGCACTTTTCAGTGCGGGGCTTATCTATTTCTGCTGATTTGAGTTGCGCTGAATGTTCCTGGTCAAAGAAACACTCAACCAAAGCCGCTAGAACATGGTGCGTAAGCCAACTTTGAACACCGTGTCATCTTCACTGCCTGTCGCCAAGCGTCGAAAGTCGGCAGTGTCACCATAGGCTTGTTCGTAAGCTAGCTCGACATATGGTGCAAATTCGCGGGTGAATTCATAGCGTAATTGCGCACTAAGCTCAGCCGTAGACAATCCCGATCCAATTTGCCGGGACGGATCGTCTTCAGCATAAAAATCTAGCGCAATACCAGGCTCCAGGATCAAACGCTGAGTGAATAGAAGTTCGCCTGTCGCATCGAACCGGGCGCTGACATCGCCGCTTGAAGAAACGAACGCTGCGGCGTCGACTTCGAAGAAGTAGGGGGCAAGGCCCTGCAGGCCAATGACACCATAGGTTTCGCCTTTGGGTTCTAGATCATAACGCACGCCGATCTGCGCATCCCAGAACTTGGAAATATAGCGCGAATAGAGTGCCTGCACCTCGGCGTCTTCAAAGTCGCCATCAGCAAATGTGCCTTCGGTCTTCCACCAGAAGCGATTATAGTCGCCGCCAACCCAGCCCTGGGCATCCCAGGCACCGACGGTTTCATCATTAATCTCGGCAATGTCTGCTTCGATCAGCGTGTAATTGTAGACCGGATCGCCTTCGGCTGCGAGCGCGGGCAGGGCTGTTGCTATAGCGAGCGCACCCGCAAGTAAGATGGTATGTTTCATCTGTCTTATCCTTATAGGGGTATGTTATTGGACGCCGCCAATGACGGTGACTTGCCGAAACATGCCAGTCGCGGCGTGTTGCAGAATATGGCAATGAAAGGCCCAGGAGCCGGTCGCGTCGACGGTCACATCGGCTGAGATTGTTTCACCAGGCCGGATTGTAATCGTGTGCTTGCGCGGCGCCATATCACCCTCGCCGTTCACCAAATCCATCCATAGTCCGTGCAGGTGCATCGGATGCTCCATCATGGTTTCGTTTTTGAAAGTGATGCGAACCCGCTCGCCGTAATTAAATTCAAGCGGACCGGCATCACCAAACTTCACATCATTGATTGACCAGATGTAGCGTTCCATATTGCCAGTAAGCCGCAATTCGACCTCGCGGTCGGGAGCCCTCCGATCAGCGTACGGAGTGAGCGCGCGCAGATCGTCATAGGAGAGAACTTTGGGTCCATGCTCCATGGCCGACATCTTGCCATGCCCGCTATGCGCGTCGGCGTTCATGTCCATAGTCATGCCAGCCATGCTGGCTGAATCACTTTTTGTCATACCGCTCATTGCGCCGTGATTGCTGTGGCCATCGCCCATAACGGCCATGGACAGCTCCGGACGGGGGCCAAGTTCTGGGATCGCCGCTTCAGCGCCTGGGGTTTCGCTCAAGGTGGCGCGAGCGTAGCCTGAGCGGTCCTTGGCGGCAGCGAAGATGGTATAAGACTGTCCTGCTTCAGGCTCCACAATGACATCGAAGGTCTCAGCAATGGCGATCGGGAACTCATCAACCGAGACCGGCTCTATGTTCTGACCGTCGGCTTGTACCACAGTCATTTTCAATCCTGGAATTTTCACGTCGAAATAGGTCATGGCCGCAGCGTTAATAAACCGCAGACGGACTTTCTCACCTGGTTCGAAAAGACCGTTCCAATTGTCGTCGGGGGTTTCGCCGTTCACTAGAAACGTATAGCCGGTAATGTCCACAATGTCGGTCGGGTCCATGCGCATTCGGCCCCACGCCAAACGCTCTTCGATGACATCAGCCTTTTCGCCGCCATCCGCATTTGTCCAGTCGCGCCAGAAATCAAACACGGTTCGGCGATTATAATTATAATAGTTCGAGCGCTTCTTGAGGTTGGCAAGTGCTTTGTAGGGACTGTCATTTAACCAATCGGCTAGAATAATGACGTGTTCGCGGTCATATGCGAAGGGCTCAGGTTCTGCCGGTTCAATGATAATTGGCGCAAACACGCCCTCCTGCTCCTGCAGTGCCGAATGCCCATGATACCAGTAGGTGCCTGACTGGTTGGCGGTGAAGTCATAAGTGAACGTCTCACCAGGGGCGATGCCATCAAAACTAATCCCAGGTACGCCATCCATACCGGCATCCAGGATGATCCCGTGCCAATGCAGAGATGTGTCGACGTCGAGCGTATTGGTAACATTGATGGTGACGTCTTCGCCTTCGCGCAATCGCAGCAATGGACCGGGGCTTTCCCCGTTAATGCTGACGCCAGTTAACGTCTTGCCGTCAACTGTCCGTTCGAATTGATCAATTTCAAGGTTATAGACATCTGCCAGCGCAGAGGGTGCGATAGCAGCGCCTGCTGCAATCAACAGTCCAACGAGTTTGGAACGCATGATGTTCTCCTTCTTGCGTCGGACGCCTGCAATATTGCGGGGTGAGGTGGCGTCCATGTCGGGTGTTTACGCGGCGTGGAGATCTACCCCTTATGCCCCCTTGGGGTATCGGGTGCGACACTTTTACTAACTCAACGACGCATCGCGCTTTTTAGCCAGGCAAATGTAAAGCTAGGGATGAGAAGCCATTGTAAGAGTGGCGAAAGCCCCGTTTCCAGCGGCCCAATTGTCGGCATGGTTTCGCGGTAGGCCCAACTTTCGCGGATCGAAATGTTGAGCCATTCGCTAAACACAGTGTAGGCCACACCGATCAGAAGGCTTAGACTTGCGACCCGCCAATAGTGTACGTATGGCCATCCACTTCGCCCAGCGATTAACCAGGCGATGGACAGCGCTGTGCCGGCAATTAAGATGTCGCCCAGCGTGCAGTGCGCAATGGCAAATGCGATCTCGGCGCGCGTTCCATCTATCCAGATCGTGTAAAGGGGCGCCTGGGCGGTCTCCCAAACCAGATTTGCGACCCCAATAATCAGTAAATAGGAGAACGCGAACACCGCCATGCTCCGGTTAGAAGCATCCCTTGTCTGCGAGCTGTCCCGTTCTTGCGTCATTGGCGCCTATTGCTAAATTGCGATTGGGTTCCCAATTTCTACGCGTTAAACGATGCCATCCCTCATATGCTGATCGCCATTGTCAGGCCCGCTTCGGGTGCATACTGACTTTATTCAATGTTTTTTGAGGGGGTGCGGCAGCCGCTGCGTAGAAAGCAATACGTAATTCTCCCTAACTTGCTTCTCGAAAGGAGAGCGCCATGAAAAATAACATAGATGCGCTCATCAGTGATTTGAAATCGGAGCCGCTTGATCGTGACCTTCACAATCTCGAAGCCGAGGTTTGGGAGCGGATTGACGCACGTAAATCAGTTAGGTTCGCAGCGTCGCCCGCAGCAGTAACTACAGACGGGCGCTTTTTTGCCACGCCCACTCTGAGCCGAACCGCCGCTGCGGCGCTTGCGATCGCGATCGGCCTTATGGTTGGGTTGTTCGGTGCTCCAAGCCCGTCGTCATCGAGCGATTTATCGGTTTTTTCTGTTGATGCCCCATATGCGCCTTCGGGGCTTCTGAGGTAAGAGGAGAGATGAAACTTGAACATTGGATCATTGTCGTTTTCCTAGCACTGTGCGCTGGCATGGCCGGCGTGTTTGTCGCGGGAAACTGGTCTGTGACACATCCGATCGAAACCCCTTCTGGTTTGCATGACCTTGTTCACCACGATTTGGACCTGTCAGCAGAACAGGACGCAAAACTAGAACAAGTCGAACACCGGTTCGCGGCCAGAAAGGCAGGGCTGGAACAAACACTTCGCGCGGCTAACCTTGCGCTCGCGGAAGCGATGGAAGCCGATAAATCCTATTCGCCTGCTGTCCAGGCGGCGATTGACGAATTTCACACAGCCATGGGGGAGCTGCAAAAAGTCACTATCGAGCATGTGTTTGAGATGCGCGAGATCCTTACCGAGGAGCAAGCGATCATCTTTGACGCTGAAGTCGTTCGAGCACTGACGGAGCTTTAGACATACACACGTGCATAACAAAGAGCGAACAGATGCAGAGCTTGCTGTAGCCGCAGCGGGGGGCGAGGAACGCGCTTTCACCGAGCTTATGCGCCGTTACAAGGAACCGCTCTACCGCTATATTCACCGATCTATGCGTGGCAATGAAGATGCTTATGATGTGCTGCAGGAAGCCTTTACGGCGGCCTGGCGTTCTATCGGTCGTTATGATCCGTCGCGGAAGTTCTCGACCTGGATCTATCACATTGCGCTCAACAAAGTTCGCGACCATGGCCGCAAACGCTCTGTGCGAAGTTTTTTCTTTCAGGCGGCCCCGCTTGAGAGTCCAGATCGCCCCGATATAGCAGACCACTCGCAAAACGTTCAAGACGATTATGAGCACCGAGATGAGCTCAAGCGCGTCTCCAAATTGATTGACGAATTGCCAGATAAGTTGAGGCAGGCCTTTACGCTACAGGTCCTGCAAGACATGCCTCAAGGCGAAGTGGCCGCGTTGCTCGGGGTCTCCATCAAGGCTGTCGAAACAAGAGTCTACCGCGCCCGAAAAATCCTTCAGGAACAAGCAGCAGAGCTCGACTAAGCCTGTTTGCGTAAAGACATCAGGCGTGACGGTTTTGTCTTCGGGCGGGACGCAAGGTAGACTCCGATGGCCGCGAGCGCGCCGCCGCCAATGACACTCATGGTAAGCGGTTCAGAGAAGAACAGCGCGCCAACGGAGACGCCAATGATCGGAACGAGGAAGCTGAATGCAGCAGCCTTGGACACATCCAGCGTCTGCAGAGTCACTTGCCATAACCAGTAGGCCAGAGCCGTTCCAGGCAAAGCGAGTCCCAGAAGTGAGATTATGAATTGCGGCGACCAGTCGATCGCCGTTGGTGTCTCAGTCAAGAGCGCCAGAACTGAAATCGGTATCGCCCCGATCAAGAGCTGCAATCCCATCGCCATCGCAGCGTCAACACGTGTCGACAGCGACTTAATCGCGATATTTCCCACAGCGACACCGCTGGTTGCCATGATCACCAAGACCAGACCGAAAGCGGTAGAGCCGCCGTCTGTGGCCAGCACGCGGGGTATTGCGATCAGCACCACGCCGCCGACCCCGAGGAATAGTCCAAACCAGCCAATAGCACCAAGGCGTTCGCGCAAGAATACGACTGCGAGCACAGCGGCAATTAGCGGCTGGAGACTTTCTATTACTGTTGCCAGACCAGGTGAAACAAACTCAGCCGCGTGAAACATGCCAAAATAACCTATTCCAGTCATCCCAAGGCCAGCAAGCGTGATCCAGCCCCAAACGGCCCAACCGCGAGGCCACGGCGCTCGGCGGAGAGCGGCAACGCCCAGCAAAACACCTCCAGCCAGGAGAGCGCGCAGCACAGCAAACGTCAGGTGCGGCGCATAGTCGAGCCCTAGCGTGATGAGCGGATAGCAAGAGGCCCATAGGACCATGACAAGGGCTGCGAGAATGCGGGGACTGACAATCAAACCAGGGCTCCGTTGAAATACTTGAAAGAGTGGAGCCGAATATGAGGGCGCCGCCTGTGTGATGCGTAATACGTTGTAATAGCCCAATGCCCTTGGGCGTGAACACGAATAAAAGGATTCCCCTATGAAACCGATTTTAACCGCCGCCGCTGCCGCCTTCGCCTTGTCGCCCCTGGCAATGGCTCAGGATGGTCACAAGACACATGATCACAGCGAGAAACCTGCAGTCGAAACTGAGGCGGATGACGCAGATGCTAAAACCTGCATGGCTGGTCATGAAGGCATGGAAGGCATGGAAGGCATGGAAGGCTGCATGGCCAACATGGAAGGAAAAATGGCGGATGGCCATATGATGGACCCTGCCGGCGACCATATGGTGGGTGGCGATAAACCCATGATGGGTGAGGACGGTATGGCGATGGATAAGAATAAAATGATGGAGCACGGCGCAGATGGCCACCAAATGCATGATGCGTCGGGTGAACATCCAATGTCGGCAGAAGACTGCCAAGCCAAGCATGAAGCAATGGGCCATGATCCAGCTGAGCACTGCCCGATGATGACGGGTGAGGAGAAGGCCACCACAGAATAATGCCGGTTAAGGCGTCGCTTTCAGCTGCCGCCTTGGTCC
>CAYGKE010000096.1:0-211 GCA_964350465.1 uncultured Hyphomonas sp.
CGTCGGCGCGCGGGTATCATGCAGGCGACATCTGAGCGATGTGAGACGTGCAACGGAACAGGCCGAACACGCTCGGTTCCGTCTGCCGCGCTACAACTTCTTCGCGCGATCGAAAACCGGTCTGCAACTGGCAACCTCAACGGCATCACGGTGACCGCGCCGACCGAGGTCGCGCTCTTCCTGCTCAATTCAAAAAGAGATGCCATTTCCG
>CAYGKE010000096.1:221-10060 GCA_964350465.1 uncultured Hyphomonas sp.
GATTCACAATCGCCATAAAGTCATCAGCGGATACGATCGTTGGTGACTTTGCTATTGATGCCCAACAGGCGGGTCGCGGGGGAAAACGTAAGCCAAAATTCAATCGCGCCGATTTCCTTCAAGGCGACGAAGATGATCACCTGTTGCCGGATCCGGACGAAGACGAAGCAGAGGAATCTGCTGAAACAGCCGACTCTGATGGCGAAGCAGATAGCAATGAACGAACCAACGATCGCGAAGAAGGCTCCGGCCGCAAACGTCGCCGGCGCGGACGAAGGGGTGGCCGGCGAAAACGGCGCGAGGACGAGTTCGATCCTGGCTCGCCACCAAGCGACGGCGGGGCCTTGCTTGATGGACTATCCGCCAGTGTAAGCTCACTGCTAAGTGACGAGCCCGGAGAGCTACCATCTGCGGAATCTGGCGGTCTTGCAGCAACACCTGTCGCAACCCCAATCGGCGCCTCGTCCCCGGTTTCAGCTGATGGGTCAGGCCAAGGCACACAAGCACCTGTAGCGGCCGAGGTAAGCAACGAACCTAGCCCGGAGAAAAAGCGCCGCCGCAGACGTCGCAAGCGCCGTGATCCTGAGGCTCAGGGGACAAGCGCCGAAGGGGAAGCTGCGCCAATAGCCGAGGCAACGCCCACCAAAGATGATGGCGCTTCCGGCACTAAACCAGACCAATCGGAAACCGAGCCAGCGCCGTCCAAGCCGGATGCTCCCATTCCAGTTCTTGCGCCCGAAGTGACTGAGAAGCCAGCTCCTAAGCCGGTCGTGGCTGTCGTCACGCCAGACGAACCCATAGCGACAGCACCCGTATTAGAGACAGAAAGTACAGCGCCAAAGAAGAAGCGGCGCGGCTGGTGGTCAAAAAGTTAATGGGTTTCAATCGTTTGGGCGAATAATAGCAGGTGTGAAGGGTTGACGGAGTTAGCGCTCACAGCTACATGCCCCCTCGACAAGAAAGCGAGCTACGGCGGGCTGCATACTGAGCAGCCGTCAGCACGGGTTAGCCCAACGGTCTTCCCTCTCAATGCCGGCACGGTCCGGTCTTGCTTGCCGAGGATAATTGGATGACTCAGGATTTGCTCGCGCCCGCGACACTCATAAAAAAGATCGACGTTGCGTTCGATACGTCCACGCTTATTTGGAACCTCGCCAAGGACGCCGATTACATGGCGGCGGTGGTGGAACTCTCCAGGCTGTAGCGAGCTTCAAGCTCGCCAAACCCAAATGCGCCAGGTGTGAAAACCTGACCCTATTTGCGCGGCTATGCCGAATCTACTGGACTGTCACCAATGTTTAATTCTCCCACCACGCGCCTGGCGCACAATGCCTTACTTCCTGACTTTGACCGGTCATCTGGCCTGCCTGTCTATAACAGCGTCGCAGCGGCTCTCAGCGCATATAACGGCGATGACGCCGTTCATGTGCTTTACCCAACTCGCATGGCGAACTCGGCAGCGTCATTCCTGAACGGATTTCCAGGCAAGTCGCTATATGCAGTCAAAGCAAATCCGCACCCTGCAGTACTTAAGATATTGTGGGCGTCTGGAATCCGTCACTTCGATGTCGCCTCGATCCGCGAGATCGACATGGTCCGTGCGGTTTCCCCCGATGCTGTCCAGTACTTCATGCACCCGGTTAAATCCCGAGCGGCCATCCGACACGCCTATTCTGTCGGGATAAGGCATATGGCCTTCGACAGCCGCGACGAATTGCTAAAAATACTGACCGAGACCGATGCTGCTGACGACCTGCATCTGCACTTGCGCATAAACGTGCCTGAAGGCGGCGCGGAAATGTCCCTCGCCGGAAAGTTCGGGGTGAATCATGACGAAGCCGTTGCGCTACTGAGAGAGGCCCGGCCAGTTGCGGCAAAGCTGGGTGTTTGCTTCCACGTTGGCAGCCAGTGTATGGATCCGGGCGACTATCTGCGTGCCTTTGCCCATGTTCACGAGCTCCTCGAATCCGCGAGCATCCAGATCGACAGCATAGATTGCGGGGGCGGCTTTCCGGTTGCTTATCCCGGCATGACACCGCCCAGTATTGACCAGTATTTCTACTGCATTCGGAAGGCCTTGGACAAGTTCGGCTTCTCCGACATGGAGATATTTTCCGAACCGGGGCGAGCCTTATGTGCGGAAGGCGGCTCAACGCTGGCCCGTGTTGAATTGCGCAAGGGCCGGGACCTTTATCTTAATGAAGGGAGCTATGGCGCTTTGTTTGACGCAGCCAATTGTGCCTGGAAATACCCAGTCAAACTGCACCGAAACGGTTCTCATTCAGAGCAGTTGGCAGGATATCGCTTCTTCGGGCCGACCTGTGACAGTCTAGATGTCATGAAAGGCCCGTTTGAGCTGCCTAGCGATATGCGCGAAGGTGATTGGATCGAAATATGCCACCTCGGCGCCTACGGTCAGGCCATGGCGACCGACTTTAACGGGTTCCAATCAGAGGCAACTGTGGCCATTCTTGAGTAAGGCAGCCCGCTGACAAGGTGCCTTTCGAACTGGAACAGTGCTTGCACAATAATTGGCTTCAGATTTCCGATACGGTTCGATATGACAGCAGCGCCTAAGACCACCGAGCATGAAGCTGGCACGACACCGCGGCCCGCCAGCATTCTAGCGGTCATTCCGGCCTTAAATGAAGAGGCTTATATAGAGGCCTGTGTTCGATCACTGATGACCGGCTCCGATGTCCTCGCAGAGGTTCCTCTAGTCGTCGCAGATGGCGGCTCAACCGATCAGACAGTAGACATCGTTAATTCGCTAATGGACGAGTTTCCGAATCTACGCCTTCTAAAGAACCCTAAACGCCTGCAGGCAGCCGCATTGAACCTCGCAGTGCAGGAATATTCGATACCTGAGTCGACGTATCTGGTGCGCTGCGACGCTCACTCGATCTACCCGAAAGATTTCATCCTATCGATTTCGAAGGCCCTGATGGCGACCAAGGCAGACTCGCTGGTCATTCCAATGGACGCGGTTGGGACAACCTGTTTTGAGAAAGCCAATGCGTGGATCGTGGATACGCCGCTTGGCTCCGGTGGATCGGTACATCGTGGGGGCAAGACATCCGGCTATGTCGATCACGGACATCATGCCGGATTTCGCCTCGAGACCTTCACCAGGCTGGGCGGCTATGATGAAAGCTTCTCCCACAACGAGGATGCCGAATACGATACGCGCTTGTCGCATTCCGGGGGGAGTATCTATCTCGATGCCGATATTCGGATTCAGTATGTACCACGTGGCAGTGCCGTGCGTTTGGCGAAACAATATTTCAGCTACGGCAAAGGACGGGCCCGGACGGTCGCGAAGCACGGAGAACGTCTGAAAATTCGCCAAGCGCTCCCGATTGCAGCACTGATCGGATCACTTGGCGGCATTCTGGCTGCCCCCTTCTATTTACCAACTATCCTACTGCCATTGATATATGTTGCGGTGCTTGGTGCCGCATCACTTGCGGTTTCTTTCGCAAAACAATCATTCTGTGGATTGTATGCGGGGCTTGCATCAGGTGTAATGCATATGAGTTGGGCGGCCGGTTTTCTATCTCAGGTGGGTCGCAACCTCAGATGACCGATTTCCCAGCTCAAAACTTGTTTCTTGAAAAGCCATTGCTAACCAATGCGACCGTCAGAAATTCCACTATGACCAAACCGCAGGACAAACTCGATCAATCTCTCAAAAACCTCGGCAGCAGAGCGTCCCGCGGCATTGCGGTTCTGCACCATCATCTCAAATCTCTGGGTGTGCTCCTGCGGCAGGGCCTGGTTCGCCTCTCACGGCGCCTGCGCCGTATATCCGGAAGCACCAAAAAACAAATCTCGAATGCGCCGTCAGGCGCTGCAAAAGGTATTGGGCAAAGTCAGGCTGCCGCAACGCGCGCATTGCGAAGCGTGAAATCGCTGGCTGCGAAGACACTGCAAACGACGACCAAGCCTCACGCATCTACACAAAGCGACGGACACCCAGCCGCACCCAATGCCAACCCAGAAGCCACCACAGCCTCTCGAAACATGAAAAACAGAGTCGGCTCGCTCCCTGAAAATGAGTGCGTTTATGCGATTGGAGACATTCATGGCCGCTTCGATCTACTCGAACAATTGGTCGAGTCGATTGAGGCTGACGCCCGAACGCTGCCCCAAGATACAAGGATCACGCTGGTATTTCTGGGGGACTATATCGATCGAGGTATGCAGTCTCGCGACGTCGTAGACTTTCTGATCGGCGACAGGCTGTCAGACTTCGACACAATTTTCCTGATGGGCAATCACGAAGAGGCGTTGCTTCAGTTTCGTCAGGACAGCGAATTTGGCGCGCAATGGGCACGGTATGGCGGCGGCGAGACACTATACTCCTATGGTCTTCAACCACCAAAAACCCAAGGACCGTTTGGCGCTGGCGGCAATGCTGACGCCTGGCGTCAGGTCTGGGACGATTTCCGATTAAAGCTTCCCGTAGAGCACTTGGAATTCTTTCAGTCGCTCAAGCACTATTTCAGTCTGGGCGACTATTTGTTCGTCCATGCTGGCCTGAAACCTGATGTGCCGCTTGAGCAACAGACCGCAAGGGATATGCTCTGGATCAGAGACGAGTTTCTGCACGATTCCGGCGCTTTTGAGCACATTATTGTACATGGCCACACGCCTGCTGACGACGTCCATAGCGACTATCGGCGCATTGGGCTTGATACGGGCGCCTATTATAGCGGCCAACTGAGCGCCGCTAGACTTTACAAGACTGATGTTTCAATACTCTCGACCTGAACCGGACCTCTATCAGGTCACACAGCACAACGACTTAGGAGGATCATTATGAACTCAGGAAAATTCTACATTGCCGTCTGCGCCCTTGTAACGTCGGTGTTTCTTACCGCATGCCAATCTGGACCGGCGCCCGTGAGTTCAACCAACAGTCCCGAAATAACGACAACCACACGAGCCCCGCAGGTCTACGTCCTCGGCAGTGGAGACCAGCTCCGTGTCAATGTTTTCGGACAACCTGATCTCTCCGGTTTGTTTGAAGTGGATGGCACAGGCGAGATTTCCTTACCTCTGATCGGCGAGGTGCAAGCTCTGGGTCAATCGACGCGGGCACTCGAGCAGGAAATAACGTCAATGCTCGCCGACGGATATCTGAACGATCCCAAAGTCAGTATCGAAGTTGCAAACTATAGACCTTTCTATGTCCTCGGGGAGGTCGGAGCGCCTGGTGAGTATCCATACAATTCTGGCCTGACCGTTCTGAACGCCGTCGCATCCGCTGGTGGCTTCACCTATCGGGCAAATAAAAAGGTCGTCTATATTCGATCATTTGAAGGCACTGATGAAGTTGCAGTTCGCCTCGATTCAACTGTTCAAGTTCAGCCGGGTGATACGCTTCGAATTGGTGAAAGACTGTTCTAATTTGAGGCAACTCAACTTCGCCTTGGGTCTCCGAATCGCTGCACCGCAGCAAAAGCGACCTGGAACCGACAAAAGCTGGCTTTTTCAGCCCAGCTGCCCAGCACTTGTGCCCAAATCTTAGCCGTTGAAATGTGCGCTGCACAAACATTTCGCCTACTACGAGAATACGGTGTTCAAGACATGAAAAATTTCTTAACACAATACGGCACACCGCTTGCAGACGAAAAGCCTAATATGCGGTAGTGTTCAACGAGGTTGGGTGGCATCGCAAACGTGTATTTTGCTCGACGGTTCAACCTCGAACGGGACGGCGTGTGTTTAGTTGAGGGGGCCAGAATGGGCTTAAGACTGACAAATTCTTCGCAAGCTATGGACGCTGTGCGGGTATCTGCGCCGGGACAAGGCCACAATAAACGCGAAGAATGTCGTATCAAACGCCTGTTTGATTTTGTTGTTGCCCTCGTTGCCCTGGTGTTTCTTGCACCGCTGATCTTTGTTGTCGCATTGCTCATTCGGCTGCAGGACGGACATCCTGCAATCTTCTACCAAATCCGGTTCGGTCAGTATGGTGAACCCTTCCGCTGCTTCAAGCTCCGGTCGATGGTGCCAGATGCCAAAGAGCGGCTGGCCGAAATATTGCGGGAAGACCCTGAAGCGAGACAAGAATGGGAAGAATCCCAGAAGCTGAAGAATGATCCTCGGATCACCACGCTGGGTCACTTCATTCGAAAGACCTCGATCGATGAGCTTCCTCAGCTATTTAACGTCCTGATGGGAACCATGTCCCTCGTTGGGCCCCGTCCGATTGTCGAAAACGAAGTGAAAAAATACTCTGAGAACTTCAAGCACTATAGCAGTGTGCGGCCTGGTTTAACCGGGCTTTGGCAAGTTCGTGGGCGGAGTAACACCTCCTACCCGGCTCGCGTCGCAATGGACGTCGAGTACGCCCAGAATAGAAGTTTCTGGGGTGACGTGAAAATTCTTGTCCTGACTGTTCCGGCAGTCTTTGCCTCGCGCGGTGCCCACTAGCAGCGCAGGCAACTGCACTCAGCAGATACAAAGACAACGGCCTTTTGAATTATCGCACTTTCAGCAGAAAGCGTGATATCCGCAGAACGTCACACACCTGAAAGTTCACTAACGCTGCCTTCAGGCGCCAACGCACGGATCTTGTGATCAGGGATACAGTGTCTCGGCCAGTATCCGAAGTCCGGCTCAAGCCCATCAACCGCTCCTGTAGCGCTTGATCTTCAAAGAGCGGATCGCAGCCCAAGCTGTATTGCGTGGAGCCCAGCACCAGAGCTTGCTCAAAATCATCAAACGGTTCGTCAAGCACCGAGGCCGCCGACCATGTATCAACCGCCTCTTCCCATAAAAGGTGTCGTGCATAGACAGCGCCGCGCTTAAGCGTTGCAGTTCTTGCACGTCGCGATTGGCGAGCCGGATCGGTCCAAATTGATTCCGGTAACAACTCATGGTCGCCTAGATCGGCCATGAGTGGCTGCATAATCATGCGATGAAACTTGATCCACTTGGCATTGGCCTCAGAAAAAGAGAACCGCTCCTTCGCCGATCCTCGCACACCCGCATGCTCACGATGTAAGAAGACCGTCTCGCCGAGTAGTTTGCCTCGACCTTTTCTGCTCAGTCGCAGCAGCATTTCATAGTCCTGCGATCGAACCATCTGTTCATTGAATGGACCTACCGCATCGTAATGCCGACGCCGAACCAGAAGCCCCGGCTGAAAGATATGACAGCCATCGAGAAGGTCAGGGAAAAGCTCATCCGGTTTCGAGGGCCGCCAATACCCCGGCGGCTTGATGCGGCGCTCACCTGTCGCCTCATCGACTGTGAAGTCCTCATGCTTGCCGGCGCAGAAGTCCAGCTGTGGATCGCCGTCCAATTCCCCGGCGAGACGTTGGCAGGCGTCCGCCAGAAGGATATCGTCATCATCACATATCCAGATATAATCGCCGGTAACGTGTGCCAGACCAAAATTGAGTGCCTGTGCCTTGCCCCCGTTTTCCTTCCGAACGTATGTCACTCTATCCTGATACTGTTCTACCACTTCCCGAGTTGTGTCCGTGGATCCATCATCGACAACGAGTATCTCATCAACCGGGCGCGATTGAGCGATAATACTCTCAATCGTTTCACCAATCAGGTCGGCACGATTGAATGTCGGCAAGATGACACTGACGCGACTAGACATCTCTGTTTTCAGGCCTCCAAGCCCTGCGGCGCACTGGCTTTGGCTTCGCGGCCTCTAACCAGAAACTTGTGTACGATTCTTGCAAGTGCCGCGTATTGTTCAAGCATAAAGTCCCTAACTGCCTTAAACGGCTCGGTTTATATCGCCTGCACAAAGCATACCGTGCATGCAAGTTGATAAATGCTAGAAAAAAAGATCGTGAAGGGATCAGGCTAAGGAATGAACCAACTCGCCCGAAAAACAGCCAGCGGTGCGGCGATCAACATATTTGTGACCGTTTCAAAAACGGTCATTCAATTCGCGATTGTATTGCCCATTCTGGCACGCTTGGTTCCTCCTGCTGAGTTCGGGCTGGTTGGCATGGCAATGGCGTTTGTCGGCTTTTTCACCATGTTCAACGATCTCGGCATATCAGCTGCGCTGGTTCGAGCCGACAAGCCGAGTGATGCATTCTGGTCAACGGCGTTCATCACCAACCTGATATTGGGCGTGAGCCTTACCATTCTCGCCTTTCTTGCAGCGCCCTATATCGCGGCCTTCTTCAATGAGGCATTGGTCGAGCCGCTTATTAAAGCGCTCTCAGTTATCCTCGTTCTGCACTGCATCTTCCTCGTACCGATGGCCTGGCTGCAACGCAATTTTCGTTTCAAGCACATTGCCATCATCGATCTTGTTGCCACTGTACTGGCCGCGGTCACCGCGATCTGGGCGGCTTTCGAGGGATATGGCGTCTGGGCCCTGGTCTGGCAGCAAATCGTCATGTTTGGCATAAAGATGATCGGTGGGCTTGTTGCGCAGCGGGCACCACTGAAGCTGAAGTATAATTGGTCAGAAATCGTTGCGGTGCTTCCCTTTTCGCTACAACTGACAGGCACCGGCCTCGTCGCCTTCGTGAACCGAAATACAGATAATGTCCTGATCGGGCGGTTCCTTGGCGCCGAAGCGCTTGGCTTCTATGGCCGCGCGTATCAGATGATGCTGATGCCGGTCCATACACTCTCGCTCGGCGCCAGCTTTGCGCTCTACCCAGCCATGTCTGAACTCAAAGCAGAGACCAAGCGGCTGGGCAAACTCTACATGAAATCGGCTTCGGTCTTGGGCGCCATTACAATTCCGATGATGACGGGTCTCGCAATCGTATCTGTACCCTTTGTCGATTTTGTTTTCGGCGAAAACTGGGGTCCAGTGGCACCGGTTTTGAGGCTGCTTGCCTTTGTTGGCATCATTCAATCTGTTCTTGCCACTGCAAATGTTGTCTGGAAGGCACTTGGCCGATCCGATGTTCTCTTACGGTGGTCGCTGATACGAATGGCGGCCTTTGTGTTAGCTTTCGCTATTGGCATCAATTTTGGCACTTTGGAGGCACTGTCGCTTGCCTACCTGATCGCAAACATCATCTTGTTCCTGCCATTCCAAGTCTCTGCGCTGCATATTGTTGATTTGAAATTGAAGGACTTCATCGCCGCTCTCGGACCACAAATCGTCTCTACGGTCATAATGGCGGCGGTATTGCTGAGCGTCATGAACAGCTTCCCCAAACTCAGCCTACAGCCAAGTTACGTGCAACTTGGGCTCCTGGTCGGAATTGGCATGATTGCGTATGCGATGGCGATGCTTGTATTTTTCCGTACCTTTGTCACAGACCTACTGAATGAGGCGCGCGCATTGTTCTTTAATCGCAAGCACTCCGCCGCGTAGCGAGGCATGTATTTTGCTGGTTTGAGCGCGCAATTGCGCAGATAGGAATTCGAATTGGCTGAACAGGCTTGCGACGTACTGGTCATTACCGACCCACGCTTCACTGGCGGAACTTCGTCAGCGGTGGCCACGGACGTGCGCGCCTTCAGCCAAGCAGGACTGAAGGTCTGCCTACACCTAATTGAGGCGAACGGTTATTTTCTCCCCGACGAATTCCCAAATCCTAAAGTTGTTTCGCTGCTGGACCTCGAGAATGTTAAACCGGTTTCTGCCGCTCAAACCGTTAAGGCAGGCATTGCATTCTTCCATCACCCGTCAATGTTTGAGCGCCCGGTCCACAACCCAATAACCGTTGAGGCTGAGAAGAGCGTTGTCGTCACCCATCAACCCCTGTTCTATGGCAACGGCGCGATGACGATTGATCCATTTTCAGTCATGGACACGATCAAAAAGCAATTTGGCGTGTAGATCTCGGTGGTCGCCGTATCATTAAAAAAAAAAGGGGGGGGGGGGGGGG
>CAYGKE010000097.1:0-9735 GCA_964350465.1 uncultured Hyphomonas sp.
CCCCCAGTTGTGGCACAAAATGCCCGAATTGATGGCCTGCATAGGCCAGTGCGACAGCCGCGCCATTGCCCAGATTCACAAGCGCCATCGGTAGAATCAGCCGGACGAATTGCACCTGCGTCTCACGAAGCGCTATGGCTTCATCCTCTGTCTCCGGCGCTTTGAGTGGCACGAAGAGGCTTTTCAGTTCTGCAAGAAATGAAAACGACTGCTGCATAATCCAGCTATTGCCACAGGATTGTTAATATTAACGGTTTTCAGAGTGCCATTTTGGCTCGTCTTGCAAAGGTAATGGTAATACTTCAGGACCATGGATCAGCAGAGGCAAATCGAAATTACCACAACAGTTGGCGGGCATGACCAAAATCCGAATTGGCATCATAGGCGGCGGGCCTGGCGGTCTTAGCCTCGCTCGATTTCTTAACGAGATTGACGGCTTCGAGCCGATCGTGTTTGAGGCGGCAAGCCAGCCCGGCGGCAAGTCGCTAACCTTGCGCCCCGGCAATTCAATTGTCGAGATGGGAACATGCTATACCACGACCCACTATCGCAGGGTTCACAAATGGATGGCCGAATGCGGAATCAAGCTGAAACGCATGACCGAGCAACGCTTCGATGGCGAGACGTTCGAAGCCTATGTCAAGGCTGGAGATGGCCACCCCCTGGCGCTTCAGGTCGTGCAGTATCTCAGGGCAAGGCGCAGCCTCGTCACCCGTATGTCAGCTAAAGATCCAGACAAGGCGACACTTGCGGAAGCCTCGATGTCGATCCAGGATTGGCTTGCAGAGAGGAAACTATATAAGATTGAAAGACTTATGTACCGGACCTTGACCAATCTAGGATATGGGTTCGTCGATGAAGCCATGACACTTCAGGCGCAACGTTGGACCGATTTTGACCTCATCCTGTCAGGCACATTGAAAAAACTGCGCATGCCTGTCGAAGGTTGGGACGAATTCTGGAAGCGCTTTGCTGCCACCCTGCCCGTTCGATTGAAGAGCCGTGTGGTCTCCGTCAATCGATCCGGGACATCAATTACACTTGAGCTGGAAGATGGCGAGACTGTCGAGTGTGATCAGGTCGTGTGCACACTGCCCGTCGATGACTTTGCCGCGCTTACAAAGCCAAATTCCGATGAGGTTTATGTCGCTGAAAACATTGAGTGGGCCGGATATACAACAACCTTATTTGCAGCCGATAACTGGTTCACCGACGTCAATGTTGAGGCCTATAAGGACGCCATTGTGCCTGGATCGGAGCGCGGGCGCGTACTTTCGGCCCGGTTTGACGGATACGAGCCTGATTTTGGCGGCAATTTGTATCTTGCCGGGCAGCTTTCGGGCGATCTTTCTTCCGACGAATTGAAAGAAGCGCTACGAGCGGGCATCGCCGACAAGGGAGGACACGTGACCAATGTCATCAACCAGAAAATGTGGAAATACTATCCGCACTTCAATGCCGAAGCCGTGCAGAACGGTTTCCTGCAGCGGCTAGAGCATATGCAGGGTCAGGACAGGACATGGTATTCCGGCGCGACGTTCTCTCACCAGGCGGTCTCGCATATTGTTGAATACAACGCCAAGCTGGTAGAGCGCATGCGCAAAGTGTTACTGCAAGACCACGCCAGGGCGACCGCATGAACCTGTTCCTACGTCTCCTAAAGCTATTCATCGGCTCATTTTTTGCGGGGCCAAAAGTCCGCTTGCTTGACCAGACCGAAATGAATTTTCGAGTTTGGCTAACCGATCAGGATATGTTCGCGCACATGACGAACAGCCGCTATCTCTCCTTTAGCGACCTCGGCACGATCAACTATATTTTGCGTACCAAGAGTTGGAACGCGTTGCGCTCGCGTGGCTGGCATCCGGTAATCTGCGGTCAGACCATGTATATCGCGCGAATGCTGACCTTTCCTGAGAAATTCAAACTCACCACGCGCGTCGTTGGCTGGGATGAAAAATATGTCGGCCTGCTTCACGAATTTTACTCCAAGCGCGGCAAGACAGCTGAGGTCAAAGTTATTGCGCGGTTTGCCAGCCGCGATCGGACGAAGGTAACGCCCCAGCAAATGGTTGATATCGTCGACCCAGATGCGAAAAACCCTGGGCTTGATGAAGAATTTGTTCGATTGATTGATCGACTGGAAGCAGCAAGGAAAACCGTGTCAGACCGTTCGACGAAGTAGATGTATTTCTACCTATAATTGCACTTGCACCATATTCTACTTCTTGTATAGTTCCCCTGTAGGTTGAAACGGGGGACGGATCATCCATGACGGAAACACCATCCATGAGATTTCAAATTGAGGTGCTGCGTCAGGCTGTTGAGTTTATGCAAACCCACTCGGCACCCCTCGATGATCCATTTAGCCAATGTGAATATCCCATTGCGCTAAAGGAAGCTCGCGACGCGATAGAGGTTTTACAGGAAAACTTTGAGCATCGCATCACCACTCGAACGCGCAACGCCGCCTGATTTATCTATCGCAGGCAATAGTAACACCCGATCACAAAAAAGTTGGCGGGTTTTTATGCCTACCTGTGCTTCTCTCATTGCAAAAAGGGGGGTGGGTCACCTAGATATCGGCATTGATTCCGTTGATGAGAGCGAGATTCGCATGACCGAGACGCGCCACGCCGAAATACTGATTATTGGGTCTGGACCAGCGGGTTGGACTGCCGCTGTATACGCAGCCCGCGCGATGCGCGACACATTGGTTGTTGCTGGTCTTCAGCCGGGCGGACAGCTCACCATTACCACAGACGTTGAAAATTATCCCGGATTTGCTGAAATTCAGGGTCCTGAACTGATGGTCAAGATGCAGGAGCACGCTCTTAAAATGGGTGCCAAGATGGCTGAAGACCATATTGCCTCGGTCGATTTCGATAGCCGACCGTTTCGTGCAATTGGCGAAAGCGGCACAGTCTATACCGGCGACACAATCGTCATTTCAACCGGAGCTCAGGCCCGCTGGCTCGGCCTGCCAAGTGAAGAGAAGTTTCAGGGCTTCGGTGTTTCAGCCTGCGCGACATGCGATGGATTTTTCTATCGCGAAAAGGAAGTTCTGGTCGTTGGTGGCGGCAATACCGCGGTCGAGGAAGCCCTGTTCCTGACCAATTTTGCCTCAAAGGTTACGGTGGTTCATCGCCGAGATAGTTTCCGGGCCGAGAAAATCCTGCAGCACCGCCTGCTGAATAACCCAAAAGTCGAAGTCATATGGGATACTGTTCTGGAAGAAGTGCTCGGCGATGAAAACCCGCTTGGCGTTACCGCAGCGCGTCTCAAGAACGTGAAGACAGGTGAGACCCGGGAACTCCCGGTCCATGGTGTTTTCATTGCCATCGGTCATTCGCCCGCAACCGAACTCTTCAAGGGCAAGCTCGCCATGAAAGAGAATGGTTACCTGATCACCGCTCCGGACTCGACCGCCACCAATATTCCGGGCGTTTATGCCGCCGGTGACGTTACAGATGAAACCTACCGTCAGGCTGTAACGGCTGCCGGGATGGGATGTATGGCGGCGCTGGAGGCAGAGCACTTCCTGGAGGAGATGAACGCCCGGGAAACCGTCGCGGCTGAATAGGCGCACACTTGCCGATCTGAGGAAAGTCTGGTGGGCGATAACGGGCTCGAACCGCTGACCCTCTCGGTGTAAACGAAACCACAACACTGTGTTTTCAAGGTGTTAGGTGTCAAAGACCTGCGGACAATACGAAAACAAACCGGAACAACGCCCGAATCTGTCAAACAAGACAGCTCGCGCCGCAGCACTCGATTCTAAGTGGGTTAGAATTTGCGATTTTCATTGCGGGATCGGAACCGACACCGCCGCAAACCACACGAATACTCATTTCCCAATCGGACCTCGCATATAGCGTGGCCAAAATCAGAAGTGGAGCGCCTATGGGAGTTTCAGCAATCACTGCCGTCATTAATTCCGGAGTCGAATCTGGATCTCGATACTGTGTTCTTCTGGTGATCGCAAATTTCACGGATGACCGTAGCGGAGAAGCTTGGCCTAACAGTTCTACGTTGGCGCAGGCGTGTCGCTTATCGCACAGGCGGGTTCAGGAGCTTGTCCGTGAATTAGAGCAAGCGAATTTGCTATCCCGCGTTCCCAGATCAAAGGGAAATAACCGGTACAAAGCATATCGACTGAACTTTGAGCAGTTGAAAAATCACGCAGGTTACAGCACTTCAGAGCCGGAACCAGACCACTCGATCCCAACTCCAGATTCGATATCGATCAAACCCACACAACGAACGCCCAACCCCGAGACGCAGAAGCTGAGGGAAGTTCCGAACCCGCGAAACTCAGTAGATGAACCCGCGAGATTGAGTGGTCAAAAGCGCGAAGGTTCGCGCCCCTATATAGAACCCCAGAACGATAATAACGATGAGAGAGGATACGCGGGAGGCCTTCGTGAAAACGAAATCCTCACGAAGTGTCTTTCGGCTGCAAACCTCAGCCGCATCAATTTGCCATATTCTCTGGCGACGCCAAGTGAAATCCTGAACCTGATCAGCCCTACCAAAGGCGAACCGTGCGATCTCGAATTGGACGTTCTGCCAGCCATCATCCACTGCGCCGCATACCTCAAAAGTAAAAACCAAACCCTCAAAACATGGAGATACTGCCGTGAAGCCGCCCTCACAAATCGGGACGGAAGGCTCGCAGGCCTGCCTGACGTGCGTCCCCCGCCTCCCCGCAGACATTATCGCAAACCCTCCCAGGGAGAATTTCAATCTAGCCATCCAACAGCTGTCGCAATGCGGTTGGCACGTGAAATGGGACTACGGGAGTCGTACTCCGACACCGACGGAACCCAAGAACATCAGGACCAAAGCGCTGTTCAAGGTCGAAGCCGGGGCCGATTGGGAAACACCCCTCAAGATCATCGACGGTTTGATGATGACAGCGACGAACTGCCAGATCATTGAATGGCTTGGAAGACTGGCAGCTCTGATTGTTCAAAGGCGATCAAGCGATGAAGTGACCGAGGTTCAACTGCTCGCCTATGCCCAGAACCTCTGTACGTTACCAGGCGACATTGTCCGAGCGGTTTTGCTGAACTGGCCCCAGAAATGCAAATACTGGCCAGCTTATGCAGAGCTATATGCTGAAATCAAAGAGATGCTTCTGGACCGAACTCTCTTGCAGGATGGCGTCAACAGACTGCACAAAATGCGCAATCTAAATCCAGATGGAGCATAGTTGGGGCCCCTCTTGAACGGCAACCACTCTCCACCTTCGTTGACGAGGCTGATCGATAGGTTAGGCAACAGCACGAGCGCTTGCGATTGGTAGAACGGAGAGCTCAACATCGCAGCGGGTCCTTCCTGGAGAATATTCAGTGCGGGCAAGCGAAGCGCTCTCCAGGTTTGTCTTCGGCGGAAAGTTGAAAAGCCCTGCGTTTGCCCTGCGTTTTCGACTTTTCACGAGCAAACTCTGAAATGAGCTTTGACTATGTCGATTCAACCGGTCATCGCAACACAGGCATTTAATCGCTCAGCTGGGGTCTCATAGTCCGTTGGCCGATACGGTCCACTTTGGGATTGCATCGGCGCCCAGATTGAGGAAATCGTGATTAGAGTTTTCATTCGCAATCTGAGCGCCATATGACTGAAATGAACGAGTATGAAGACAAGAGACTCGACAAGTTGGTTGCCAAGAAAGCGCTTGTCGGCATCGGCGGATTTATTGCCTTTTTGTTGATAGGTGGAATTGGTTTCAATCTTGGTTCAGCGTGGCCTGGCATGATCGCGGGCGTGGTATGGTTCAACGCGGTAATTTGGGTGACGAAGGATAGGTAAACCGGCGCGCTAACGTCCCCTCTGACGCCGGCAGCAGACATTGGCATTTAGAGTTCTCCGAAGTCTGCTTTCTTGGTGCCCCGCTTCTTAAAACGTGCCCAACGCAACCGGAAAAAGAAGACGATGACGCAGAAATACAATCCCGCGAAAAAGGTCCACATACCGGCGGGAATATGATCCACCGTCATTCCCTGGGCAAAGCTGGTCCAGCCCAGTGTGCTGCCTGGTTCAAGGCTTGCATTATTGATGGCTTGCGCGGCCCCGGCCAAGTCGACGCCGAGATGATACCCTTCCATCGAGAAGCCAATACAGGAAGCAGAGAAAACGAATAAGACTAAGCCAACCATGATACGGTCCAGCTTGTCGGCTGATAAATATGAGCCTACCAGCGCTGCGGAAATGATGCTCACATAATTGAACATCGAGACCGCCAGCGCTTCCTGAATCTCATAATGGATAAAAATCAGCTCTGCGTCGGTCATCTCTCAGCCCCTTAAAACTGTTATAATCGGTACTACGCGCCATAGCTAACGTCTGCAATGACGCCGGAGAGACGTTAGCTCAGCGTCCTAAACTCGCCCCGCAACAGTCGCTGAGTCAGAGGCAGGAAGCGCCCTAAACCGGTCGCTCATGTAACCCGATATGTATCGCCTCCGTATAAGGCTTTGCTTTTAAATGAGTCTGCTCCATGGTCCCGACGATAAGGAATCGGGGATAAGCATGCTGCTGCGCCGCATCACAAAACACGTAAAAGACCAGAACTGGTTTGCCGTAGCATTAGATTTCTTCATCGTCGTTATTGGTGTCTTCATCGGTATTCAGGTCGCAAACTGGAATGAGTCCCTCGGCGATAGACGCCAGGAAGCTGCAATTGTCGAACGGCTTGATGAAGAGTTTTTGGCTATACAAGAAACAGCTCGTGCGCGTGCGATTCGTGCGGAGCAAACTGTTGAAAACACGGAGAAGATGCTAGCACTCTTAGCGGTGGGAGATTTACCCGAAGACTTTAACACGGTCGCGTCGCTCATTGATGGAACCCGTGCATTTCAAGCGCCGCCACCGACGTCATCGACACTGAATCAACTCATTGCGAGCGGCGATATGAGCTTGCTTGAAAGTGACGTTCTGAGAAACACACTCACGGATTTCAGTGCGGCGCTCGAGTTACACCTGAGGGACGATCAACTCAACATCCAAGTCGCGATCAACCATGGCGCAGAATATTGGCGGTTCAGTGAACTAAGCGCGGCTGCAGCAGGTATGAACGATATGGTGCTACAGCAACGTGTATACGATGCCGCCACCTCGCCTGATTTGGTGCCAGCGCTCGCCGCAATTCTTCGTCAGCAACGCGATGTCGCCTCCAGTCAAAATGCAACTCTTCTCGTGATTGACGAGGTGGTGGCGTCCCTGAATGACGAGATATCACCATGATCCTGCGCCGCGTAACAAAACACGTGAAAGATCAGAACTGGTTCGCTGTTAGCATCGATTTTTTCATTGTCGTCATTGGTGTGTTTATCGGTATTCAGGTCGCAAACTGGAATGACGGGCGGGCATCCAAACTGGACTATCTGGAAGCGCTCGATCGGGCCGAGGTTGAAATTTCGGAGAATATCGCGTTCATCGATCAGGAAGAAAAAGCGATAGGCAACTCGCTGTCCATCGCGCGTACGGGACTTGATACGCTCTTGAGTTGCTCTGAAGACTCCGACGCAGTTCAGAAGATCAACGCCGGCATCGTCGCAATCCGCGGGACCCGCAGCGTTCAAACACGCGCGGCGGCGATTATCGAACTGACGACAAATTCTGCGCTTTTGTCCGAGCAATCCGACCGAGTCCGGGCCAGGTTCGCAGAATTAAGGTTCTACCAAGAGCTAGCGTCAACGACATCTGATCGGTTCGAGCCCATCACCTTCGAAGTATGGCCTGTAGATTCGCCGACGCTCGCAATTCAACCAGCCGAGACCTTTCGTACGCAATGGCTTGGTATCGATTATGAAGTCCCTCGTTACGCATTGGCTTTGAATGTCAGCGTTCAGGAAGCTTGCACCGATAGACGCCTCCTAAAGTGGTTTCATACCTGGGAGTCCTGGCAAACAAACATTCTTCTGTTGAACGAGAAATTACGGAATGAGTACCAAGAAACGCGTGCGATGCTACAAGAGCTCAGAAGGTAGGTTTTTATTCTTCAGTGTACGCTTTGACGCCGAAAGCAGCCGAAACGTGAGCGGCTTAATTTCGACCCGAAACGGACTCTCACGGTTTCCGAAAAGCGCGCAAAAGAAGTCATTAGCTCAGAGGCAAAAAACGCCCAAAAACGGACGCTCGTAGACGCGATTTGAATGATAGAGCAGCACCCTCCGTATTGTCATGACACGAAAGTCTGCGTGCATTTGAAGATTTCACTTGGCGAAGAATAGTAAAAAGCTGGATAGTAGAGTTCTGAGAGGGAGGTCCCATTGCCGTCTACCAAGTGGTCTAAGAAGACAGAAAAAATCGAGGTGCGTTTGCCCCCGGAAACCAAATCTGACTTTCTGGAAACTTGCAAACAAAGGGACGAATCCGCGTCTTCTGTGATCCGTGGATTTGTCGAAAACTACATTCAACAATTCTATGTCGCGCAGTGGCGTGGGGCCACGGCACTCCTTGGGCAGTTACCCTGGTGGTCCAAGTTCGGTTCGATCGGCGCCATCGTCGCGGCGATCTTTGCCGTCATTGTCCTGCCAATGCAGGCGACGAGCGAGATACCTTGGAAGAATAGGTTTGAATCCAAGGATCGAGACAATAATGGCGTAATCGAACCGGCGGAGCTCAACGTCACGCTGAGCCCCGGTCTCGCAGAACAGTTCTCCGATAGTGAAGTGAAAACGCAAGAGCGAGGAATGACTACTGCGAATTATCGAGAATTCTTGGAAATGGACGGCAACGGCGATTTCAAAGTTTCGAAATCGGAATTTCGAGCACACTTGATAGAGAAAGAAACCGAGGTTTTTCAGTCATTTGATTTAAACGCAGATGGTTATCTGGATTTCGAAGAGTTGCTTCTACCGGAAAGTGAAAAGGCAAAAAGCCGTCGCACAATGTTAATTGGGTTATCTCATTCTAGGTTTGGATTTGGCCCTAGGTCGAAAGCCGGCTCGTCGCGCAACGAGTGCTTCAAACCGAGGCTTGAGAGCGACGTCAAAAACACATGGAATTTGGCACCTGTTTTTGAAGCTATGGATAGCGATGGAAACTGTAGGGTTACGTTGACCGAATTCGCCAGCTTTTAGATCAACGAGGCTAAACTGCGATATATAACCAGCAATTTTTCCGAAATCTGAGAGTCCTAAACTCGCCCCACACCGGTCGCTAGAAAAGTTCACTTTGGGTCAGCTGCAGACGTTGATGTATTTCGGTAACGAGGAGACAGCAACAAGTACGTGGTATATTGTGCAACGGTTCATTGGCATTCGCTTGAGGGGGGGGGCGAGAATGCGGAAAATTCTTGCTTCGACATTCTTGGTATGTGCCTGCAATTCAGGTTACCCGGTAGACCTGAAAAGCGAACTGGAGGCCTGCTCAATAGAGTTGGGCTCACATACAAGCTTGCCTTCGGTGGAGGACCAATTTTCTGTCCTTCTTGACGAGAGCAGATTGCTCGCATTCGATCCTGAACTTCATGAACACCTTCGAACGGTTCTACCATTTGGACAGCATCAGAATATCCTGGATACATTGGAAGCCGCCCAGCGTTCTTTTGTGAATTTCAGAGTTAGTAATCCAGTTCGAGGAGGAATTGTGGGAACTGCGTCTTCCGGGTTCACAGGCGCCGAGTACAGTCACCCAGAATTGCATCTCTACGATGGATTGCTCCAACTGATTGATGTGCCCCTAAGAATGTAGACGCCCTGCGGCTTCATTGTGCTGTCATTTCGT
>CAYGKE010000098.1:0-3799 GCA_964350465.1 uncultured Hyphomonas sp.
GCCTCCAACAATCTCGGAACGGCGTATCTGACAAAAACCAAAAATACCGATCCCGACGGGCTCGCAGCCGCACTCGCGTCATTCAAGCACGCAATCAGGTTGAGCGCGCAAACCAACCAGCCAGACATCTGGGCGGCGGCTCAAGTCAATAGTGGTAACGTCCTGGCAAGCCTGTCTGATCTCAATGAGGAAGCCGAGGAGAATACCTTCATGCGCATTCAGGCCATCGCAGCCTATTGCGCAGCAATCGAAGTCTATCCCTTGTCCTTTTTCCCCCATCAGTACGGGCAAACCCAATATGGATTGGCGACCGTGTTGCAGGCTCATGCCATGGCACTACAGAACGATCTGACGGAGCTATATCTGGTGCGCGCCATCGGCTCCTATGAGGAAGCATTGAAGGTCTACTCCAAAGATAGCGATCCCTTGATGTGGGCTAGAATCCAAACCTATCTCGGGACAATCTATGCGACCCATGCTGAGATTGATGGTTCAAACAGTGTTCGACACGACTGCCAAACCGCCATTACGCACTTCCAAAATGCGGCGACAGTCTTTGAAGCCAAAGGTTATACAGACCAATCAGCAGTATGCGCTCGGACCATCGAGATGATACAACAAAAACTGCATGACGAGCCAATGGCAGATTCCGAATAGGACTATGTCTCCGCTATGACGCACAATTTAAACGCTCCTTGCTGGTCGATAGGTCCAGTATTCTCCGGAGCGTGTCGCTATCTCGTTCAACGCTGATATAGGTGGAACCACTGGACAATCTCTTTTGGGCTCTTTCGACAGGGATTTGACTGCACTGTGCGTACTACATCAATACCGAGGCCGATATCAAACTAGCGCACCAAATTTTCGGTCTGGCTCGGCAGATAGAAGCAACAAATCTTGGAGATTCAAATGATCCGGAAACTACTGATATTTTTCGCTCTCGTCATTGCAGGGTCGCCAGCATATGCGGACGAACTGATGACCCGTGAAGCTGTCGTTCAAACCGCTAGGGACGGAATTGAGTTTGTTGGAAACGCATACGTTCAGGAGCGAACAGCCCTAAACCCTGACCTCATTGTGATCGACGTTCGAACGGAGCGTGAGTACGATCTTGGGCACATTCCTGATGCCGTATGGATCCCCAGAGGCAAGGTAGAGTTTGAAATCGCTGAGAACGTGCGAGATGCGGACACCGAGATCATTGTCTATTGCAAAACCGGTAGTCGAGCAGCGCTCGTGAAAAAAGCCCTAGACGCCCAAGGGTATCAAAGCGTTGTCGCCCATGATGGCTTTGAAACCTGGGCGCAGGCAGGCCAACCTTTGGAGAACGACCTCGGATTGTTGCAGCTCCTTGAAGGCAAGACTGCGGAATGATCAGCTGGGCAATCGTCCACCGTAACTAGGCTTTGCTAACTAGGTACAGATTCCCCGCACGCTCGATCAGATGAGCCGGCGCTGTCAGGGCTTTACATTTCCCGTCAAGGTTTTGTCCCGTCGCGATATCAAAGCGATAACCGTGCCATGGGCATGTAATGTTGCCGCGCGCATCAAGTTCTGCTTCATCCAACGGTCCAAGCATGTGCGGGCACGTAGCGCTATGTACGATCCACGCGTCGCGCCACCATCGCACACAAAACCGATCAGTGCGCGTCTCAATCAAATGAACTCTAAGGGTGTCCAATTCCGACACAACTCCAACCAAAACAGATGCGGGGGTCGGCGGTACATTGCGCCGTCTCACCCGGTCATCAAGCGCAGACTGGCGCCCAGACATCAGGCCAATATCTTCATCGTACAAATTGCGGTATTGATTTGTTAGATACTCTAGAACAATGCCCGCAACGGTTTTGTCGACAGGTGGTTCAGGAAGATAGAATCGGACATCAACCTCAATCTCATCGGTAGAGAGCTCAGTCGCTTGCGTATGGATTTCGGTCCCTGTTCCCATTCCTGAAAACACCGTCGACACCCAATAGTGTTTGGTTTCGTCCAAAATCAAGTCGAGCAGTTGATAATCGCTCCCGCCCGGAAGTCCGACCTTCGCGCGCCACCCCCAGCGACCACTCTCAATCAGATCGATCGACGAGAATGAAGAAGCATGCACAAAGGGAAGATGTTCCCAATCATGCGCATTTTCCATCATGCGGGACATATTTGCCGGGAGACGTCGCACGTAGTTTCCAAGGTAGTGGAGCTCGCGGACGCGATCATAGTCCACACAGTTTGAGCGGGTTTCGACGAGTTCTTTGTCGTTTTGTGTGAGCACGGATGAAGCCCCTCACTTTCTTGTCTAAATCGTAGCTATACAATCAGTCGCGACCACAATTCAGCATCGACTGAAAGCTGCGCTTCTACTTCTGGCGCAACCTTATATTTGTCTCTAAATACATCCGGCATGCGGACCGGCCGCCCGGTCGAGAGTGCGATACAGGCATAGTCAGATGCACCGAGTAAAAGCGTCTTGTGATCAGAACGCCGCAGGA
Organism: uncultured Hyphomonas sp.; assembly: GCA_964350465.1. GTDB lineage: Bacteria > Pseudomonadota > Alphaproteobacteria > Caulobacterales > Hyphomonadaceae > Henriciella. The sequence goes on from CAYGKE010000098.1 coordinate 2,484, forward strand.
TTTGAAACGCGCGGCTGGCCCTTAGGCGTCCGTCATTTTTCGTAACCCAGTTGGCAATAATGATCTCATCGCCGAGGCGTCCAGGATGTTGATAAAGCAACCTTGTTTCCCGCACAGCCATACCGCGGTCTAATGAGACGCATATTTCGGCCGGGAGCCCGACAGCCGCAGAATGAGCTGTCGCGCAGTCATTGATCCATTTCAAGTATACCGCGTTGTTGACGTGATTGAAGGCGTCAATATCGGCATCGGAAACGATCGCTTCTATCGCGAAAGCGTTCGGAAGCAGTAGGTTTGGAAGCGCACCGCGGACCGGATTTGCGGCTGTATCCGACCGCATCACATCGCCTCCTCGCTAATGCCCCGGATTAAACTGCTGACCATCGTACCAGCTGCACCAGCGACGATCGCCTCGATGTCACCCAGCGAGCCAATTGCAGCTTTGGCACCAGTATCGCGTGCAAAAGCGCTTGCTGCGGCGACCTTAGGGCCCATCGATCCGGCCGGAAACTCATAAGCCTCCAGTGCTTCGGGCGACGTCTCGAGAATGCGTCGTTGCGACGGTTTACCCCAATCGACATAAACGCCGTCGACGTCAGTTGCCATTACGAATAGATCAGCGCCAAGTTTGCGCGCGAGAAGTTCGCTGGCAAAATCCTTATCAATCACCGCCTCAATCCCCTGCAGTGCGCCCGTCACCGTGCGCTGCGTTGGAATTCCACCGCCGCCGGCGCAAATAACAACCGCACCGCGATCCAGCACCCACCGAATTGGCTCTAGCTCCAGAATTCGTTGCGGCAACGGAGATGGTACAACGCGCCGCCAATTTTCTCCATCGGCTTTTACTGACCAGCCCTTCTCTGCGGCAAGACGTTCGGCCTCGGCCTGAGAATAAACTGGCCCAACAAACTTGTTAGGTTGACCAAACGCGGGATCGGCGGCGTCCACTTCGATCATGGTGAGCAGCGTGGCGACTTCTTTGTCCTCAGGTAACAAATTGCGCAGCTCTCGCTCGATGACATAACCGATCATGCCTTCGGTCTCGGCTCCGAGCACATCTAGTGGAAAGGCTTCATCTGGCTTATAGGCCGCCCCTTGAAGGGCCAGCAAGCCAACCTGCGGGCCATTGCCATGAGAGATGATCAGCTCATGATCTCGGGCCAAGGGCGCAAGCGCCCTCGCCGCAATCTTCACATTTGCGCGCTGATTGGCAACGGTTAGGGGTTCGCCGCGTTTCAGGAGCGCATTTCCGCCAAGAGCCACCACGATGCGCATCGCCTAACTCCCCAGCGTCGCGACGAGAATCGCTTTAATGG
>CAYGKE010000098.1:3809-9672 GCA_964350465.1 uncultured Hyphomonas sp.
TTAATGGTGTGCAGCCGGTTTTCAGCCTGTTCGAATTGGATACCGGCAGGCGATTCAAAAACCTCTTCGGTGACCTCCATTTCGGCAATCCCGAACTTTTCAAGCATCCCACGACCAATGTCAGTTTCCGCATTATGGAAAGCTGGTAGACAATGCATGAATTTGGTGGTCGCTTTTCCGGACGCTGCCATCAAATCAGCATTAACCTGATAGGGCTTCAGCAGCTTGATCCGTTCTTGCCAAACATTATCGGGTTCTCCCATCGAAACCCAGACATCGGTATTTATGAAGTCACACCCCTTCACCGCCTCTTTAGCGTCATCGGTTAGAGTTAGCCGCGCACCTGATAAGGCCGCCAGGGCTTTTGCAGCGCTTAGGTATTCATCGCTAGGCCAGTTCTCACGCGGTGCGCCGATACGGACATCCATCCCCATCAGGCAGCCAGCCACCATTAATGAATGGCCCATATTGCTGCGGGCGTCGCCGACAAAGGCGTAAGAGATATCGGTAAGCGGTTTGTCAGCGTGCTCGCGCATCGTCATCAGATCAGCTAGCATCTGGGTCGGGTGCCATTCGTCGGTCAGGCCATTAAACACGGGAACACCCGAATACTCTGCCAGCGTCTCGACAATGTCTTGTGAGAACCCACGATATTCGATGGCGTCATACATGCGCCCGAGCACACGGGCGGTGTCCTTAATCGATTCTTTCTTACCGATATGTGACCCCGAGGGGCCCAGATAGGTCACCCCTGCACCCTGATCCATCGAGGCAACCTCGAACGCGCACATGGTTCGCGTAGACGCTTTCTCGAAGATCAAACAAATATTTTTGCCTTTGAGGCTTTGATGTTCGATGCCTGAATATTTCGCCCGTTTTAGATCCCGTGAAAGATCGAGCAAATAGCGAACAGCGCGCTGATCGAAATCGAGTAGTTTCAGGAAACTGCGTCCTTGAAGATTATAAGCCATTATTCGTCCTTAATAAGATATGGAGATCGCAATCGAACGCTAAAAATCGACGGGGTCGCGCCAGACAGGACAGGTCATGCAATGACCGCCGCCTCGACCTCGCCCAAGTTCAGACCCTCGGATCGTGATCACTTCGATACCGGCTTTGCGCAGGAGCGTATTGGTCGAGGTATTGCGGTCATACGCAACCACTACACCAGGCTCGAGGGCAACCACATTGTTGCCGTCATCCCATTGCTCTCGTTCCTGATTGTAGGCATCGCCGCCAGTTTGAACGATGTTGAGTTTTTTGAGCCCCAGCGCCTCCGCCGCAATGGTGAAAAGGTGCCGGGTTTCTTTTTTGACACAAACACGATCAGGCTTGTCACAAGGTCGCAGCGTATAACATTGGATCTGATCGCAGACCTCGACGAAGGCTGTGGCAACATCGCGGTCGCAGTGAGAAAATACGGTATCGAGGTGCATGGCACTGCGCGCCCGGGGCATTTGGCAGGCAATGACCTGGGTCGCTGCTTCGTTCTTGAATAGCGCGCGCGCCACTTGACCGACGGCCTGAGGCGACGTGCGCTCCCCCATGCCGATCAATACTGTGCCATTGCCCCAAGGCATAACGTCACCGCCTTCAAGCGTTGCCGGACCGTGGTCGATATCCGGATCGCCCCACCAGACCTTGAAGTCACCGCCCGCAAACGCAGGATGAAATTTGTAGACTGCGGCAACCAGCAGGGTTTCAGGTCGTCTTGCCGGCCAGTACATCGGATTTAGCGTCAGGCCATTGCCGATCCAGCAGCTATTATCGCGCGGAAATTGGGTATTGGGGAGCGGCGGGATCACAAACCCATCGGGGCCCAAATAGCTGCCAAACATGTCCTCGGCCTTGAAAGGCAGGTCATGAACGGCGATCCCGCCCACCAGGAATACCGCCAACTGGTAAGGCGCCAATTCACTGAGCCAGGCCCGCAAGTCATCGATCATGCCAACCCCGACCTGGTCCTCGGAAATCCGCCTATCGAGGATCCAGTCTCGGGCCTCTGGCAACGCGACGATTTCACTTAGGAGATCGTGAAACTCATAGACCTCGACCCCGCGATTGCTCATCTTCATACGAAAATCAGCATGATCCGTCTTCGCCTCCTGAACCCAAAGCACATCATCATAGAGCAGTGCGTCGGCATTCGCCGGAGTGAGCCGGGAATGCGCAAGGCCCGGCTGACAAGTAATGACTTTGCGCAGTTTTCCGATTTCGGAATGTACACCGAAGCCTGTCATAAGAGTGGTCCTTTCAAAGGCGTGTTGGAGTAAAACTTGAGCGGTACTGCCATGGATGCCGCCATGCTCAGTTGATCAGGGTCGCGATACTGAGCGATCCCATGATCAGAATGACCAGCATAAGCAGAAGCGGCCACATGAAGCGCAGCCAGCGCTGATACGGCACGCCGCCAATCGCAAGCGCGCCCATGACGACGGCAAAGGTCGGATTGATTAAGTTCACGAGCCCGTTGGCCGATTGATAGGCAGTAACAACGAGCGAGCGATCGACTTCAGAGAAGTCGGCAAGCGGCGCCATAATCGGCATGCTCAGGACGGCGAGTCCGGAGGATGAAGGCACAAGGAAGGATAGACCAAGCTCGATTCCAAACATGGTGTTGATGAAGCCGATAGGACCAAGTCCACTCAGAGCGCCTTCGCCCGCATGCAAGATCGTATCAGTCATGTTACCGGCATCCATGATCACCACGATCCCGCGCGCGATACCAATTATCAGGGCGACACCCAGTAGGTCTTTCGCGCCCGCCATAAAGGCATCGATAAAGCCTTCCTCCCCCATCCAAGTAACCACGCCGACCAGAATGGAGGCAGCGATGAACAACGCCGACATCTTATCCATCCACCAGCCTTGCGAAGAAACCCCCCAGATCATGACGGCAAAGGTCGCCGCAAAAATGATCAGGGTCAGAATTTGTGATCTTGAGAGCGGCGCGTTGGGATCGTGACCATCGCTCTTGAATCGCGCGGCAATTTCAGCTGACTTGTCAGCAACAATCGACATGGACGGGTTCGCTCTGACCTTGAGGGCGTAACGCATCACATAGGCCGAACATATGGCCCATCCCGCCACGAGAATAAACAGACGCAAGCCTAGCCCATCGGTGAACGCGACCCCCGCTGCATTGGAAGCGATGACGGTCGCAAACGGATTAATCGTCGAACCGAGAACGCCCACACCGGCGCCAAGCAGGATAATGGCGACCGCGACGACAGCGTCAAACCGCGCGGCCAGCATGACCGGAATTAGAAGCCCATAGAAGGCGAGCGACTCTTCAGCCATGCCGTAGGTCGTGCCGCCAGCGGCGAAGAAAGCCATCAAAATCGGGATCATCCAGATCTCTCGCCCCTTCAAGGCCGACATGGCGCGTTCAATCGCGTGGTCAATGGCTCCAGTTCGGGTCACGACGCCTAGAAAACCGCCAATTATGATGACGAAGAGCGCAACATCGATTGCCTGCGCTTCATAGCTATCTGGATTATAGAACCCGCCAATTGGGGCTAGAAAAACATCGACAATCCCTTGCGGGTTGGCATCAACGGTTTCGTATGTACCTGGCACCGGAACCTCGCGGCCAAGTTCAACATTCTCCGCGCGCTGATATTGCCCCGCTGGAACCATCCAAGTCCCAAGTGCGACCAGCGCGATCAGGGCAAACAGGATCGTATAGGCTGTCGGGAACTTAAAGCCCTTCGATGGTTCAGGCGTGCTCGGCGTTTCAAGTGTATCAGACATGACTTCGACCCCTTTTAAAACGCGACAGATGCGTAAAGCATGACGTGAGACCAGGTTTCATCGCCGCCCGTAAACTGCTTGGCGCCATCGCCGGGGACCCCAACGGCAGCGGCGGCTGACAAGAAAAGGCGATCAGTGGCCTGCCAGTCGACGATGAGGTCTATCTCGTTGCCGAATGCCTCATCCATCACTCCAATCTGACCAGGCTCATCTAACGTAAAATTCAGCCAAGAGGCGGTCACTGACACTGTGTCGGTCAGCGCGGCTGCGGCTTTGATCATATGAGTTTTTTGATTGGAGTTACCGAATATCCAATTGCCCGTCAGTTCACCCTGATACCATTGCTGGTAGTCCGTGAAGCCATAGGCGAGCGGCACAAACTCTTCATTCTGAGGCGTGGTTGGATCATCGCCAGTTACAACAGCATAGCGATAAGTGAAGGTCGGTTCGAAGCGTAGATCCTCCACCGTGTAGTCGCCTTGAAGATACCAGCCATTGCCCTCATAGAAACTCGCTCCATCTTGCAGAGCGTATTCTCCCGACACGGTGATTTGTTCGGTGATATCAAGCGAAGCGCGGACATCATACGTCTTCAACTCCTCAGCCGTATTTGCGGTCACCGGGTCATCGAAATGGGCAACTTCTATATAGGTGGCGCCAATCGAAGCGCGATCGGAGATATCGTACTCCGCATTAAAACCTCCGACATGCGCTTTGATGCCGCCGCGGCCAGGATTGTTGCCAAGCCAGAAGCCTTCGAGCAAAAGGTCGCCTTTCTGAAGGCGAACCAACCCGCTGCTGCGCGAAGCAGAACGAGCACCGAGATAGAAGCCCCCCCGATCGCCGCCATCGCGGCCGCCATCGATGATCAGGAAACCAGTGCCAATTTCATAATCGAAGTCACCTCCCATAACCTCAAAGAAATCATCGCCGCTTAGTTCGGTTTTCCATCCGACATAGAGTTTTTCCAGAGTGGCCTTGCCCGGATCGTCAATCCCGGCGGCAAACCCGTCGGCACTCTCGCCATATGTTTTGGTTGCGACCGCAGATATGCCGGCTGAAAGCTCGCCGCCCAATATGTTCTTAATGGTCAAATAAAGCTGGGGCTCAATCGCAAATTCCGCCCAACTATTTGAATCGACGCCAATATTGGCCTCCGACTCGCCAAACCAGGGATTACTCTGAGCAAAGACTGCAGTGGCTGCGTCGAGACCGACATCAATCTCTATGTCGTCGCTCTCATAGAGATTGATCTGTGCCATGGCTGGAAGGGAAGAAATAGTCAGCCATGCAAACCCGATCAAAGCCGCTTTGGCGATAAGCCCCTGCGGACGCAGCGCAAACGCGTTTTGTTCGATGTTCGAACATGGCAATGGTCTTGCCATGCTAGATGCCTTTGAATGTCTCATGAGCGGGTTCCTTCAATGTTATTGAGCGAAGGCTGCCGCGAAATGAGACGCAAGCAGTCTACGAGGTGATACGGCTTAGACGGCATGTTCCCTCAAGCATTACACTTGAGGCTGTATAGGCTGCGCATAAGACGCCGTTGAAACGTTCAAGACTATTAGCCCCTCGTCGCCCTACAGTCGTTTCATGACCCAGTCCCACGTTCCTGATTTCACCCCCGCTCTAGGCCCCCGCGGCTCGATCGGCCTTTATGACCACGTCATCGCGCTGCTAACCCGCGAGAAACAATGGCGCTCCAAACTGTTGGCGGCGCTTGCACCCGAAGATGGGGAAATCATAATCGATATTGGCGCGGGCACAGCGAGTATGGCGATCCTGATCAAAACCGCGCGCCCCGGCGCCCGCATGGTCGCCATAGATCCAGATCCCGAAATTCGGCTAATCGCCGAAACGAAAGCAGAAAAATCTGGAGCCGATATAGAGTTCATAACGGCGATGGGAGACGCCGAGGTCGATGATGCGATCGCTCCCGGAACGGCAGATAAGATCTTGACCAGTCTTGTTTTGCACCAGTGTCCGATCCCGGTGAAGAAGAGTATTCTCGCCAACGCGTTTCGCCTGCTGAAACCTGGCGGTATGCTGTTAATCGCGGACTACGGACGGCAACGCTCCGTTATAATGAAGCTTGCATTCAATCTCGTTC
>CAYGKE010000099.1:0-9619 GCA_964350465.1 uncultured Hyphomonas sp.
TCCTTGAATGTAGATAATCGTCTATCAAGGCCGGAATCAAACCGGGACAGTTCCAGATTGCCATCATGTCTCATCGTCCTTGCAAGTTCGTGTGTCCTTCTCCTTGTGTCAGGCGCCTATGTCGCGCTCTGGTTTCGGTAGGGTTCGTTTCGGGTTAGCACCGCCCAGACAATGCGGGCCGTCTTATTTGCCATTGCGACAGTTACGAGGCGGACAGGCTTTCGTTCCAGCAGACTGGCCACCCATCGATCCGCCCGTTCCGGGTGCGCCTTGGCGGCTCTGACGCGTGAGGTCATGCCCGTGACGAGAAGCTTCCTGAGATATTGATCTCCCATTCGGGTAATCTTCCCGAGCCGCTCACGTCCACCACTTGATTTGTTGAGCGGTGTCAGACCGATCCAGGCCGCAAAGTCCCGGCCGCTTTTGAAATTGTCCGGCGTTCCGACTGTTGCGATAATCGCTGACGCAGACACTGGGCCGATACCCGGGATCGTCTCCAGGAGTTTGACGCGCCGGTCTCGTCGAGCCGCCTGGAAGATCTTCTTCTCTAAGGCGAGGATGCGCCTATGCAGTGTCAGGAGTTGCTCGCAGAGTGAGGCAATGACATCTGCTGCCACATCCGGCAGGTCGGGCCCGCGCCCGTCTTTGAGCTCTTCTGCGAAGGCGCGGATATAGCTCAGCCCCTTGCGCAAAGTGTACCCGAACTCACCGACCAGGCCGCGAATGATATTTGACAATTGCGTGCGCTGACCGATCAACAACTCTCGTGCGCGGTGCTGGCAAAGGACTGCCTGTTGTTCTGGTGATTTGATCGGGACCGTTCGCATCGTTGGTCGCGTGACAGCCTCGCAGATCGCTTCAGCATCTGCCGCGTCAGACTTACCGCGCTTGACGTACGGCTTCACATAGCTGGGGGCCATGAGACGAACCTCATGACCAAGCTTTGTTAGTTCTCGGGCCCAGTAATGGCTTGTGGCGCACGCCTCCATTCCAACGAGGCAAGGCGGTTGCTTCTCGAAAAACTTCAGAAGCTGCGCGCGCCGGACTGGGCGATTAAACAAAGTGGTTCCGTCAGCTGTGACGCCGTGGACTTGAAAAATGTTCTTGGCCAGATCAAGGCCGATTGTGGTAGCTTGCATTTGGATGGCTCCTCTTATGCGCAGTTGTGGAAACTGCATTATGGCGCATTGCGACGCCGGGAGCAGGAGCCATCCACCCCATCTCCTTTTGCTCGCTCTCTGCCATTCCTACTCGACGCGTAGCGTTACAGCGAATCCGGATCGACGCCAATCGAACGAAGGTTATTCTCCATTTCGATAACATCACCTGCGTGCCCCAGTTCCCTGAACAAAGTCAGTGCCTGACGCCCATAAAACTCGGCCCGCTCAAATTCATTTTGGTCTTGCGCTACCAATCCCAGATTCTGCAAAACTGCGGCTTCTTCGGCCCGCGCGCCAGCAGCGCGAACCAGATTGAGCGCAGTGGTCAAGCGCCGCTCGGCTTCGGCAAAATCCCCATTTTGGGCAGCATTGAGAGCGAGACCAGACAAGCTGCTCGCCCGCCCAATCGGGTCATTTATACGCTCCGCAAGGTCATGTGCTTCGCCGTGGAGTCGGTCGGATCTCTCGTAATCTCGTTCGAGCCTTGCGATAATGCCAAGATTGTTGATCACGCGGCCTCGCGCAAACTCGTTGCCGGTCTCAACATGCAGTGCCATCGCACGCTCGAAGAGATCGGTGGCTTCAGCATAGTTACCTGCAGCCGTCGCAAGCCCTGCCAGATTGTTGAGCATCGCCGCCTGCAAGGCAGTGTTGCTGGTTCGGACCGCGATGTCCAGAACGTCCTGATAATGCGACTGGGCCCGGTTCGCGTCGCCCAAACCGTCAAATGCCCACCCCAGACCTCCAAGCATGATTCCGCGCAGCTCCTCATTGCCGATCCGGTCAGCCAGAGCGAGGCCGTTCGAGAACAGATCCCTGGCGCGCCCGAACGCCCCTTGCGCATTCAACGTTTCGCCGAGCAAAGAGATCGTCAAAGCGCGGATCAGATCATCGTTTTCGTGGGCTGGCGAAGACAGCATGTATTCCAGTTCCTGAACCGCTTCGTTTAAGCGACCGGACTTATGCAATAGCTCTGCGTATGACATTGTTGCCAGCGCATCGCCCGGGGTCAGCTGTAACACGCGGGAATAAGCCATGAGCGCTTGATCGGAACGCTCCGCAGGTGACAGCGTCGCGATGTCTCGCCAGATCTCGGCCAGTTCTGACACCGCATCCTCGCCGTCCTCAGCGGCGCTGCGCAACAATGTCAGTGCACCTTCTATATCTCCGTTCGCGGCTTTCTCAGCCGCCTGGCGCCGCACACCATCTTGAGCCGACAGCAGGCTGAGCAAGCTCTGTCTCAGCGATAGCTCTTCATTGACGGTAAGCTGGCGCGAACGCATGATCTCTGCTTGCACCTGATCGAGCTTGTCGGTGAGGTCAGCTACCTGTCGCTGGGACGCGCCCGGATCAGTAAACCCTTCAATCAGCTGTTTGACGTCCGAGACATTGGTCAGGATCGTCAACGCGCCCAAGGCGGCAATGGTGATGTTCGGCCAGGACATCCATTTCGAGCGCCAGGGCTGAACCACCGGTTCGCGGCCTTCGGCGCGCGCGCAATACTTCGATCAGACGCACGTATTTCGGCGACTGACGATCGCCGAGCCAGTTGCTCAGATCAGACGTGAAGATGCGGTCAAATGGCTTCGGTATCTGGCACGCGCCAAGGCGAACCGGGACCAGGATATCGCGCAGGCGGGCATCGTCAGCTTCTGAGAGCACCCAGTCCGATCCACACGCGGCGGGCGTCCAACAGACGATAGCGAGATCGGCCTCTGCCAATGCGGCTTCTGTCTTCTCGCGATAATCATCGCCTGGCAAAACCGCATGGTCCCACCATACATCGAACCCATCCGCCTGAACCGCCTTGGCCAACAGGCCCGCGCGATCACGGCTGGCAGAGGCATAAGACAAAAACACCTTAGGTTTGGCCCGGTGCGGCTCGTTTTGGTCCACGGTTCATCCCCATCATGACAAAACGGCATTATGCCCCAGCGACCGCCAGTTTTGAAGCGGTCCGCAAAGACGGGATCATTTCGGCGGTCAATTACGAACACGTTCGTTTGTTGCGCTCGCCACTCAATGCCCGCTCTTGCTCGCTGACCGGCCTTTGGTCAGCGTTCGACAAGTTCGACCCTTCGATTTTTGTCGCGTCCCGCTTCTTCTGAATTCGAAAAAACTGGAACAAGTGGGCCAACACCATACGGCTCCAAGCGTTCGTGAGCGATGCCATGCTGCTCTTTCAATGCCTCAGCCACCGCTCGGGCGCGGTCGCCTGACAAGCCGTAATTATAGCTGAAGGTGCCGACCGAATCCGTATGCCCAACGACGTAGAATTGCTTATCCGGGTTCGCGTTCAAGTAGGTCGCAATATTTGCCAGTGCCGGATCGGATTCCGGCAAAAGGGTCGCGCTGTCAAAGTCAAACACGATGCCGTCGAGCACCACACGGCCATATTCCAACATATCAGACCCGATCGCCTCGGCATCGACAACAACAAGACCCGTCTCCGCGGCTTCGACCTCAATGATATCTATCAAAGCTCCTATATACGCGCTCGAGTGCTGTTCGACTGTCAGGACCACATATGCCGTTCCTGATGCCCGCTCTTTCCGCGCAACGATTGATCCTGCGCCGCCGGAAGAAGACGTGCCCACGAAGAGATTGTTCTGCTGTCCCTGTTCCGTGATCGGATTGGCGGCATAGGCGACCGTGATCCAGTTTGTTGACCCGGTTTTTCTACCTTTTCGATCCGGCGAGATACCTTCTGCCAGAATCTCGAAATCCTGACTCTTCAGCGCTTCCAGATAGTTTAGGTACACCTCGGAATAAGTCCGCTCCTCGCCTTCGAGCGCATAGAAGGTTCTGGTGACGCGACCCTGCGTTTCAATCCAGTCATCAATTTTCCGATACCCAGTGACCGGCCCTATGGCGATCTCATAGGGCATGTAATTCTCGATCTTTTGCCATCGGATATCCTGTCCGGGATAGCGTTCAATCATCGGATGTTCCTGAACACCCTCTACATCGTCGGCGATGGCCAAGTCGGCACCGAAAAATCCCGCAGTGCACAATGCGATAACGGCTAAAATTTCTCTCATAACGTCCCCACGTTGCTGCGAGCTGTCATCTTAACCATAACGCACGAGGTTCAGGAAGGGCGGTTCCAGGTTCGCAAGATCTCGACCGAAGGGTTCTAAGACTCGCCAAGCATAAAGCTTATGACTTCTTTTGCGCCCTTCTCAGCCGTCCAGAGCCGATAAGACGTCTGGCACGAATTCGCCAAAGGCGGTCATTGGTTTACTAAACTTGAATGGCGGTTTTAGCAGTAAGTCCACCCGGGGGATTTCGTGCATCCGATTACCAGGTATGATCCGGCTACATTCCGAAGCGGCAGATTGTCTTGGATAGATTCATCGGTCAGGCGCTTGGTGTGTTAGCTTTCTCACAGTTCCGCGTATCCGGATCGAAGAGACAGTATTTCCGCAAACATTCCGCCCCCGTGAATAAGGAAACTGAACGGTATGGCAGAAGCAATAGGACTCTCCATGATCGGATCCCAGAGAACGATCAGGGCAGAGAACGGTATGCAGTGAGCGGCAATCGCAAGAAGGCTAAATCGCCAAGGCTTACGTTCGCCAGCGCCCATCCACATCGCCAGCGCAATCAATCCCATAAGCGGATAAGCCTGCACCAATCCGGAAATGGCCATTAGATTGTCTTGAAGGCCGCCATAATGCCCAACACCGGTGAACCCACCGATATATGCCACCACTGTCAAAATAGGAGTGAGGACCATGAGAGCCATGGCGTGGAATCGAAGAATGCGGCGACCATCAAGTTTCATTACTTTTGTCCCCTGGTTCGCGTCTCACAATACGAGCTGCGTTTGCGTCACGAGCGCAATTTGCTTTCCATCAGCGCGCCACATCCTTGTTTGCCATACCGACACCCGTCGTCCGATAGAAACAGGTACGGCCTCGGCTGTTACAAGCGTGCCCTCCTTGGCGGCGCTCAAGAAATTCGTCTTGCTCTCAATTGTTGTCGTGCCAGCAGCGCCCTCCGGTAAGTTCATGAAGGCTCCGATTGCGCCGAGCGCATCAGCAAAGGCCATGATGGCACCGCCATGCAGAATGCCGCCGCTCGTGCAGAGATCGGGGCGAACCATAAGTTCGCCTGCGACCTTTTCCGGTTTTGCACTCGTGATCGAAACCCCCATCAGTTTTGTGAACGGCATAGTATCCGCAAGATCTGTCATAGATTTTCTCCTTATTTGGCGATCATTAGTCCCGACAACGAGACGATGGCACCAGCTGCGTCGATCCAAATCAGGTTACGGATCATAGGCGCAAGTTTTTCGCGTTCGGGGTTAAACAGGGCAGCGGCGGCGCGACCGAAAATCAGCCCGCCAAATATGATCAAGGCAACGAGAAACGCCGTCGGTTTTGAATTAAGGTTTGCGAAATAGGCGAATTGACTAAGCGCGGCAGCAACAAAGAAGCCGCCGTACTGAGCGCGTATCTCAACGCGCCCGGAATGCCCAATCGCATCAAGTGAGAGGCTGCGCGCAAACTTTTCGGGATTTTTGAAACTCGAGACTCCCGTGAACAAAAAGAACAGTCCGAAAACTATGAGCGCAGTGTCAAAGAAGAGCCCAATCATGATCTGTCCTCCTCCGGATGCTCTACAGATGATTGGCTCTTCGGAAACGGCAGGAATCTTCGCACCCGTATTTGGTAGTTAATATAGGGCTCGCCGATCTCTTCGATCAGATCCGCCTCCTCAAACGGCGTCGCCAGCATGATGTAGACAAACGTTGCGACAGCGAAGACGACATGGCCGAGCGTTAGATGGGGCACGATGAATGGGGCGATCATCCAACCCAAACTGATCGGGTGGCGGACGAGCGCGTAGAGGTAGCGGGCCGTCATGCTCGTGTGCCTTGGAGGCGTGTTGCGGAAACTTTCCCAGGCTTGCGTCAGGCCAAAAAAGCCAAAATGACCGAAATGGAATGTTGCCGCGATCATCAGGCTCCAGACACCTAGATAAGCGGCACATATTCCAGCTACTGGCAGCGCAGATTGCACATGCCAGATTGTGATTGGGATCGGCTGCCAAATCATGACGAGCAAAGCTGTCATGATAACAGTCATATAGAGATAGGTTGCGCGTTCGATTGGCGGCGGGATGATCTTTGTCCACCAGCGCTTAAAGGAAGTTCGAGCGGTCACCGAATGGTGCAAACCGAACAGTCCGACCAGACCTGCATCGATCAGAGCGGCCAGCCATGCTGCCCTCTGCGGACCATCGCTGATACCTTTCGGTACGCCGACATTTGCAAGAAACCCCATAATGTAGACGAGGCTTGCCAATGCCAGAGTGTACGCACCGAGGGCATAAGCGAGTATGAGTATTCTGCGAGTCATAGCCATGCCGTCTTACGTTGAAAGCGTGGCGCTAATGTATTGGCAATCGCGGTAATGTGCCGAAGGTCTGTTCCGCAGCAACCGCCGACGACATTGATCGCGGGCAGCACGGTTAGCAATTCATCATACTCGCGCGACAACTGGGCCGGATTTCCGTCATCCAGTGTCTCGCATTCGTCAAGTTCGGCATGACTGAGACTTGAGGCATTGCAACGCAAACCCCTGATGCGACCCGTCCAATCGCCGCCATTCAGGCCGGAGAGGATATGCGAAGGGTGGGCGCAATTGATCATGTAATAGAGGGCGGCGCGACCAGTCTCATCGTCAACCTTGCCAATTGCGTCGCCAAGCGTCATCCCGGTCGGCAGCCGCCCATCGGTTTCAACTGTAAACGAGACGGCGACGGGAAGGTTTTCGTCCGCAGCGGCCCGAACCAGGCCGATGGCCTCGTCCGCACTGGTAAAAGTGAGGGCCGTGATCAAATCCACATCCGTGTCTGCTAACCAGCCCAATTGTTCGGAATGATAGTCTTGCGCGGCATCTGCGGTGATCCAGTTTTCCGGCGCATAGGCGTCGCCCCGTGGGCCGACTGAGCCACTGAGCAATATGGGTTTGGAATTGCTCGCATAGGCGTCGCGCAAAGAGGCTGCGAATACGACGCTGTCGTGATTGACTTGTTCGAGGCATTCTGGCCGCACGCCCAATTCAGCGGAAAAATGGCGTTGAGCCCGCCATACGCCGGTGTCCAAAATCATGCCCAACTCGGCGTCGCGCGCAAGTGTGAGAAATCCGCTGAAATAGTCGCTCAGCGCATCGCGCCCTTTCTGTGACTCCAATAATGTGTGGGAGGCAAAGGCCGGCAATTCGAAGCCGTGGTTAAAGACCATGTCGGTTTCAAGCCCGGCATCGGTGAGGTAAAGATCACCACCAAGCTGGGGTTGGGCATGCCTGTATAGCGCTGTCGCATGATGTGTTGTTGTGCGGGTCATAAGACCTCCTTTCAAAAGTAGTCGGTGAGTTGGTTCGCACGCCGCCTTTGCGTTACGTCCAATCGCGCTGGTAATTCGCGTGCGTTTTCAGATAGGCGCCCGGCTCGAAATGCGTGTCGTAAAAGTCAGTGTCGAGTTGATGAGCTTGCAGGTACATCAGCGTGTGCATAGCCGGCACGGTGGCGGGAAAGCGGCCGAATGTGTCCTGGACGTATTGCGCCATGGTCGCCACGCAATCGATGAACTCATCATTGATCGGCGCGCCGCTTTTGCGCACGGCGTCGCTTTCCTTGTATGGGCCTGGGGTCGACTCATTGAACGGACCACCTGCACCGAACTTACGGGCGACCACGGATTCGACAGCCGCCCGCATGTTTTCGAAATGCGGCTGGCAATGGCCTTCCAGTATACCGTCCAATCCCGTGATATGCGGCAAGGGCTTGCCTTCGAACATGTCAAACCGAAAGCCCAGGCCGGGGACAGCAGGATCACCGCTGGCACCCAAGACACTAAACGGGTTCAGACCATCATACATCCATCCGCCAAGCCCCATGGCTTGCAACATCAGTGCACCCGCATAGCAGGCACAGGATAATTCGACCGTGACTTCGGTCAGGCTGACCTGCTCAACATAGGACAGCGGGTAAGGATTCTCGGTGTCGATTAGGTGGTTAAACCGCTCAAGGCCCGGGATTGGCCGATTGTTCACATCATCATAGACGCAAACACCGTTCTGAACGAAATAGCACAGCGAAATAAGGACGTGCTGCGCGAGATCGGCGACAGGAATGATAAGCGTGCTGCCCGGCACATTGGAGCACCATTCATTGTGCATTTCCATATGCTCTGGCCGGGCCGGAATGTTCAGGCGACCATCGGCGATTTTGACGATACGCGCCTTGTGCGCGTCCAGATAGGCCCCAAGATCAGTCTCGCCATTACTCGCTTTCGCATCAACGGATGGCATATCGCGGGTTGGCAGGAAATAGACGCCATCATCATCGGTATAGAAGAACTCGGTTATCTGAAATCCGGCTGCGGACGGAAATGTGCGCCCACCCGCTGCCCCGGCATAGTTCGGTATTTTTGGGGTATAGTGCCGGTTGAACGGTATAAGGTTCGACCATCCTGTATTCCCGGCAACCGAAGTCAGCACGAGCATTTGCTCAAGCTCTGTAAGCGGAGCAGGCTTGTGCTTGGACGCGTAGGCGAGCGGACCACCCGGTATGGATGCACCGCGCGCGAACCGGCGTGACCGGCGTCCGTGAAGGGCTTCAATTAATGGAAAATTTGCAGCTTCGAAAAGGCCTTTGGGGACGTTGGAGATGCGATCAAGCATAATGTTTCCTCGTGTTTTCAGGTTTGCACCCGTCGTGCAGGCCCCTAGTCCGGCCGCGACAGATCCGGCTCCGAGCAGGGATGCGCCCAGCAATTTTCGTCTTGATGTCTCAAACATTGTGTCCTCGCTTTCAGTGAGCGCTTTAGAAATCGGAAGGGCTCGTTTGAGAGACAATTGGCATGTCGAGCCCCAGAGACGATAGGCTGGAATTTGACAATAACGGGTCAAATGTGCCACACGCTGAATATGCCTGCCTTAGCTCCAGCGCGGCCCGTTTCGATAAGCCTTGTCGCCGTTCCCGAAGTTTCAGCGGCCGTTCTATATGGCTTGCACGAAGTATTCTCTTGCGTGGGAAGCCTCTGGTACGAGATCACCGGGGTCAAAACGAATACGCGCCTGATCACACCGCGCATTGTCGGGCCCACGACTGATCTGATGCGCACGTCGCACAATGTAAGTGTCGTACCTGATCACACATTTGGCGAAGCGCATCGTTCCGACGTCGTGATCGTCAGCGATTTGCTGCTGGTGGGTGATGACAGTCCTGTCGATCGGTGGCCGGAAGAGGTCGCGTGGATCCGCGATCAATACGAGCGTGGGGCAATCGTCTGCTCGGTCTGCACTGGGTCGATGATGCTAGCGGAAGCGGGACTGCTCGACGATCTTGAAGCGACGACCCATTGGAGTGCGCGGGGCGTATTTACTGAGTTTTATCCCAGCGTCGTGCTTCAACCCGAACGCCTCTTGGTGCCTGCGGGGCACGAG